>JAPORR010000240.1:0-25089 GCA_026710105.1 Alphaproteobacteria bacterium
GACACTCACCCCAGCGGCATCATCGCCATACGAGATTCACTCCCTTTCCGATACGACAATGTTCGGTCCCCACATTGTGATAGCCGCCGCGCGTTTCGCCGCCTGAAGTCTTGACTAGAAGCCTCTCAAACCTTGATTGAGGCACGCAACATTATAGCACAGAATGTCCCGACCGCTCGGGTTGCCCCGCGCGCGGGCATTCCTACAACCAAGCTTGGATTAACTTGCGTTGAATACGCATAATATGCTATATTTATTGAATAATATCATCATTCTTCGACTACCAGATAGCAAAATTCCTAGATCAGTCATCAAACTGGAAGCAGATCTTTTCAATACTCGGTCGAGCGGTGGGGCGGCTGGCGCGGCCGGGTAGGCGGGGCATTGGTTACCGTTCGACGACCGGGGGGGGGGTGAACTGAACTGTGGCGTCGGCTGGGAGACGAACCATGCCAACCAGTCGCTGCCATTCCGCCACCATCACTCGCTGAACGCACGAATACCTGACGACGGTGGTGCGTCCTTTCGGTTGGACTACAGGTATTGGGGGACGATTCGGGTGACGCGAGATGACGGCATGATATGAGTCATACAGCCCCGCAAGAGATGAACGTAGAGGTTGGACTTCGATGAAGCCTATCTTGGAAGATCCGCACTGCTTACCAAGGTAGCCATGGCAACAAGGCAACACTTGACACGGGGGTCGGTCTGCCACAATTCACGAACTTATGGCTCTAATTGATGACTTCCTGAAAGCGAGTCGAAAGCGAGCGAAGATAGAGGAGAAAGCAGAGTAGTGTAGGATTTTGTGCAATGGTGGCGGGATACGGGTGACCTCAAGGCAGACGAGTTAGGTAATAAATTGCTTCGCGATGGACTGGATCACCTGTCCCCCCGAAACGATCTACGGGGCCGCCGACTGTGACTCTTGCGCGTGGGGCCTATACATTCACCCAAGCCTTCTGAAGATATAGAGATCCGATAGATCCACAGAGTAACGAAGGGAAGGGCTGGCCACGTATCGCACTCGTCTGCGTCATTTCGTAGATTTTCGCTTCGGTTGGGAGACTGGGCGCTAAATGCGCTGTTCTCCCCGGAGTCGGATCACAAGTTGATCGCGGATTTCTTCACGCACGTCATATTCAGCAGTCGCCGCGACTTCCAGTGTGACAGCGATTGCGAATGAAATATCCAAATCGGGATCGAGACCGCCTCCAGAGGCGTCCCGACACTGAACCCGGATGGGCAGTGTTGCTCCATCCTTGAAGTCCGGTGCGCGGACACGGTTGTGCACGAGGCGGCGGGACCAGACGGTGCCACGCTTTATGAGCGCAACAGCTGGGGGCTCGGATTTCATTGCGAGGTTCCAATGCTTGTCCTCGGCGTCATCTTCGAGCAGGTCACCGTCCGCGGCTATGGCTTCGAGAGCGGCCAGACGATATCGCGCGCGAGACGGCTCTGCTGGCGAAAACCATGTCAGGGTGACCAGCATTGATCGGTGAACCCTATCGCCGGATAGAGACGGTGGCAGTGGCATATCGAAGATGGTCCCCTGATCTTTTCGAACCTGACCGAGCCCTACCAGCGTTACGCCGTGAAGCGGGGCCTCGCGCATGAGTTCGGGATCCAGGAAGCCGTATCCGAATTGGCGGGCCACCTCTTCTGCGGCTTGCTGGAAGCGTCCACCAGGGGCGGCGAGCTCTGCGGCATAGAGTGCCTTGGCAGCATCGGGCCACCGTGCTGCATTGATCGCCAAGGCCCTGGTCAGAAGCGCAAGGTCGTTACGAGAAAGATCGCGGCCCTCATATGGACCATCTTCTTCTGAGAGCGTGGCGGCGGCATCGAGCAGGGACCGCGTTACGAGGGCAGCGGCGCAACTCGTCCCTCGGGATTGCGACCGGGGTGAGCCGAGGCCGGCGGTCGCTACGCTCAAACCAGTGCGGGCGCTCTTAGAAACGGCTCGCAGCCTCAGGTCGTCACCCGTCGGCAGGGCGCGGATTTCGTGATGTCCTCCAACACCAATGAGATCCGGCTTGATGGTGCGAAATAGCCCCAAACCCAATCCGCTGGACAGTGCGGGTAGAGTTTCGCCGTCCGCCTGAATCTCGACAGTGCCTGGACCGGGGTCCATGCGGGGTGGGGCGAAATCAAGGGATGCGGCGCCGACCGTAAGGGTGTTGAGCGCTTCGCTGGGTGCCAGCAATGTGCGTTCATGACGGTGTCGGCGTTGGGCGGCGCGGACAATGTCCTGACGTTCCGCCAACGATAGGATCTCGAACTCGCCGACAGTCGTGGTGGGGACATGAAGATCGTGCTCTACATTGCCTGCAGAAACGACAAAGAGAATTCCTTCCTCCGTTGCCCACCAGTCGAGCAGCCGCGCCAGTGAGCTGATACGACCGGCGAAATGCGATCCGCGTACGCCTATCGAGAAATTCACGACAAAAGCTTCGGGGACCAAGGGTTCATCACCGCGGAATGCGCGTTGAAGGGCGGTATGAACGAGGTCGACGAAAAGGCGATCATCTGGAGAGGTGGCCCCGTCCTCGGTGTCGACCAACAGCGGAATTGCAAGCAGGCGGCTATCGCGAACCGGGTGTCCGTCTGATTCAAGATCGCCCCTCAGGATGAGCGATGCCATCGACGTCGCATGGCGGCGGGTGGCGACGAGGGAACGGTCGACCAGATCGTGTACATCTTCGATGGCAACGCCACCATCGAGGCTGCGGTGGCCGGCAATCGGCGTGCCATCGAGGAGGAGGACGCGGAAAGGACTGGCGGGATCGAAGTCGTTGAAGTCGGCTTGGTCAACATCCGTCGGTTGAGAGTGCGAAGGCAATGACTGGGCAATGGTTTGGGGTAAGACGAACTGTAGGCCATCGAGTGTTGCGAGTGCGTCTGGGGCAGCCGGATTGCCTAGCATTGCGCGTACATGGCCGGCAGCGAGGCCGACGAGCATGGCGTCATAGACGAAGCTTCCCTCGTGGATGGCGCTTCGATCAATGACCCGGCCGGCCAGTGCGGCGACCCTTGCTTCGGTTTCTCGACGCCACTGACGCAGTTGGTCTTGATCGCGCGCCGGCCAATGTTCGAGCTCTAGTCGGACTTCGGTCTCATCGTCAAAGGGAAGCCGGTTCTCGAACTCAACGCGGTTGTCAGCAGTTAGACGGTCTTCCGGTCCCCATGGTCGCAACTCGGCAAGCATATCGAAGAGGCGCCACCAAGGCGCATAGTCACGCTCGGGTTCGCGATTGGCCTGATATCTGCGCCAAAGCCGCAGGAGCCTGTTGAAGGCATCCTGGGTGGGCATGGTCGCATAGAGAGTGGGAGACGCGGCGCCCGGGTGTTCGGCGATCAGGTCATCCGGCAGCTCATAGTCGTCTTCCAGTTCGATCTCGGACAGAACCTCGAGACCGACCAACCGGGAGGCGCGAGCAAAGTCGGCGATGGCAACAGCGGTTACGAAGACGAGAGCACGTTCAGGCGCGATCCCGAACGGATCCCGCCGCAGTTCAAGTTCCGCATCGTCACGAGCGAGAGCATCCTCAATTCGGTCGAATTCCTGGCCGAAGCGCTCTCCCTGGCGGCGGCGACCGGCTCCGCGGGGCCGAGGGAACCGAGCCGCTGCACCGGGTATCCTGCGCGCAGGCCGCGAATCAGGAAGGCGCAGGATCGGTCGGTCTGTCATTCGTACCGTATCGACCGTGCTGATCGCTCAGGCCGGTCCTAGCCTTTACCCGATCTTTCACCAGCGTTCGGAAAGTCAGGTTGCCTTGCGCCAACGCGTAGCGGCGGTGAAGATCAAGAAAGAAATCCTCGGCTTCTGAGAAGCTTTTCGGTGAAACAGCCGAGCGCAATCGTTTCGCCGTATATCCTGACTTTTCGCCGAATTCTCGGAGCCGGTAAGCAAAATACTCGGTCATCTGGTCTTCGGTCGGTCTCCCAAGTTCCAGTTTGATCTCAAAGCGTCGCCACGTGGCCCGATCGAGCAGCTCAGAATGGTTAGTAGCAGCGACGAGAACGCAGTAGGAGGGAAGATCGTCAAGTTGCAGAAGAAGGGTGGTCACGACCCGCTTGATTTCGCCGGTTTCGTGAAGATCTCCGCGTTCCTTTCCGATGGCGTCGAATTCATCGAAGAAGAGAACACACGGTTCGGTGCGCACGAAATCGAAAAGGCGTCTGAGCCGCTGGGCGGTTTCACCCAGATAGCTCGTCACCACTGCGTCGTATCGGACGGCAAATAGCGGCAGCGCAAGTTCGAAGGCGAGACTCTCGGCAAGGGAAGTCTTACCGTTTCCTGGCGGCCCGACTAGCAGGACTCGGTGACGAGGCTCCAGGCCGTGGGCGCGCAGGACTTCGGCCCGGCCCTGTTCCTCGATGAGTTCCTCACATGCGTTCCGGATAGCCTTTGCGAGAAACAGACTGGTCAACGGTCGTTCGGAGTGACGTCGCTGAATACCCCCGGACCCATCGCGGACACGCAGGCCGCTCTGCCTGGTCGGGCTTGCGCCTGTAGGGCGAGGCGGCGCGGTGAGCGCGCGGTCGATCCGTTCGGCGACAACGGTGTGCTTCTTGGCGCGCTCATTCGCTGCGATCGCTTCAGCGGTCACACGGGCTGATTCCTGATCCCCGCTAACACCGGCCTTGACAAGGTCGACGATAAGATCGCTTCGAGCCATGAAAGATCCTGCGAGTGCCTAGCAACTCAAAACTTAGCACTGATTTTACTCGAAATAAACGGATATTGGGTATTTTCGTCTGATTTAGAGAAAACCGCGCGGATCGGTCAGGTGTCGTGACTGGTGGGCGTTCATTGCCTATTGGTGACGACCCCCTGAGTGGACGATAGATTCCCACCGATGCCTCCCGTGATCCGGGCGGTGGCGTTCTAGATCGAGTCGCGCGCCAGATGCGCGTACCGGGCGACCGTCCCGGATCAACTTTCCCAATCCATCGAACAGTTCGGGGTCAAGAGGCCGCCACACCGCCGGTCGCTCCAGATAGTGGTCGCGCCGACCGCCGTTCGAGCGTGCCGGATCCGTCCGCATGTACCATGTAACCCCAGGCGGATGCTCGACTTCCTCAAAATGACCGACAACACCGCCCCGAGACCAGCGCCCGTCTGACCGTCTCACAAAAACGGGCGGATCATCATTGAGTGCCGACAAGCCGGCGACGTAAATCAGAACGAATTTACCGTGAGGTCGAAGTTGGAAAGCGAGGTGATGTACCGCGGCTGGCAAGCGAAGTGCGGCAGGGTGGTTACAGAACGTCCATGGCAATGCTCGATGCGATTCTCTCCGCCGCCTCGTGGACGGAATCTTGCGCCAAATGCGCGTATCTCGCGGTGGTCTCGATGTCGTTGTGCCCCAGCAGCTTGCCGATCACCGGCAGGGTCTCGCCGAGCGCCAGCGCCCTGGAGGCGAAGCTGTGCCGGAGGTCATGGATTCGTACATCCTCCAGCTTTGCCGCCTTCCGCACGGCCAGCCAGGCGTGGTCGAGAGCGCCCGCGCTGTAATGCCCGTCGGCGATCCGGCCCGGAAACACAAACGGGTTGCCCTCACGGCGCGGCAGGTTCTCCAGCAGCCACACCGCCGGCGGTGGCAGCTGCACCGCGCGGGGGCCGGATTTCGCGTCGGGCAGGTGGAGCTCGCCCGCGTTGAGATCGACGTCCGTCCAGCGCAGCGTCAGGACCTCGCCCTTGCGGCAGCCGGTCAGCATCAGCAGGCGGATCGCCGCGATAGCCGAGGGCAGCATGGAGCCCCTGGCCTCGAACGCCTTCAGGGCGTCGCCGACGCGCCGGAACTCGTCCGGCGTCAGGAAGCGCTCGCGGGGCGTAGCGCGGTAGTGCCGGATATGCCGGCACGGGTTGCACCCAGGCGGGACCATCTCCCAGCTCTCGGCCAGCGAGAACATCTTCGAGAGCACCCAGATCGCCTGGTTGGCCGCCGCCGGCGTGCCGCGCAGCGCGTGGTGAAGATTGGCGGGGTCTTCCAGCACAACATCCTTCAGCGCCTTGCTGCCCAGCGCCGGCAGGATGTGGCCGTCGATGGACTTCCGGTAGTTCTCCGCCGTCGCCGGCTTGCAGCGCGCGGCGACGTGATCCTTGAGGCAGAGCACCGCCAGATCGGCGACGGTGGGCTCGGGCTCCGGCGGGATCGGGTCCTCGCCCCGCTTGATGCGGTCGATGGCCGCCGCCGCCTCGCGACGATACTCCTCCACGGTCCTCTCGCCGACCGGCCCCAAGGTGGCCTGCTTCAGCCCCGCCGGCCCCCTGGACTGGACGATGCAGAGCTTGCGCCCGGTGGCATGGACGCGCACCCCGAAGCCGGCGAGGTCGCGGTCCCAGAAGATCGCGTCCTTGCGGCCGGGCTCAAGGGCGTCCACACTCCGCTTGGTCAGCCTGAGGGTGCTCCGTTTCGGCATGGTTGCCTCTCCCCGAAGGCGTCGGTCCGAAGGATGGCGGGGATGAGGAAGTCGATGGCAACTCCGGGCTCCGCCTATCCACCCCCTGAAACCACCGGCCTCTTCCTCCCCTTGCGTCACCGCGAGACCGCACGGGCGTTTTCGGGGTCTCGTCGCGCTTGAGAAGTGTTCGGCCCTGGAATCGTTCGAAGTTCAGTCATCAAACCGCATACATGCGGCATCAAATCGGGGGTGATTGAAGGCGATATCTGGCAGTAAGTCAAGGGCTGCGAAACTGAAGGGAGCCGAAAATCTATAACTATTACAACACTATATCATTCCTTCGGCGTCCAATGGCGGGGATTAGCTACAATATGATGCAACCCTACGCCAAACCCCAAATGGCCCTAATCCGCAGTGTAATTCCTTGACTCTTGGCCCGTGCGTCTCAGCCGTCTGTTGTGTCGACGGCTTGCGGCGGGATCTTGTTGGCTAGCCTCGGGGCTTCGAGACGGCGACGGAGCTGGTCACGTACATCGTGCCAGCGGAAGCGGATCGAGTTAGTCACAATTTCGCGGTCGAGCGCCTTGTATTCGTCGATCACTGGCGCGAACCGCACGAGGTCCACCTCGCTGCCGGCGAAGGCCCTGCGGCCGTCAACCGCCGCTTCCCAGTCGGTCGCCTGCAGGCGTTGGGTGAGGCGCTCTAGGGCGTCTACCGGCACTGGGCCCACGCCAGCTTCTGCCAGGCCCTGCGTCGCCGCCCGTTGGAAACAGAACTGCGCCAGTGCGGCCGCGCCGCTCGGTGGGAGCGGTCCGTCGCGGGCACAGAGCGCCGCGGCGAACACCGTCAAATCCGCAAGGCAGGAGAGAAACAACTTGATGGCTGCCATGCGGATCGAGGCCGAAAACATGTCGTCTTCGAAATAAGTTCGGTAGCTCGTGCCCATGCGTGTCTTCAGGTAACCATAGAGCGAAGTCTGCGCGACATAGGACGAGCGCGTGCATAGAAAGCTGGCCAGCAGCTCCGGCGTGTCGAGCCTGTGGCGCTCGAAACGCGGGCGAAACCTGCTCATAAATGCCCACAAACGGAGGATGTTCCAGCGTAACATGCCCGTTTTTCCGGGTTCACATAGATGAGAATCTCGACTATAGGCGAGCATGGCCTAGTGCGGTATCCCCGACGGCAGGAAGAGGACCCGAACGCTCGCAAGAAGGGCCGGGGAAGCCGGTGCCTGAACAATAACAATCAAGGGAGAAAGACGCATGGCGGAAGTTAGCGCCGAAACTCGGCGGTCACACTGGAGGAAAACCTCCACACTGACCTATGTGGTCCTAGCGATCTGGTTCCTGTTCGGATATGTGGTGCCGTGGTTCGCCAAGGATCTGGATGCAGCATCCTTCCTCGGATTCCCGCTCGGTTACTATTTCATTGTGCAGGGCTCATTGATCATCTTCGTGCTGTTGATCGTTGTCCACAATCTCCTCCAGGACAAAATCGACGAAGAGCACGGTGTGGCCGAAGAATAAGGGGAGCGACTCATGAACACACAAGCACAAGGCACGAGATTCGTCGACAAACTCGGCAAGGTTTACGGCCTTTACACGTTGGGTTTCCTTGCCTTCTTCGCCCTCATGGCCGTCATCGAGCAGTTCGGCGTCGGCGCCAGAACCATCGGCGTGCTGTTCCTGCTCTTCACGCTCGCGATCTACGCCACCATCGGCTGGCTGTCGCGCACCATGCAGGTGGAGGCCTATTATGTCGCCGGGCGAGAGGTCCCGGCCCTCTATAACGGCATGGCGACGGCAGCCGACTGGATGTCAGGCGCGTCCTTCGTGGCACTTGCCGGCGGTATCTATTTCGGTGGCTACCCCTATCTGGGTTTCGTCATTGGCTGGACCGGTGGCTATGTGTTGGTCAACGCGCTGATGGCACCCTATCTGCGCAAGTTCGGCTGCTATACGGTGCCGGACTTCATCGGCACCCGCTATGGCGGAAACCTTGCGCGGTTCTGCGCAGTCTTCATCCTGGTGGTTGCGTCCTTCACCTATGTGACGGCGCAGATCAACGCCACCGGCACAATCGCCGCCCGTGCGCTCAGCATCCCGTTCGAGATCGGCGTCTGGTTCGGCCTGCTCGGCATCCTACTCTGCTCCATGCTCGGCGGTATGCGCGGGGTGACCTGGACGCAGGTGGCACAGTATATCGTGCTCATCATCGCTTATCTGGTGCCGTTGATCTGGATGTCGAACTCGCAGGGCTTCGGTATCATCCCGCATTTCGGCTATGGTGAGGCAGCGCAGCGCATCCAGGAGCTGGAAGCACAATACGGGTTGCAGCCGGCTGCCGAGGCCGTGGCTGGCCTAAGGGTGCTAACGACGCCGCATTTCGACCCGCAGACCTCGCTCGACAGCTGGAAATTCGTCACGCTTGCGCTCTGCATGATGGCTGGCACGGCGTCGCTGCCGCATATCCTGATGCGGTATTTCACCACGCCGTCCGTGCGCCAAGCACGTAAGTCGGTCGGCTGGTCGCTGTTCTTCATCTTCCTACTGTATTTCTCGGCGCCGGCACTCGCCACGCTGACGAAGCTGCAGCTGCTCGACCCGACTCTCGCTACCGCGGTGGTCGGCAAGGCGGTCGAGGATGTCATGGCGCTTGAATGGGTGAAGAACTGGTCCGCGGTCGGCATGCTGTCGGTGGTGGACCAGAGCGGCGACGGAATCGTGCAGCTCAACGAGTTCTTCATGCGGCCCGACATTGTCGTGCTTGCCACGCCCGAGATCGCCGGATTGCCCTATGTGATCTCCGGCCTGGTCGCGGCAGGCGGCATGGCGGCGGCCATGTCCACCGCCGACGGTCTGCTGCTGGCGATCGCTAATGCGCTTAGCCACGACCTCTACTACAAGATTATCGACCCGCAGGCCGATACACGCCGGCGCCTCGTGGTGGCCCGCGTGCTTCTGGTCGGCATCGGCGCGCTGGCGGCGCTGGTGGCTTCGTTGAAGCTGACCGGCATCCTCGGTGCCGTGGCATGGGCGTTCTGCTTCGCCTCCTCGGGGCTGTTCTTCCCGCTGGTGCTCGGTATCTGGTGGAAGAGGGCCAACCGGGCCGGTGCTATTGCCGGCATGATCGCCGGCTTCGTGGCCGGCTCGCTCTATCTCTGGCACGTCTATGGCGCCGGCCCTGAGGCCCAGCTCTGGTCCATCGACCATCTGCGCTTCGGCATGATCGGTATGCCAGTCTCGCTGGTGGTCATGGTCGTGGTGTCGCTGATAACACCGGCGCCGGATGCGGAAACGCAGGCCATGGTAGAGGAGACCCGTATTCCGACGGGCAAGACCGTGTTGGCCGAGACGCATTGACCGCAAACCGTTCGGCCAAGCGTCAAGGGAGGCGGGGCTGCGGCCCCGCCTCTCGCGGCATCGGCCTGCGGGATCTGCCCTGCGGCCGCGTCAGGCAACCACGTCAGGCGGCCGCGCCATGACAGTGCCGTGCGGGACCGCTGTGACCAGGATGGCAGAACCACATGCATAGCTTGGCGCATGCCTTGCCCGGTTGGGTTGTGCTGCTCGATTATGTGCTGGGCGTGGCGATGTGGACCCTGGTCGGCCGCGCCGCCATGAATCTCTTCCTGCCTGTCACTTCTGACTTCTTCTTCATGAAGGCGTTCGTGAAGATGACCGACCCGATTCTCCGGGTCTTCAGGCCGGTCACGCCGGGCTTCCTGATTGACCCTGTTGTGCCGCTCTATGTCGCCTGGTTCTTCTTCCTGGTTCGCTTCTACGCCATGCCCTGGCTGCTTGGCTATTCTGTGCTCGGCATGCTCTCCTTCCCGCTCGAGGGCGAAATCGCCGCCATGCTCTACGACCTGTTCGGCGGGCTGTGAATACGCTTGCGCCAGGAAGAGGCGCCGCCTTCCCGCCCGGCGAGCGCCAACGCCTCTAGCGACCAACCCGGATCCCCGGCGTACTCCCGTGTGCGCCGGGGTTCTTTATGGACAACCCCCGGGGAGTTGGAATGAAACGACCTGGGGGCGCGCATGGACTCTGGACCGTCTTCTGTGCGACAGTCGCGCCATGACGGACGGGCCGCATGAGCTATCCGAGCGGGTCGCCCGCTTGGAGTAACGCATGGAGACGCGGAAGGCAGAAACCGAAGCCGGGTTCGAGCGGCTCTCGAAAGAGCTTGCGCAGCGCGACCGGGCTATGATCCTGGCACTGGCCGCCATGATCGCGCTGGCTGTTGCGATCCTGAAATTCGCCTAGCCCTTGACTGAATATAAGACCGACATCGCACGGCTTGCCGAAGACAACGTCAAGCGTGAAACAGAAGCAGTCAGGCGCGAAACCCGTCAGTCCGTTCGGCGTCCATTCGACGATCCGGGGCTTGCATCGGCCGTCATCACGGCCTTGACGCGCGCATACAACGATATCGGGGTCCGGCGCTGGTTCCACCGGCCGCGCGAGAGGCTCGACGGCAACACACCCTCGCAAGTGCTCGACCACGAGTGGTCGTCGGGAGACGACGGCCCCCGAAGGGTCCGCGATCTCGCCCGAGCGTTGGCGTCATCGCCGGCGACGTGATCGCCTACCGCCATGCCGATCCCCGCTTTCCCTTTCTGCGGGAGGATGCATCACAATCCGCCGGCCGGTGGAACGCGCCAGGCGAGCTTGACCCACTACCTTTGCGACACGCCGGACGGCGCTTGGGCGGAGTTCCTTCGTCACGAGGAACTCCGCGACCCGCAGGATCTCCCGACCGTGCGCCGCACTCTCTGGGTCATCGACATCGGCGAAATCCCGTTGCAGGCGCCGGGTTGTGTGCCAGCTATCGAGGTTGAGCTACCGTGCGGGCAAGGTAAGCATCAGCCTTTGTGAGCAGCGCTTGAGCGTTCTTCACTGCCATGTCGTTTTCAGGTGGTCCGGGGAAGGCGGAACCGGCAGGCCGTCAGGCGAATTTCAGGATCGCAACCGCCAACGCGATCATGCCGGCAAGCGCCAGAATCAACCGCGTTTCGCGCCGGGCGGCTTCGGTGTCGCGCTTCCCCATGTCTTCGGCCAGGCGCGCATCGCGCTTCGCGTTGTCTTCGGCCAGGCGCGCAATGTCGGTTTTGTATTCCGCCTGCATGGTCTTCATGCGCTCCTCCAGGCGGGCTATCCGCTCGGATAGCTCGTGCGGCGTCGGCCCGTCCGTCATGGCGCTATCCTCGCATGGGAGCCGGCGCCCGGCAAGCGGCCAGCATATGACGCGAGCGCTCCCCGCGACATTTCTGGGAGATCGAAGCCTGCTCCCGCACCAACAAGCACGATCTGAAAATCCGTCCCATCTATCACTGGAAGCCGCGACGGGTGCGCGCTCATATTGCTATCTGCTACACGGCCTTCTGCTGTTTGCAGCACCTGCGCAAGCGACTCGACATACCACCCGATGAGCCCGGCGCGGATCCGCAAGGCATTGAATGCCTTGCAGGTCTCGATCCTGAGGCGCAAGGGCACATCTGAGCGATATGCCATGCCCCCTCACCACCGATGCAAAGCGCATCCTCAAATGCGTCGGCCTGACCTGGAATGAAGCGCCGTTCCCAATGCCATCGGAACAGAGGCGAAACACAACAGCGCTGCTGATCAAGCCAGCTCACCAAACTCTGCCAGAATCGCTCCGAAACGGGCGATGTAGTGCCCTGTGGCAACCACACTCCAACAATATCAATAACTTACGCGAGAAAACGTCGGAAGTCAGGAAAAAGGGCGTAGTAAGATGCCGATACCGCGCGGCGGAGGCTGGCCTGGGTCGGTTTCTTGGGTTCCTTGCGGGCGAGGAAGTGGGCCTGCTTCAGCAACTCCGCGTGCAGGCTCATGCCGAATGCTCGACCTCGGACGCGCCACGGAATCGGACATAGACGAGCATAGAGGAATCGGTCTTCTCTTCGACAAGATCGCGAATGATCGAGCGCAATCGCGACCGCTTGGTGAATTTGACGTCATCGTCCTTCAGCATCGCCCACACCCACACGGCCGGATCGTCGGTAGAGTCGGAGCCGGTTTCGACATGCCAGCTGCTGACAGGAGTCGGCAGTTCGGGAAGTTCGCGAAGCGCGGCTTCCAGGGTGCTTGCGGCGATGTCCATGTCAGTCACCAATTCCGGTCTGTCGGCATCATATGTGGTGTCTCGTCGGCGAGTATGGCGGTGGCGAGGATTGCCTGCAACAAAATGGCGGCGGGGAATCATTCCACTCCGGCAGGCGCGGCGGGTGCCCCCGCCGCGTTGGCTCAGAACCTTCAGGCCCGCAGTCTTTTGCCCTGTCGGCGGACCCTGCGACGGATTGCGCCGAGGAGTGGACATGCACGGCGGATGCCCTATGATTCATGCTGCACTGCAACAAGGGAGTGAGTCATGAACGCGGATCCGGTTGTCATTGTAGGCATGGCGCGTACGCCGATGGGAAGTTTCCAGGGCACGCTCAAGGACGCGACGGGCCCGGAGCTCGGCACGCGCGCGATCGCTGGGGCGCTGGAAACTGCGGGCGTGGCAGCGGAGGATGTCGACGAGGTGATCCTCGGCTGCGTGCTGCAGCACGGCCAGCGGCAGGGTCCGGCCCGCCAGGCCGCGATCCATGCTGGCATCCCCAATTCAGCGGGTGCCACCACCATCAACAAGCTCTGCGGCTCCGGCATGAAGGCCACCATGCTAAGCCACGACCTACTGCTCGCCGGCACCAATGATGTCATGGTCTCGGGCGGCTTCGAGAGCATGACCAATACCCCCTATATGGTGGAGAAGGCGCGAGCCGGCATGCGTATGGGCCACGGCCGGCTGGATGACGCCATGTTCCTGGACGGCCTTGAGGACGCCTATGAGCCCGGCGCGCTGATGGGCCATTTTGCCGAGGAGACGGCACGGCGTTTCCAGTTCACCCGCGAGGAGCAGGACGAGTTCGCGATTCGCTCTCTGAACCGGGCTCGGATCGCCAATGAGGACGGCACATTCGATAGCGAGATGGTGCCCATGACGGTGAAAACGCGGCGCGGCGAGACGACTGTCGCGCAGGACGAACAGCCCTTCACCGCCAATATCGAGAAGATCCCAAGCCTGAAGCCCGCCTTCGCCAAGGATGGATCGGTGACACCGGCCAATTCCAGCTCGATCTCCGATGGTGCGGCCGCGCTGGTGCTGATGCGCCGGTCCGAGGCTGAGCGTCGGGGTCTGACGCCGCTCGCCACCATCGTTGCCCATACCTCGCATAGCCAGGAGCCGCGCTGGTTCACGACCGCGCCCGTCGGCGCGATGCACAAGCTGTTCGAGAAGACCGGCTGGGACAAGGACGAAGTCGAGCTCTATGAGATCAACGAGGCCTTCGCGGTGGTGACGATGGCGGCAATGCGCGAATTCGCCCTGCCGGCCGAGAAGGTGAACATCCACGGCGGTGCCTGTGCCCTAGGCCACCCAGTCGGCGCCTCGGGCGCACGGATCGTGGCGACGCTCATCAACGCCATGCGAAAGACCGGTGCGAAGAAAGGCGTCGCGGCGATCTGCATCGGTGGCGGTGAGGCGACGGCGATGGCCATCGAACGCACGGCGTGACCCGTCGGCTGATCTCCTCCGGCGGCCGCTATGAGGCCGCCGCCGGCTATTCCCGCGCCGTGGTGCAAGACGGCTGGGTGCATGTCGCCGGCACGACAGGTGCGGACCCGCAGACCGGTGTGATTCCTGACGATGCAGCAGAGCAGGCGCGCCGTGCCTTCGACATCATCGGCGCGGCGCTTGCCGAGGCTGGAACCGGCTTTGAGGATGTCGTGCGGGTTACCTACTACCTGACCGACGCCAGTGATTTCACGGCGCTCATGCCAGTGTTCGCAGGGGTGTTTGGCGCCATCCGGCCGGCCGCCACGGCAGTTGTCGTTGCGGGGCTCGTCGATCCCGCTATGAAGATCGAGATTGAGGTCACAGCCCGGTGCCCACAGCCATGATTACCGGCGTGGCGTGCGGCCGCACCCTGGTGCGCAGCTATCTCGCCGATGGCTAGCGGGTGCCGTGTGCCACGACCCGGCCGCGCTATCGAGCCTGGACGGCATCGCCGAGACGGCTCGATGTGACGGACGACAAAGGCATGGCTGCGCTCGCGGCCTCGACAACGGGCGGATGCCGTCACCACATGCGGTCCAGGATAAATATCGCGACTGGTGCGACAGCCTCCCCGAGAGCGCTGCCGGCCATAGAAGCAAATTCATCGCAAAGGGGGCGGCGCCTGTCATGCCGGAGACGGGCCAGGCACGCCGTACCCGTGTGCCGAGCTCAGGCGTAGTCGATCTTGACGATCTCGTAGTAGCGAGCGCCACCCGGCGCATCGACCTCGATCTGGTCGCCGACCGACTTGCCGATCATAGCGCGCGCGAGCGGTGAGGCAACGGAGAGCCGGCCCTGGGCCACATCGCTCTCATCCTGGCCGACGATGCGGTAGCAGGATTCCTCGTCATTCTCCTCGTCCACCACCGTCACCTGGGCGCTGAACATCACCTTGTCGCCGGAAATCTGCGAGGGATCGATCACCTCCGCCCGCGCAACTTTGTCCTCAAGCTCCGCCATGCGGCCCTCAATGAAGGACTGCCGCTCGCGGGCCGCATGATACTCCGCATTCTCGGAAAGATCGCCATGATCGCGCGCCTGCGCGATGGCGCGGACGATGGCGGGCCGCTCGATCGTTTTCAGGCGGCGTAACTCCTCCTCCAGCCGACGGTAGCCGTCGGGTGTCATCGGCACCTTGTCCATCTCAACCTATTTCCCTTGCGCGACGGGTGAAGTCAGAGCCGGAACGACCCGTCAAAATAGGATTGCAGCGGAGCCACTTCAAGACGGGCGGCCTTGACCGCCGCGATAGCGCGGGCGGCCGCATGCGCACCGGCAAGGGTGGTGAAGTAGGGCACGCGGCGGTTCAGCGTCTCACGGCGCAGACTGTAGCTGTCGCGGAGCGCGGCCGCACCCTCGGTCGTATTGACGACAAGCTGCACCTCGCCGCTCTTGATGGCATCCACGACATGCGGGCGCCCCTCCCGCACCTTCTTGACTGCATCGACCTCCAACCCCTCGGCCAGGAGCGCGCGGGCTGTGCCGCCGGTCGCGGTCAGCCGGAAGCCGTTGGCGGCAAGCATGCGCGCCACCTCGACCGCGACCGCTTTGTCACTGTCGCGCACCGAGACGAAGGCCGTGCCCCCGCCCGGCAGCACGACACCGGCGCCGAGCTGTGCCTTGGCGAAGGCGCGGGCGAAATCCGTGTCGATGCCCATGACCTCGCCGGTCGATTTCATCTCGGGGCCGAGCACGGTGTCCACGCCGGAGAAACGGGCGAAGGGGAATACAGCTTCCTTAACCGCGATATGCCGCCCGGACTCCAGGTGCGGAAAGACGGCAAGCGGCTCACCAACCATCAGCCGCGCAGCGATCTTGGCCACCGGCGTGCCAGTGGCCTTGGCCACGAAGGGCACGGTGCGACTCGCACGCGGGTTCACTTCCAGGATATAGATGCGATCCCCCTCCGGGCCGTGCGTGACAGCGAATTGCGCATTCATCAGTCCCACAACCCCGAGTGCGAACGCGAGCGCCTCCGTCTGGCGCTCAATGTCCACAACGGTATCCGCCGCCAGCGAGTGCGGCGGCAGCGAGCAGGCTGAGTCGCCGGAATGCACGCCCGCCTCCTCAATATGCTGCATCACGCCAACGACGACGACAGTGTGGCCGTCGCAGAGTGCATCTACATCCACTTCAGTCGCATGGCGCAGATAGCGGTCTACCAGCACTGGAGCTGCGCCCGAAACCTCCACTGCCGCGCGGATATAGCGGTCGAGCGCGGCCCGATCGTGGACAATCTCCATCGCCCGACCACCAAGCACATAGGAGGGTCGTAGAAGCACCGGGTAGCCGATGCGTTCGGCGATCGCCGCCGCCTCGCTGGCGGAGGCTGCAACGCCGTTTTCGGGCTGGGTAAGCCCCAGCTCCGAGAGCAGGCCCTGGAAGCGCTCCCGGTCCTCAGCAAGGTCGATGGCGTCCGGCGAAGTGCCGAGGATCGGGATACCAGCCTCCGCCAGTGCCGAGGCTAGCTTGAGCGGCGTTTGCCCGCCAAACTGCACGATGGCGCCGACCAACTCTCCCCGCGCGCCTTCGACCCGAGCGACCTCGATGACATCTTCAGCTGTCAGAGGCTCGAAATAGAGCCGGTCCGCCGTGTCGTAATCGGTCGATACGGTTTCCGGATTGCAATTGACCATGATGGTCTCGTAACCGGCCTCGCGGATGGCGAACACGGCGTGGACACAGCAATAATCGAACTCTATACCCTGGCCGATGCGGTTCGGGCCACCGCCTAGGATCATGACCTTCCGGCGTCCTGTCGGGCCCGCTTCGCACTCGGCGGGCACGACGCCGTCGCCTTCCCAGGTCGAATACATGTAGGGCGTCGCAGAGGCGAACTCAGCGGCACAGGTGTCGATGCGCTTGTAGACCGGCGCGAGGCCCAGCGCCCGGCGCCGGGACGCGACCCCGGCTTCCGCCAGCCCCGTCAATTCGCTGAGGCGCGCGTCGGAAAAGCCGAGCCGCTTGAGCGCCTGCAGACCCTGCGCGGACTCCGGCAAGCCGGAAGTCCGCACGTCCTCTTCGACCCGGACCAGGGCTTCGATCTGCTCCAGGAACCAGGGGTCGAACTGGCAGGCTTGGCGGATACGCTCGCGGTCGAGGCCGTGGCGGAACGCCTGGGCGATCACCAGCAGGCGGTCGGGCCGGGGCTCGGATAGCAACTGGACAATATCTTCTGCATCCGGCGCGCCTGGAATGTCGATCTCGTTGAGCCCGGTCAGCCCCGTCTCCATGGAGCGGAGCGCCTTCTGCAGCGATTCCGCGAAGCAGCGCCCGATGGCCATCGCTTCACCGACCGATTTCATCGAGGTGGTGAGCAGCGGGTCGGCGCCGGGGAACTTCTCGAAGGTAAAGCGCGGGATCTTGGTGACGACATAGTCGATGACCGGCTCGAAGGAGGCCGGCGTTGTGCGCGTGATATCGTTCTCAAGCTCGTCCAGCGTGTAGCCAACAGCAAGCCTGGCCGCGACCTTGGCGATGGGGAAGCCGGTCGCCTTTGACGCCAGCGCCGAAGAGCGCGAGACGCGCGGGTTCATCTCGATCACGACCAGCCGGCCGTCTTCCGGATTGACGGCGAACTGAACATTCGAGCCGCCGGTATCGACGCCAATCTTGCGCAGGCAGGCGATCGAGGCGTCGCGCAGCAATTGGTATTCCTTGTCGGTGAGCGTCAATGCTGGCGCGACCGTCACCGAGTCGCCGGTATGCACACCCATCGGATCGACATTCTCGATGGCGCACACGATGATGCAGTTGTCCGCCCGGTCGCGGACCACCTCCATCTCGTATTCCTTCCAGCCGAGAACCGACTCCTCGACCAGCACCTCGCCGACGGGCGAAGCATCAAGGCCGCCCTGAACGATGCTCTCGAATTCCTCCGGATTGTAGGCGATACCGCCGCCCGTGCCACCGAGCGTGAAGGAGGGACGGATGATGAGCGGCAGGCCGATCTCCCGCATCGCCTGGCGCGCGGCGTCCATGTCGCCAACCAGCACGCCGCGCGGGGTTTCGAGGCCGATCTCGTGCATAGCCTCGCGGAACAGTTCTCGGTCCTCGGCGCGGGCGATCACCGTCCGGTCGGCCCCGATGAGCTCGACCCCATGACGTTCAAGTGCACCGTTGTCGGCGAGCGCCATCGCCGTGTTGAGCGCCGTCTGCCCGCCCATCGTGGCGAGCAATGCGTCCGGCTGCTCGCGCTCGATCACCCGTTCGACAAGCTCGGGCGTGACCGGCTCGACATAGGTGGCGTCGGCCAGGTCCGGGTCGGTCATTATGGTGGCCGGGTTGGAGTTGACCAGGATGATCCGGTAACCTTCCTCACGGAGGGCCTTGCAGGCTTGGGTGCCCGAATAATCGAACTCGCAAGCCTGGCCGATGACGATGGGCCCCGCCCCTACGATCAGAATGGAGCGGATATCGGTGCGTTTAGGCATGGGCGTCTATCATGTCGGTGAAGCGCCGGAACAAGTAATGGGCGTCCCTGGGGCCGGGAGAAGCTTCGGGATGGTATTGCACGGAAAAGACCGGCTGGCCTTCCACCCGTAACCCTTCCACAGAGCCGTCAAACAATGAGCGGTGCGTCTCCACCACGCCCGGTGGCAGGCTGTCCCTCAACACGGCGAAGCCGTGGTTCTGGCTGGTGATTTCGACCTTGCCAGTCTCCAGGTCCTTCACCGGATGGTTGGCACCACGATGGCCTATGGCCATTTTCGCTGTGCGGGCGCCGAGCGCCAGCGCCAGGATTTGATGGCCGAGGCAGATGCCAAAGATCGGTTTGCCGCTCTCGACCAGCGCGCGGACGGTCCCGGCCGCATAGACGCCGGTCGCCGCCGGGTCGCCCGGGCCGTTGGCCAGGAAGATGCCGTCGGGTTCGAGCGCGAGAATGGCCTCCGCTTCCGTCCCAGCGGGCACGACCGTCACCGCCGAGCCGAGCCCTGCCAGGCAACGCAGAATATTGTGCTTGACGCCGTAATCGACGGCGACCACATGGCGCGACGGGCGCTCCAACTGGCCGTAGCCATGGCCGAGCGCCCAGCCGGTCTGGTCCCAGCGATAGATCTGTCGGCAGGTGACCTCCCGCGCGAGGTCCATGCCCTCAAGGCCCGGCCAGACGGCAGCACGGGCGATGGCGGCGTCGATGTCGATACAGCCGTTTGCAGCATACAGAACGACACCGCTGGGTGCCCCGGTGTCGCGGATGCGCCGGGTGAGCGCGCGCGTATCAATACCAGCGACGCCAACAAGGCCGCTGGCCGCCAGCCAGTCCTGTAGCTGCCGCGTCGCACGGAAATTGGAGGGTTCAGTCGGGTCCATGCGCAATACCAGACCGCGCGCGGCCGGGACGTTCGATTCCACATCCTCGCCATTGGCGCCGACATTGCCGATATGTGGAAAGGTGAAGGTAACGATCTGACCAGCATAAGATGGATCGGTCAGGATTTCCTGATAGCCCGTCGGCGAGGTGTTGAAGCACACTTCGCCGATTGCCTCGCCTTCCACGCCGAATCCCCGGCCCCAGAACACGGAGCCGTCGGCGAGGACCAAGGCAGCCGTCGCGCCGTCCGGTCTTGGGGCTTGGACAACCATCGGATTACGGACTCGTTTACGCCGGGCAGCGGTCGGAAACCCTTGACGGCGGAAACCGGGAGCACATAATTTCCACTGTCCAGGACACGATTCGACCGTCGAGGAATAAGCGGACGGACAGCCGGTGTCAAGACATGCATCAGCAGGAGAAAACTTTCTAAATCAACATGTTACGCCGTGTATGCGGCGTTTTGTCGTGAAGCTGTCACAACGCGCGGCGGAATATCGGCCGCGATCTGGAAGATGATCCGGACGACAGTCTGGAAGACGATCTGGGAGAGCGGGAGACTTCCATGCGGGCACAATTGAACGAGGCGTTGAAGCAGTCCATGCGCGCCAAGGATGTCATGACCTTGCGCACGGTCAGGCTGATCCTGGCCGCGGTCAAGGATCGTGACATCGCGGCGCGCGGGAAGGGCAATGCCGACGGCATCGGCGATGCGGAAATCCGCGACCTGCTGCAAAAGATGATACGGCAAAGGGAGGAATCCTCCCGCTATTACGAAGAGGCCGGGCGGCTCGACTCGGTTGAGGAGGAGCTCCGGGAAATCGCTGTTATCCGGGGCTTCCTGCCGGCCCGGCTCGATCCAGACGCGCAGGTCGCTGCCGTGAATGCCGTGGTCTACGATCTCGGGGCCTCGGGCATGCGCGACATGGGGCGCGTCATGGCCGAGCTCAAGCGGCGCTATGCCGGCCAGATGGATTTCGGCGAGATCAGCCGGACGGTCAAGGCCGCGCTGGCGGCCTGACGGCCAGTATCAGCTGGTATCGGCGCTCCGGATGTCCTTCACGCCCGAGTTCCTGGAGCAGATTCGCGAACGCACCTCCCTTGTGGAGATTGTCTCGCACCATGTGAAATTGCAGCGGCGCGGACGCGAATTCGTCGGTCTGTCCCCCTTCAAGTCGGAGCGCACGCCATCCTTCACCGTCGTGCCCGACAAGGGATTCTTCCACTGCTTTTCCAGCGGCGAGCACGGCGATGTCATCGGTTTCCTGATGCGGATGGAGGGCCTTTCCTTCCCCGAGGCCGTCGAGAAACTCGCTCAGGCGGCCGGGCTGGAGGTACCGCGCGACAGCCCGGAAGCGGCAGCGCAGGCCCGTCGGCGCCGGGGCCTGCTGGACGCTGTGGAGGCCACCGCAGCCTTCTATGAGCGCCAGCTGCGGCTACCGGCAGGCCGGTGGGCGATGGATTATCTGCACGGCCGCGGCCTTGACGACAGCACGATTGCCCGCTTCCGGCTAGGCTATGCGCCTGGGGAATCGGCGGCACTGATGCAGGCCCTGAAGCAGAGCGGGTTCGAGACCGAAACGCTTGTTGAAGCCGGCCTGTTCCGCCTGCCTGAGCGCAGCGGGGACCCGGTCGCTGCGCTGCGCAATCGGATTATATTCCCGATCACCGACCGGCGGGGGCGCCCGGTTGCCTTCGGTGGGCGCGCCATGGGCGATGCGCAGCCGAAATATCTCAACACGCCCGAGAGCCCGGTCTTCCGGAAAGGCGAGATGCTCTACGGCCTCGCCCAGGCCCGCGATGCTGCCTGGCGCGCGAAGGAGGTCATCGTCGTTGAGGGCTATATGGACGCCATCGCTCTCTCCCAGGCGGGAATCACGCAGACCGTCGCGTCCCTTGGCACCGCTTTCGGAGAGAACCAGCTCAGGGCGCTCTGGCAGCTTGTCGATGAGCCGGTGCTTTGTTTCGACGGCGATGAGGCGGGTCAGCGGGCGGCACGGCGGGCGGCCGAGCGCGCGCTGCCGCTTCTGGTGCCGGGCAAGTCGCTGCGCTTTGCTCGCTTGCCGGCCGAGCGCGATCCGGACGATCTGGTCCGCCAGGAAGGTGTGGCGGCGCTGCGCACCATATTGGAGCGGGCGCAGACGCCTGTTGATCTTCTCTGGTCGCACGAGACCGAGGCAGTGCGTCCTGATTCACCCGACCGTCGCGCCCGCTTCAGCCGCAACTTGATGGCGCTTGCCTCCAGCATAAAGGATGACACGGTGCGGCGCTATTACGAGGCGGAAATCCTGTCCCGCCTGCGGGAGCGCTTCGGCGTCAATCTGCGCCCGGCTGCTGGCGCGCGCCGTGAGGCGGCGCCCTCCGGTGGCGGGCGGGAGCGTGGCGAGGCGCGGATCGCCGGCCTGCGCCGTCGATTAGTGGAGGGCGTGCTGGCCGCGGTGCTGAACCACCCTGCCCTCGCTTTCGAGTTCGCGTCGGAGATCGCCGAGTTGGATTGCGCAGGTGATGCGCGGCTTGACAGGCTGCGACAGGAAATTTTAAGGCTTGCCGCTGGCGGGGAAGGTGTTGACCCGGCGGTTTGGCGCGCCAATTTGGAGTCGGCTGGCCTTTCCGACGCCGTTCGTGGCGTGCTCTGCGAGGCGGTTTATGACTTGGCGCCCTTCGCGCGCCCGACGGTGTCGGAGCAGGAGGCGCGTGAAGGGATAGAGGGGTTCTTCGCGGACTGCCGGTCGGTGGCGGTGGAGCGCGATGTGGCAGCAGTGGCGGAGAACAGTGACGAAGAATTATTGGAGCGGATTCTGGCGCTGGTGATGGAAGCTCGCAGGTTACGCGGCCGCGGCGGGAAATAAAGAAACCACAATCGGGGACGGACAGAAGCATGGCGACCAAGACAGCGGAGCAGGTTCGAGACCCTGAGCCCCGGGAAGAGGCGCGGGAAACTCCGGTTGATCCGGAGGCGGCCGTCAAACAGCTGCTCGAGAGCGGCAAGGAACGCGGCTATATCTCCTATGAAGAACTGAATGCGGCGCTGCCCTCCGACCGGGTTTCGGGCGAGCAGATCGAGGACACGATGGCCATGCTCTCCGAGCTGGGCATCACGGTCATCGATGCGGAAGAGCCAGAGGACACGACGCCACAGCGCGACGCCGCGCCGGAGGACGAGAAGCGCGGCAATATCAGCGACGATATAGGCCGCACGGACGACCCGGTGCGTATGTATCTGCGCGAGATGGGATCGGTTGAGTTGCTGTCGCGCGAGGGCGAGATTGCGATCGCCAAGCGCATTGAGGCCGGGCGGGAGAAGATGATCCGCGCCCTCTGCCGTACACCGACCGCGATCGGCTGTATCCTCGACTGGCGCGAGGAACTACTTGCCGAAACGCGGCTGCTTCGCGATATCATCGACCTCGACGCGACATGGAACGCGCTGCATGGCAGCCCTGTGAACGCGCCCACGCCTGCCAACGGCGCGGCTAATGGTGCGGCCGCCGACAACGACAATTCGCGCAAGGCGGTGAATGGGGACGACAGCGACGACGACGACGACGAACGCAACCTCTCGCTTGCGGCAACCGAGCGCGCCCTGCTGCCGCATGTGACTGAGGTACTGAACGCCATCGCGAAGCTCGACAAGCGGCTCGCCAAATTGCGCGTGCTGCGTTTCGACGAGGCGCGCGGCGAAGCAGGGCCGACGCTGGTCCAGAACCGGCGTTACGACAAGCTCGCCGATGAAATGGCGGAGATCATGCGTGCGTTGAAGCTCAACAATGCGCGCATCGACGAGTTGATGGAGATGCTCTATGGCATGAACCGGGAGCTGAATGGGCTGGAGGGGCGATTGCTGCGCTGCGCCACGCGCTCGAAGCTCTCCCGCCAGGCCTTCATGGACGAATGGCGCGGGCACGAGCTCGACCAGAGTTGGGTGCGCCGCATTTGCCAGAAAAAAGAATGGAAAAACTTTTCGCAGCGCCATCGTGACGAGATCCGTTCCATCCGCACCCGCATTATGGAGATCGCGTCGGAAACCGAACTGCCGCTGGCAGACTTCCGCCTGATCCTGACGCGCGTCCAGGAAGGTGAGCGCGAGGCAGCCCGCGCCAAGAAGGAGATGGTTGAGGCCAATCTCAGGCTGGTGATCTCGATTGCGAAGAAATACACCAATCGCGGCCTGCAATTCCTGGACCTGATCCAGGAGGGCAATATTGGGCTGATGAAGGCGGTGGATAAATTCGAATACCGCCGCGGCTACAAATTCTCGACCTACGCCACATGGTGGATCCGCCAGGCGATCACGCGCTCCATCGCCGACCAGGCACGCACCATCCGCATCCCGGTGCATATGATCGAGACCATCAACAAGTTGGTGCGCACCTCGCGCCAGATCTTGCATGAGATCGGCCGCGAGCCGACACCGGAGGAGCTGGCGGCCAAACTGCATATGCCGCTGGAAAAGGTGCGCAAGGTGTTGAAGATCGCCAAGGAGCCGATCAGCCTCGACACGCCCATCGGCGACGACGAGGACAGCCATCTGGGGGATTTCATCGAGGACAAGAACGCCGTGCAACCTATTGAGGCGGCAATTCACGCCAATCTTCGCGCCAGCACCACGAGCGTACTCGCTTCGCTGACGGCGCGCGAGGAACGGGTGCTGCGCATGCGGTTTGGCATCGGCATGAACACCGACCACACGCTAGAGGAAGTCGGCCAGCAGTTCTCGGTCACCCGCGAGCGCATCCGGCAGATCGAGGCAAAGGCGCTGCGCAAGCTCAAGCACCCGACACGCTCCCGCAAATTGCGGAGCTTTCTCGACAACTGAGCATCCGCCAAGGGCGAGCGGCTGGCGCTGCGCTCGCGGCCGGCCTCCGCCAAGCGCGCCGAGACCGCCGCCTTCATGGACGGCGAGAAGCGCATCCTCGTGTTCTCCATGGCCGGGGGAACAGGCAGGAGCTACCACGCCGACCTCAGCTGCGGGAACACCGAACGCCGCATCCACTACCTGCTGGAGCCCGGCTGGCGCGCCGACCAGGCGATCCAGGGGCTGGGGCGCACCCACTGCACCCACCAGGCCTCCGCGCCGCTGTTCCGTCCCGTCACCACCGACGTGAAGGGCGAGCGGCGCTTCATCGCCACCATCGCCCGGCGTCTCGGCAGTCTGGGCGCCATCACGCGCGGCCAGCGCGTTGGTGCCCTTGGCGGGACGCGGCGGGCAGCGTCGCGTTGCTCACGCTGTCGCGTCGCGCTCGATCACTCGCGCTCGGCCAGAAGCGCCAGCAGCGGCGGGTTGATGTAGAGGTTCTCGCGCCCTGCCTTGATCTCCTCAAGAAGGCCTTCAGCCGCGAGGGCCTTCAGGTAGACGGCCGCCGTTTGGCGCTTGGCAATGTCCGCTTTGACCACGTCGCCGATCCGGCAATAGGGATTCACGAAGATCAGTTCCGTCAGTTCCCGGGAGTAGACCTTCGGCATCTGCTGCCGAATTGCGGTGCCCGTCTCGTCGAGAAGCTCACGGATCGCGCGAATTTTCGCCGTCGTCCATTCCGCCGTCGTCCTGACAGCCTCCAGAATGAAAAGTATCCATTCTTCCCAATCCTGTCGGGTCGTCACTTCCAGCAGATGCCGGTAGTAGAGCGCCTTGTGCCGGATGATGTGCCGGCTGAGGTACAGGACCGGAATGTCGAGCAGGCCCTTGTCGACGAGATAGAGCAGGTTCAGCACGCGTCCGGTCCGGCCGTTTCCGTCGACGAACG
>JAPORR010000240.1:25099-25517 GCA_026710105.1 Alphaproteobacteria bacterium
CCTCGAACTGATAATGCATGACCGCAAGGCGGATCAGCGGGTCGATCTCCTCGGTCTCGTGAATGTAGCGCTCCCAATTGGCCAGCTTGCTCCGGAGAACATCCTCGCCCTCCGGCGGCGTGTAGATGACCTGCTGGGTCGCATCGTTCACCAGCGCCGTTCCCGGCGTGCTGCGAATGTCCAGCTCCACGCCCTTGATCGTTCGACAGACTTCGACCGCGATGACGGTCGACACCGGCCGTTGGTTCAGCATTTCGAAACCGCGGTGCAAGGCGGTGCGGTAGCGCAGGGCTTCCTTGGTGGCAGGGTCGGCTCGACCCGTCGCGTCGTTGGCATAGCGGAACAGCCGGTCCGTCGTCGTGATGATGTTCTCGATCTCGGAACTCGCCTGCGCTTCGAGCAGGGGGATCGAGTTGAT
>JAPORR010000240.1:25560-25831 GCA_026710105.1 Alphaproteobacteria bacterium
CGATGCAACTCCGGAGAATGGCCTTGGTCTCGGTTTCCGAAGCCGGCGGCAGGTTTGGAAGGTCGTTGAAAGGGCGATGGGGATCGAACGCCATGTCGATGTATCCTGCTCCCATAGACACATGTTGCGAACATGTCGATCTCATCGACACTTCACTCCAATATGTCGATGAGGCGAGTATATATCGACACGTCGGGCCGTGGCAAGCAGATGACCGGTAATGTTTCGTGGTGTTGCGAAGCGGAAGCGCGCAGAGCCGTCGCCTTCTGGC
>JAPORR010000228.1 GCA_026710105.1 Alphaproteobacteria bacterium
GCGGCGGCTTCTTCGTCAGCCATGTATTGCAGCGTCGCGGCTGCTTCCTTCTGGAAGAACAGGTCACCGGTCCTGGGCGGTTGTCCGTTCGGCAGGAAGATTGCCGCTGTCGCCGGTGCGACGCGGAATTCGGCTTCATGTTCGGAAATTACGCGCTCCATCAGCGGATACATAGGGAAACCGTCACGGGCGTAGCGGATCGCCGCTGTAGCGACCTCGCCGAAGCTCATCCGGCCCCAGAGTTCGAGCGCGGTGATCCAGGCATCCGGAGCGGCCGGCACGACTGTCCTTAGCGCGCCATTTGGGATGGCACCGCCATATTCGCGCCGGAAATGTTCGATATTTGCAGCTTTTGGCCACCAACCGAGGCCCGAGATCGTGACGACTCGCTGGGTTTCCGCACTATAGACCATGATCGGCGCGACACCTGCGACGCTAACAAGGTCGCTCTCCAGGATTCCGAGCGCGAGACCACCGGCGACGCCCGCGTCGATGGCATTGCCACCGGCCTCTAGCACGGAAAAAGCAGCGCTCGCTGCAAGTTGGTGTCCGGCTACGGCCATATGCCGGGTTGCAACTGTTTCGGCCCGTTCGCTCGCCATCGACCTCATGCTCCTTCAGTTCTTACACTGCGCTATGCGCATCTTGCCGACCGCGATATCGAAGCCGCAGCCGAGCGGGTCGGCACTGCGATGGCGGAGGTAATCGCGTCGGGCGTCGCGTCCTGAGGCTTCTCCCGGGTGTCGTCTTGGTCGTGCCGCACACATTGATCGCGCTCCCGACAGGATCGCAACGGGGTAGCCATACACGTCCCTCTGGCGATAGCAACCGGGGTTCAGCGCCGCGCGCCGAAGGCCGCGGTAAGGTCAGCGCGCTCCACGGTTCCGGCAACGCCCTGTCTGCTCCCATAGAAGCGGCCATGCAGAGTGCCATCGTCCCCGCCTGTGCTGGTAGCCATCACCTCAGCAAATCGGGATTGGGCCTGAAGGCTCTGCCCCTCCCACACCGGACAATCCGCCTCCTACCTTGCACCTCCGAACGCGGCGGTAAGGTCCAAACGCTCGACTGTGCCTCCAACATGGCCGTGATTGTCGCCGTAAAACGATCCCGACACCACGCCATCATCTCTGCCGGTTGAATACAGGTAATTCCCCCCTACGCGGATTTCGTAATCGAGCGTGCCATCGCCCCACACCGTTCCTCCTTGAGGAATTGGAGCGGCCAATACAGGAAACGATTTCAGTTTCGTGAACTTGGCGGTTCCTTGCATGGTGCCAAGGTCCACGCCGACTGCGGCATCTCCCACCACTGTCCGCAGGTCCGGGGTAAATCCGAGTAACTGTCCGCGCCAAGTTACCATGCCGGACAACCGGCTTTCCACAAGTCGGGTTGATGGTTCAGGTCCGGCGGAAAATGGTACGCTCACGTCGTTGCCATGGCGAACCCCGAAGGTAACGGGTCCAAGAGCGCCTGTGAAATCAGTGCTTTCATCTTCCCATGCGCCGAGCATGGTTGGTGACAGATCCTCGGGAGAGGTGAACGCCCCCAGTCGCAGATAGAGCACTTGCAGGGCCGATGCATCGATGGCGGGCAGGGAACCATCAAGGCGGAACCACGCATTGTACATGTTGGAATCCGGGAAGGTGTTGCCTGGCACGTGCGCCTCCAGGCCAAGCGTGTGCAGGAGTTCGTGCACGAGAACGGACACGGCCTGATGATCCGGTCGGCTGCGGAACTCTTCGGCGTTCAACCCGACCTGCGCGGCGGTGCGGCTCTGCGCGGTGCCGTCGGGGTTGGCGAAGGCCGGTGCCCCGTCGAAGTTCCGCAGGCCCTCCGTGAACTCGATGAACAGCTCCCCAGCCGGCGCGGCGCGGAAGTAGGTACCGGGCTCTCTGGGATAATCGTTGGAAAAGTCTGGACCAATCCGCAGATGTTGGTCATAGGGTAAAACGCGGTTGATCAGGGCGACGGCGTAATGCGCGTTCGCGGTTTCACGGTCGGACATGCCGGCCCGCAACCGCACGATTGGCGGGGCTGCGAAGCGCCGGAGGCCTGATGGTACCGTGTATGTGCCGTCAAATCCTTCAAACGGTTCGCCACTGCCGTGAATAGAAAGGTAGTCATGGACACGAGCAGCAGTGGGCAGGTCCGATCGCGTTTGTTCGATGCGCACCAGATCGTTTGATCGCGGCCCGACTGGGGGCGTGCTTCCTCCATCTCCACCACCGCATCCGGCGAGCGTCAAGGCGACAGCCGCGATCAGAAACGTTTTCATGGATCTCTCCGTTTGCATTGTGCAGCTTGACTTCCGTCCGAAGGCTCACCTGTTGCAGATCGAGGGATGGATTCAGGGCGTTGGCCGATCGGGTCCGCGGCGGCGTGGAAGAGCCGGTGATGAGCGTACGCGAGCGTGCCGGCGCGGCAACAAGGCCGGTCCGTACGGGGTCGACGGAAAGCGTGAAACCCCACTGACGGCGGCAAGCAGGTTCGGAAAAGAGGCGGCGTTTCGGCCGCGGGGCCGCTAGCGGGCTACGGCACCATGCCCATGAAGAGGCGCTGAGGCGCTGAGGGGATTGTAACCAGTCTGCCGATCATGGACGTCAAGTCCAAATCATCCCTCACTGGACTTCGCCATGAAGCAGACAGACTTTCCGGCCGCGGCGCAAGTAGAAATTGGTGCCCATGATCGCGCTCCCCCATGCCTTCTGGCGCGCACCCTACCCGTGGCGTGGATGTCTCCATGGAGACGTCCTTTCTGTAGATCGATCAGAACAAGTGGATGAATTGCAGCCTGCCGCCGGTGCGTGTGCCATCGTGGGGGCGCACCTCGTGGTTCAGGACCTGATCAGGGCGTAGATCTCCTGACGGCGATCCTCAGAAAGGTCCTGACGCAGCGCCGTGAGAGCAAGCTCTAGGAGATTGGCGGCAAGGATGCGGTCGGTCTCGCGGGCATCGGGTGCTTGTGGGGCGTCAAGCATGTTGCATTATTGCAACAATACCCAGCAGAACAGCAGGCTGCGCCTCGTTTTCAGGGGGTGTCCGCCAGCGGGGTCAGCTGCAGAATCAGCTGAGAGGGACGTCAGCGGTTACGCGCGACCAGTGTGAATCCAGTGCCTCGGTCGCGCCGGCGTTGGTACCGCCGGTAGGCGCGAAGGGCGTGTTCCCGAGTTGAATGCGGGGCGGGTGAACCCGAAGGATCATACCAGAGGGCACAATTTAGAACTCATTGGCCCATTTTCGGGTTCCGATTGAGG
>JAPORR010000213.1 GCA_026710105.1 Alphaproteobacteria bacterium
CTTCATTGTTGCCGGAAAATCTGGATAAGAACAAAAAGCGGCTTCCCTTAGGTTATAAGGATTCCGCTTGTGCATAATTTTGACGGTCGCGCGCAATTCCAGAAACGCCGTACAATCCGAGAGGACAGAAATGGCGAAAAGACGGTCCAGAAGGCCTATAGGCCGGGTTCTGTGCCGCCCGTTTCCGAGCGGCGACGGCCATTCGTCTGGGACGCCCGTTGCCGGACGTCTCGCGCGACCAACCCGAGCGGCCTGCGCGGAGGCCACGCGCCGGAACGGAACGCTCCGGCTTGCCGCTCCTATTCGGTCTTGCTCCCGGTGGGGTTTACCCTGCCGGCCCCGTTGCCGGGGCCGCGGGGCGCTCTTACCGCCCCGTTTCACCCTTACCGGCCGGCGGGGCGAACCCAGCGAACCGGCGGTTTGTTTTCTGTGGCACTATCCCTGGGGTCGCCCCCGCCGGGTGTTACCCGGCACCGTTCCTCCGTGGAGCCCGGACCTTCCTCACCGGGCGTGGGAGCCCAGCGCGACCGTCCAGCCTTCTGGACCGAACCCCTATTCAGGCGCTTTCGAGCTCTTCGCGCAAGAGGGCGAGTTCAAGCCACTCTTCCTCAAGGGCGGCGAGCTGTGAGCGCGCCGCCGCCAACAATTCGGCTGCTCGGGTAAAGCGTTCGGGATCGCGCTCGTAGAAGCCGGGATCGGCTAGCATGTGCTCAAGCGTCTCGGCCTGGTACTGGGAGCGCTCAATATCTCCCGGCAGTTCGTCCCAACGCTGCTGCTGGCGAAAACCCAGCTTCAAGGCGGGACGACGCGGGCGGCGCGGTGCGGCCTTCGGCGGCAGCTTCGGACGGGCGTTGCGCGGTGCAGCCGATCTGTTCCGGCGGTAATCGCTATAGCCGCCGGCGAATTCGCGCGCGACGCCGTCACCCTCCAGCGCAATCACGCTGGCGACAGTCTTGTCGAGGAAGTCGCGGTCGTGACTCACGAGGATGAGCGTACCCTCAAAGTCGCCCAATACGTCCGCCAGCAGGTCGAGCGTGTCCATGTCCAGGTCATTGGTCGGTTCGTCCAGCACCAGCATGTCACATGACCGCGCGAGCGTGCGGGCGAGCAGCAGGCGGTTGCGTTCGCCGCCGGAGAGCGATCCGACAGGGCTGTCTACCTGGTTGATATCGAACAGGAAGTCTTTGAGATAGCCGACGACATGGCGGGGCCGGCTGCGCACGAACACGGTGTCGCCACCTTCCGGGCATAGTGTGCGCCGAAGTGTGGCGTTGGGATCGAGTGACGCGCGGCGCTGGTCGAAATAAGCGGAGTGCAGGGTGGCTGACCGCCGCACCTTGCCGGAATCAGGCCTGAGTTCGCCGATCAGCATGCGCAGCAGTGTCGTCTTGCCGGCTCCGTTCGGCCCCAATATGCCGATCCGGTCACCGCGCAGGATACGGGTACTGAAGCCTTCCACAATCATGTGGTCGCCGAAATGCTTGGAAATGTTGTTGGCCTCGATGGCCATACGGCTTCTGATCTCGCTTTCCTCAAGCACGATGCGGGCGCGCTGCGGCGCGCCAAGCATGGTGGCGCGGCGCTCGCGCATATCCGCCAGCGCTGCCAGGCGGCCCTGATTGCGCTTGCGCCGTGCGGTGACGCCGCGATGCAGCCAGCGCATCTCCTCTACAATCCGCCGATCGAGCTTCTCCTGCTGACGAAGTTCCTCGGTAATCACCGCCTCAGACCATTCCTCGAATGCGGCGAAGCCCCGTCCGGTCTGGCGCAATCGGCCCCGCTCCAGCCAAAGGATGCGATCAGTGACATCTGCTAAGAAACGCCGATCATGGCTGACCACAACAACCGCGCCTTCATAGGCGCGTATCAGACGCTCCAGCCACTCGATGGCGGGCAGATCGAGATGGTTCGTCGGCTCATCCAGCAGTAAGATGTCCGGCGCGACTGCAAGCACGCGCGCAAGCTCCGCCCGCCGGCTCTCACCGCCGGAGAGCGTTGCCATGCACCGATCGGGGTCGAGTGCGAGCCGGTCCAGCATCGCCGCCGCGGTATGGTGGGGTGCTGGCGGTCCCGCATCTGGCGGGCGGCGCACATAGTCGCCCACAAGCGCTTCGGCATCGACTGGCGGGTCCTGGTGCAGACGTGCGATGCGGACGCCGGGCTGGACATAACGTGCGCCGAGGTCCAGCTCCAGTTCACCTGCAACAACTTTCATCAGCGTGGACTTGCCGCAACCATTGCGCCCGATCAGGCAGGCGCGGTCGCCGCGTGCGATGCTGAAATTTACAGCCGAAAACAAGCTCGCGCCGCCAAAACCGACCTCGGCCTCGCGCAAGGTGAAGATCGGTGGGCCGGCCATCAGGACCCGTCAGGCGCCGCGCTTCGCGGCGAACCGCATGGTCTCCCGGACGACGCGTCGGATTGCCATGCGGTTCCTCGGTAAGCGTGCCTTCGTCGTTGAACGCGCTGCGGGACAGTGTGTTGCGCAGGCGCGACGCCAGAAAGGATCTGTCGGACATGCGCGAGGCTCCTAAGCCCGCCGAGTGCCCCCAGCGAGGCTGCCATCAGACCTGCGACCTTGCCGACATACTCGGCCAGGGGCGGCCGCCCAGCGACGGGGCGCGATACCCAGTCGATGGCGTTCTTTAGTAGCGGCAAGATCGAGTTGTTATATTCTGGCGAGGCGATCAGGGAACCGTCATGGGCGAGGAACAGATCCTTCAGCCGGGCCACGCCGACTGGCAGGCCCTCGTCGGCTTTGAGATCGCCATTATAGAGAGGCAGGTCGAACGCGGCGCGGTCGAGGACGGTCGCCTGCGCACCTGCAGCCCGCGCCTCGCCAGCGGCGAAATGGACCAGCCGGGCGTTGAACGAATCCCGACGCGTGGAGCCTGCAAAGGCGAGCAGCTTGGGAATCACAAGCGGACGATCTTTCCCGGGTTCATGATGTTTTTCGGGTCGAGTGCGCGCTTGATCACCCGCATGAACGGCAACGCTGAGGGGTGTTCGGCCTCCAGAAAATGCATCTTGCCGTAGCCGACGCCGTGCTCGCCCGTGCAGGTGCCCCCCATGGCGAGCGCACGGCGTACAAGACGGTCGTTCAGTTCGGTGGCGATCCGGACCTCTTCAGCAACGTTTGTATCGATGACGAAGATCACATGGAAATTGCCGTCTCCCACATGACCGACAATCGGCGTTGGGAAGGGCGCGGACATAAGGTCGGTGCGCGTCTCGGCAATGCACTCGGCGAGGCGCGAGAGCGGCACGCAGACATCGGTGGGCCAGCCTTCCGCGCCCGGGCGCAGCGCAATGGCGGCGAAGAAGGCATCATGGCGCGCTTGCCAGAGCCGGTTGCGCTTCTCGGTGGTGGTAGACCAGGCGAAATCCGAGCCGCCGAACTCCTGCGCGATCGCGCCGGTCGCTTCGGCTTGCTCGGCGACGCCGGCCGCTGTGCCGTGGAACTCGAAGAAGATATGCGGCGAGAGGGCGTAATCGAGTTTGGAATAGCGGTTGCAGGCTTCCATCTGCATCTCGTCGAGAAGCTCGATCCGCGCGACAGGAATGCCGGATTGGATGATGAGGATGACGGCGTCCACGGCGGCGTTCACGGTGGGGAAGGCGCAAACGGCGGATGCGATGCTCTCCGGGATGCCGTAAAGGCGCAGATGGATGCCTGTGACGATGCCGAGCGTGCCCTCGGAGCCGATATAGAGGCGCGTAAGATCGTAGCCGGCGGAGGACTTGCGCGCGCGCGCGCCGGTCTCGATTAGCTGTCCGTCCGGCAACACAACCTCGAGGCTGAGGACGTTTTCGCGCATGGTACCGTAACGCACGGCATTCGTGCCGGAGGCTCCAGTCGCAACCATGCCGCCGAGCGAGGCGTCCGCACCGGGATCTATGGGGAAGAACAACCCCGTGGCGCGTAGCTCCCGGTTCAGCTGCTTGCGGGTGACGCCCGGCTCGACGAAACAGGTCATGTCGTCCTGATGGATCGCACGGATGCGATCAAGGCCGGTCAGGTCTACAGTCACGCCACCATTGAGCGCACCGATATGGCCTTCAAGCGATGTACCTGCGCCAAACGGCACGACCGGCGTGCCGGATTCGTGGCAGGCGCGGACAACTGCTTGCACGTCCTCGACTGTTTCCGCAAAGACAACCGCGTCCGGCAGGTGGGGTGTGTGGAAAGTCGCATCCTTGCCGTGATGTCTGCGCACGGCCTCCGCAGCGCTGAATCGAGCGCCAAAATGCTCCCTGAGAACCGTCAGGCTCATGTGAGGCAAACCACCTGAATCTCGACGACAGAGTCATCCGAGCGCAAACAGCCGCACGGCACATGCACGGCCTCCAGATTGCATTTCGTCAGCATGACGTTTTCGGTCTCTTTTGCTCTCCGGCGAGAGATAGCACAATACGTCACGTCGAACACGACGCCTGTCTGCCTCATGGTATTGCCTCGATGCGCTGACGCCTCCCGGCGCCTCAGCGGCGCATATTGCGCACCGTCTCTTCCGGATCCCAGTGGAGGAAGTAGGGGCTTAGATGATCAAGCGAAGGGCAGCCGATCTGAGCCATCACCTTATCGATTTCCTCGCGGAGGATCGTCACCACCTTGGTGGCCCCGGCGGTGCCGCCGACTATGGCACCGTAAAGCGTCGGCCGGCCGAGAAAGACGAATTTGGCTCCGCTCGCCAGCGCGATCAGGATGTCCGTGCCGCGCCGGATACCGCCATCAAGCATCAGCGTCATACGCTCGCCCACGGCCGCATCAAGCGCCGGCAAAACATCAAGTGGGGCCGGCGCCCGGTCGAGCTGACGGGCACCGTGGTTGGAGACGATCAAGCCGTCCACGCCAGCCTGAGCTGCGCGGAGCGCGTCGTCCACACGCATGACACCTTTCAGGATCAGTATACGCGGCCAGAGCGCGCGGAACCGTTCGATATCGGCCCAGGTGAGGCTGGTCGGGATCTGTTCGGATACGAATTCGCCCACCTCCGAGGCGCTGGCGCCGGGTGGAGCATAGAATTGCCAGTTCTCCAGCATGGCCAAGCCGTGGCGTAGATAGTCTTTCAGCCAGGCGGGGTGGCGGAGCGTATTCAGCTTCGTTGCGAGCGTGAGCCTGAGTGGGCGGCCGAAGCCGTTGCGCCGGTTACGCTCCCGGTTTGCACCGGCCGGGACATCCACTGTAACGACCAGAGCCGGAATCCCAAGATCGGCCGCGCGCCGAATCATGTCCTCTGAGATCGACCTATCCTTGGCCGTATAAAGCTGATACCAACCGTGCTCCGGCGTTTCGCGTGCCATCTCCTCCATTGAGGCGGTGGCGGCACCCGACATGATGAAGGGGATATTGGCATCACGTGCGGCCCGAGCCAGCATCAGGTCGCCACCATGACGATAATTGCCAATGCCGCCCGTGGGGGCGATACCATAGGGACTCGACCAAGTGCGCCCGAACAATTCCACCGACTGGTCGATCTGCGAGACGTCCACCATGTAGCCCGGCACAAGCGAACGGCACCGGAAGGCGTCCTCATTGCGCCGGAGGCCCTCCTCGTCATCCACCCCGCCTTCGATAAAGTCGTAAATCAGCCTGGGCACACGCCGTTTTGCCAGCACGCGCAAGTCTTCGAGGTTGACACACTTATCGATCTTCATCCGGCTCTCCCCGATCACCGCCACCCTGTCAGCCTCTATGCAGCATCGGGGGCGTCTGCGAAAGGAAGGAACACGGTGAAACGGCTGCCTTGGCCGACCGTACTGGTGGCCACGAGGCGCCCGCGGTGGCGGTTGACAATATGCTTGACGATGGCGAGGCCGAGGCCAGTCCCGCCAAGGCGCCGGGAGCGGGCCTTGTCCGCACGGTAGAAACGCTCGGTCAGCCTCGGCAGATCGGCTATTTCTATGCCGGGGCCGGCATCGATTACAGCTATACGTGCGCCGGGCAGGCCTATATCGGGGATGCGCGGCACGGCCGCCGCTTCGAGCCGGATGCCGGTCCCACCATATTTGATCGCGTTGTCCAACAGGTTCTCGAACACTTGCGTGACTTCGTCCTGTTCTCCGAACACGGGCGGCAGCCCGTCCTCGATATCGAGGTCCACTGGAATATCGGAGCGCACGGCCAGCGTTTGCGCTACTCCCTTCAGCAGCGGCGCAAGATCAAGGGCCGTGTCTGGACGGATGTGCTCGCGCGCCTCGACGCGCGCGAGCGACAGCAGGTCGTCTACAAGGCGTGACATGCGCGCCGCCTCAGCGTCCATGATCTCGAGAAAGCGCATCCGCGCCTCGGGGTCGTTCGCCGCCGGCCCGCGCAAGGTTTCGATGAAGCCGATCAGGGTCGCCAGCGGCGAGCGGAGCTCATGGCTGACATTGGAGACAAAATCCGCCCGCATGCGCTCGTTCTGCCTGACTGCGGTGACATCGCGCATGAGGACCAGCGCCCCATCCTGTGTGCCTGAAGCGGCCTGCGCTTGGAGATCGAAGGTGCGCGCGATCGGCACGGGCAGACCGACTGTGACCTTGTGCGACCCGCCGTCTTGCAGCGCCGCATCCACAGCGCGGAGAGCATCGGGGTGGCGGAGACTGTGGCTGAGATCCCGGCCGAGGGCGAAATCACCCAACACGGCGCAGGCCGCTGAGTTGATGCGCGTGACAATCCGCCCAGCATCCAGCAGCAGAACAGGATCAGGGAGAGAGTCGAGAATATCTGTGGCGAGGCTGTTCATGCGCTCTTAGGACTATAATGCGTATATGACGATTCGATGCGAGGATAGTCTGCAATGCGCAATTTTCATTCGCCGGGCCGTTCCACCGTTCGCGCTGCCAACGCCATGGTCGCGACCAGCCAGCCTTCCGCCACCCTGGCCGGGGTGGAAGTGTTGCGGTCTGGCGGTAACGCTGTCGATGCCGCCGTCGCCGCCTGCGCGGTGCTCTGTGTAACCGAGCCGCAGTCTACCGGCATTGGTGGAGATTGTTTCTGCCTCTACATGCCGGCGGGCGCAGAGGCACCGGTCGCGCTCAATGGGTCGGGCCACGCGCCGGCGGCGCTCTCGGCGGAATGGCTTGTCGAACGCGGCGTGACCGCACTCGACGGGGCGAGCCCCCATGCGGTGACCGTGCCCGGTGCTGTCGATGCCTGGGAACGTCTTCTGGAGGACCATGGGCGCAAGGGCCTCGACGAATTGCTGCAGCCGGCGATCCGCTATGCTGAGGACGGTTTCATCGTTCATGCACGTACCGCTGCTGACTGGAGCGACGCGGCCGGCCGCCTTGCCGGCGATGCCGATGCGGCAGCGCGGTTTCTCCCCGACGGGACACCGGCAAGCGAGGGCCGGCTGTTTCGCCAGCCCGAACTTGCGGCCACGCTGAAGCGCATTGCGCAGGCTGGCCGCTCCGCTTTCTATGAAGGCGAAGTCGCGGCAGATATGGTGGACAAGCTGCGCGCGCTTGGCGGGCTACACACAGAAGAGGATTTTGCTGCGCGCAAGGCGGAGTATGTCAAGCCGATCTCGACCGAATACCGCGGCTATACCGTCTTCGAATGCCCACCCAATGGCGTCGGCGTCATCGCGCTGCTCATCCTCAATATGCTGGAGGGCTTCGCGCCGGTGGAGGACCCGCTGGCGCCTGACCGCCTTCACCAGCTCATAGAGGCGACACGCCTCGCCTACCGGGACCGCAACGCTTTTATCGCCGATCCGGCCGGGGCGCAGGTGCCGCTGGACATGCTGTTGTCGAAAGACTACGCAGCCGAGCTGCGGGCAACAATCTGCGAAGACCGGGCAGCAGCAACCTTGCCACCTGCCAGCTGGCCGGTGCATGAGGACACGGTCTATCTCTCGGTGGTGGATCGGGACGGCAATGCCTGCTCCTTCATCAACTCACTCTTCAAGTCCTTCGGCAGTGCAATTCTAGCGCCAGCATCGGGCGTGATGCTGCACAACCGGGGGCTTGGCTTTTCGCTTGACCCTACGCATCCGAATGCTGTCCGGGGAAACCGGCGCCCGATGCACACCATAATCCCGGCAATGCTGGCAAAGAATGGCCGCGCAGTGATGCCATTCGGCGTCATGGGCGGCCACTACCAGCCGGTCGGCCAGTCCTGGGTGCTGTCCTCAATGCTGGACTACGGGCTGGATCCACAGGCCGCTCTCGACCTGCCACGCCTCTTCGCTTACGGCGACCAGGTCGAGGTCGAGCGCGGTATACCGGAGGTCGTCTGTGCGGCGCTCCGCCACCGGGGCCATGAACTCGCGCCGGCAGAGCTACCGCATGGCGGTGGACAGGCGATCTGGATTGACCATGGTTCGGGCGCACTGGCGGCGGGTTCGGATCCGCGCAAGGATGGCCTCGCACTCGGATACTGAGCCAAGATCCACGCGCTATTGGGGCCCGCGCGCTATTGGGGATAGAGACGGAAGGCGACCCGCGTGACGCCGACGTTTTCCCGCGTCACGGTGAGCGACAGGACTTCTCTCTCACGGCGGAACAGGCCGTCTCCTGCTGGCTGCCAGCCGAGTTGTGGTAGTGCCTCGCTATACCAATTACGGATATGCATCTCAGAAAGGTTTCCGACCGCTGCCGTCTCGACGATGCGGCCATCCGGCTTCTCGAACGCCATCGCCGAACCGGGTTCGACCGTGAGCCCCGCCATCAGCGGCAGGGCCTCAAAGCCCGGCACGAAGCGCTCACTGGCTTGCAGCCCGAAGGCGAACAGGCCGAGAGCAAGCGCAAGCATCGCTCTCAATGTCCGCGCCCCCTCGAATCCGGTCTTCGATGCTGTCATGCCGCGATAGCCGTCTGCTTTCCTGCACACAGCCAGCCGTAACTGGCGCATTTCACCCGGTCCGAAGTGGACCACGCAAGCTGAACGGTATGCCCGTCCGCTGCCCTGCGCAAGCCTGAACGGATGCGCCACAAGCATCTGGTATTAGAGCCAAGCGGACATTTGCGCCGATGCGGACGAAGCAGCCGGGGCTGGAAAAGGAAGGAGGCCAGATTCGTCGTTGGCGGCTTGTGGATTAGAATGTCCTGAAGACCACGCTCGGCAGCCACAGTGCCAGCCCTGGGAACCAGTACACCAGCGCTAGCACTACCAGTTCCAGGGCGATGAACGGGACCACGCCGCGATACATGTCCGCCAGCTTGATCTCTGGCGGGCTGATGCCGCGCAGGTAGAAAATGGCAGGAGCCATCGGCGGCGTCAGGTAGCTGGTCTGGATGACGATCAGGAACATGATGCAGAACCAGACGTCGTCGACGCCCATCTTGCGCAGCACCGCTACTGCTACCGGAATGATAATCAGGACGATAGAGATCAAATCGAGCACGAACCCGGCGATGAAGGCGATAAATAGCAAGATGAAGATGGTCGCGGTCGCAGAGAGGTTTGCTGCTGCTAGCAACCCTTCCACGGCGCTGATCCCGCCGAGCGCGACGAAAACGCCGGCGAACATAGTTCCGCCGAGCAGAATGGTCAGAATCATGGCCGTCACCTGCAGCGTCTTCATGAATGCAGCATGCAGGGTGGCGATATTGAAACGGCCATATACGAGGGTCAGGATAACCGTGCCGATGGCGCCCATTGCCGCTGCCTCAGTAGGCGTGGCCCAGCCAAGCATGATCGTGCCGAGCACGGAAAAGATGAGCACCAGCGGCGGCATCATGGCTGTCGCGGTGATGTAGATGCGCTGGGCCAGGGGCGGATCGTCGTCGCTCGGCGGTAGACGCGGCCCGTCTTCTGGTCTCACCATGCACCGAACAAGGATGTAGAGCACATAGGACAGCGCAAGTAGCAGTCCCGGGAACAGCATGCCGACGAACAGGTCGCCCACCGACACGTCGGCCACCGGACCGAGGATGACGACCACTACCGACGGCGGGATGATGGTGCCAAGTGAGCCGCCTGCGCAGATGGTGCCGGAGATAAGGCCCTTCTCATATGCGTAGCGCAGCATGATCGGGATAGCAAGCAGACCGACCACCGACTCGGTCGCTCCAACAACGCCGCTCGCCGCGGCAAACACCACGCAAAGCAGCACGGTGCCGACCGCCAGCCCCCCCGGCAGCCGGCGGGTCCACAGGTGGATGGCCTCAAACAAGCGCTCGGCGATGCCAGAGCGTTCCAGCATCACGCCCATGAAGACGAACAGCGGTACGGCGGCCAGCACATAATATGACGCGACATCGTCGACTTTCGCCACGAGCTGATAGACGAGCGCGTCGCCGAAGCGGTAGTAACCGAAAATGACGGCGATTCCCATGAGCGACCACGCCACCGGGAATCCCATGAAGATGGCCACCATCAAGGCCGGGAACATCAGGAGGCCGATGCCGATGGTCATGGCGCCGCTCCATGCCGTTTGAAGTCCTCCTCCCCGGCCAGACCGAACAGCACACGCGCTGACCGGAGGAGTTCGGCAAATGCTTGCAAGCACAGCACCGCAAAGGCGATGACCCAGACTGTTCTGAAAGGCCAGATCACGGGATTCCAGGCTGATTCACCAGAAACCTCGCCGCTCTCGAAAGCCTCATAGGCGTACTCGTAGAGGCCGATGGTGACCCAGATTGCGCCGGGAAACATCAGCAACAAGAAGCCACATACGTCTACTACCGCTCTGCCTTTCGGCCCGATATTGTCGTAAATGAAGTCGACGCGGATGTGGCCACGCTCCTTCATGCAGTAGGCCATGCCAGATAGGTAGCAAGTGCCAGCAAGCATGTAGCCCACCTCGTAGGCCCAGAAGGTCGGCGCGTTGAACAGGTGGCGCGCTAGCACCTCGTAGACCATGGACAGAATGAGCGGCGCCATGACCCAAGCCCCGATCACGCCCAGGGATTGGGACAGACGTTCTATTCCTCCGATGAGGGCAGCCATACCATGTCATTCCTCATCGCTGAGCCGAGCTGAACACGGGAACCCGGCCGCAGCAGCCGGAGCTGCCGCGGCGGGAATCGGGCGCGCCTGACGACCCGCCCACCTAGCTACCGCTAGCGGTAGCGGTGCGCCTCGGACCACGTCGCGGCGTAGTCCTGCTGGTGCTTCCAGACGCGCGCAAACCACTCGTTTTCATTGCCCTGCTTGGCGGCCCACTCATCCGTGGCGACCTTGGCACTGGCGATGAAATCCGCATCGAGATCCACCACCTCGTTGCCCGACTTCAGAAAGTTCTGGAAAGCCGGTGCGTCCTGATGACCGATTTCCATCCAGAAGTTGAATGTCATGCGCTCGCCTGCACGGCGGAGCAATGTCTTGTTGCGGTCGGAGAGCTTGTCCCAGGCAGCTTTGTTGATCTGGCACTCGTGGAACGCGGTCGGCTGGTGGACGCCGGGCACGATGATGTATTTGGCGATCTTCTCGTAGCCGGCTGACTCATTCATCCACGGCGTGCCCCACTCGATGCCGTCCACCACCTTGCGCTCGAGGGCCGGATAGACCTCGGCACCAGGCAAGATGACCGTGGAGGCGCCAAGTGTTTGCGCGATCTCGGCCCAGGCGCCGGACGTGCGTACTTTCATGCCTTTGTAGTCGGCCAGCGAGGCCACACGCTTGTGGCTGTGCATGAACACCTCGGGAGGCGCCGAACCGCAAGGAATGGAGGCGACATCGAACTTGGCCAGACGCCACTCCATCAGCAGGTCGGCGCCGCCGCCACGGAACATCCAGTGGAGCATCTTCTCGTGTTCCATGGTGCCTGCGAAGCCGCCAAACAGCACGCCAGTGCGGTCGACACCCCAGTCGTAACCAGCCCAATTATGGCCCATCTGCGCGACACCCTTGCTCACGGTGTCGGTGACCTTGAGCGCTTTCCCGAGTGTGCCACCCGGGAACACCTCGACCTGGATCTCGCCATTGGTGAGAAACCCGATTTCTTTGGCGATGCCCTTGGCGCTGTATTCAAGCAACGGCCCGCCACCCCACGGTGTAGCCATGCTCCAGTTCTCTGCATTCGCAGGCACGCTAGACGCGCCGAGCCCGACGGATAGCGTTATGATCGCGGCGATTGTCGATTTTGTTCTCATTCCGGCTTCCCTCACTGTGTCGTTCCTCACTGTGTCAGCGCCACGCGTGTCAGCTACGCGCCCGGCGCATGAAGGCGGCAAGTCTCAATTCCCCGCATGCTCGCAGCAGTTAGGCCCATAGCATTGTGTCTTGTCAAATCGCGGGGGAAGAAAAGCCTGCTCGGCAGAGTATCAAAACCTCAAACCTCCATGACAATATAATCCTCCTCAATGCGGACGGGTTCGGCTTGTATTTCTGCGCCAGGGACGGCGCTGAATGCAGGTCACAATCTATTGTGCTGGGGGCCATCACGTCGTTGCCGTCCGTCTTCGTTGTCGTCAAGCCACCATCATTCCGCCGCTGCGCCATAGGCGATGTTGCGGCCTCCGAGACGGCGGACACGGAGATTAGCCTGTTCGGCATGGCCGACAAAGCCCTCCAGCATGCAGAGACGCGAGCAGACTTCGCCGAGCCGAACCGAGGCCTCGTCGGTCAATATGCGTTGATATGTATGCGTCTTGATGAATTTGCCGACCCAGAGGCCGCCCGTATAGCGCGCCGCCCGGCGGGTCGGCAGGGTATGATTGGTACCGATGACCTTGTCGCCGTAGGAAACATTGGTGCGAGGGCCGAGGAACAGCGCACCGTAGCAGGTCATGTTCTCCAGATACCACTCGTCGCGGTCAGTCATTACCTGCACATGCTCGGACGCGATGCGCTCTGCTTCCGCCAGCATTTCGTCATGGCTGGCACAAAGGATGATCTCCCCATAATCCCGCCAGGCGGCGCCGGCATTGGCGGCGGTCGGCAAAATCTTCAGCAGGCGTTCGACCTCGACGATGGTGGATTCGGCGAGAGCGCGCGAATTCGTGACGAGTATGGCGGGGCTGTCCGGCCCGTGCTCGGCTTGGCCTAGAAGATCGGTGGCGCAGAGCTCAGCGTCCACCGTGTCATCGGCGATCAATAGCGTCTCGGTCGGACCCGCGAGCAGGTCGATGCCGACCCGTCCGAAAAGCTGCCGTTTGGCCTCGGCGACGAAGGCGTTGCCTGGGCCGACCAGCATATCGACCGGTGCAATCGTCTCCGTGCCAAGCGCCATCGCGCCCAAGGCCTGCACGCCGCCCAAGACCAGAATTTCGTTGGCCCCACCGAGATGCATAGCGGCGACCATCGCCGGGTGCGGGCCGCCGCCTTGCGCAGGGGGAGCGGCGGCCACGATACGTGGCACACCAGCGGCGTTGGCGGTTACCACGCTCATATGCACGGAGGCGACAATGGGATATTTGCCGCCAGGCGCATAGCAGCCGACCGAGTTCACCGGGATATTGCGGTGTCCGAGCACGACTCCTGGCAGCGTCTCTACTTCGATATCCCGCAGTGCGGTGCGCTGATGTTCTGCGAAGCTGCGCACCTGGGCCTGGGCGAAGCGAATGTCGTCAAGATCGCGCTTCGCAACCTCGGAGAGCGCACGCTCAATCTCTTGCTCCGTGAGCCTGAAGCTCTCCGGCGACCAGTTGTCGAATTGCTCCGAGAGCGCACGCACCGCCTCATCGCCGCGCGTGCCGACATCCTCCAAAATCGCCTCGACAGTCGTGCGCACCACGGCGTCCGCCTCCGCCCGCTCGGCTGCCGTCTTGCCCCGCTTCAGATAGTCTGCCATCCCGCTATCCACTGCTTCCGCCGCCGGAAGGCATGGCACTTCCGCCCCGGCCAATCAAGGCGCAGTAATCACGAAGCCGCCGGCGCCTTGATGTGGAGGCGTTATCCAAATGGTGGCCAACCGCTTCCGGCCTCTTCTACCGGGCGGATATAGCTCTCTGCCGGACAAGTCGGCGCGCGGTGGCTACTGGTTCATCGCTTGGAAGAAATCGTTATTGTTCTTGGTCTCGCGCAGCTTGCCGACCAGGAATTCCATAGCGTCCTGGGTGCCCATCGGCATTAACACCCGGCGCAGCATCCACATCTTGGCTAGCGTGCCCCGGTCCACCAACAGTTCCTCCTTGCGGGTGCCGGATTTTGCGATGTCGATCGCCGGCCAGACACGGCGATCGGAGAGCTTACGGTCGAGCACGATCTCCGAATTGCCGGTGCCCTTGAATTCCTCGAAGATCACCTCGTCCATGCGCGAGCCAGTCTCGACCAGCGCGGTCGCGATAATCGAGAGCGAGCCGCCTTCCTCGATATTACGCGCCGCGCCGAAGAAACGTTTCGGGCGCTGAAGCGCATTGGCGTCCACGCCGCCGGTCAGCACCTTGCCGGAGGACGGCACGACCGTGTTATAGGCGCGTGCGAGTCGGGTGATCGAGTCCAGCAGAATGACCACATCATGCTTGTATTCGACAAGGCGCTTGGCCTTCTCCAGCACCATCTCGGTCACCTGCACGTGGCGGGTCGCGGGCTCGTCGAAAGTGGAGGAAATGACTTCGCCACGCACCGAGCGCTGCATGTCCGTCACTTCCTCCGGGCGCTCGTCGATGAGGAGGACGATAAGATAAACTTCCGGGTGGCTGTGCGAGATCGCATGCGCCACATTCTGCAGCATCATCGTTTTGCCGGTGCGCGGCGGCGCAACGATCAGCGCGCGTTGTCCCTTGCCTAGCGGCGCCACCAGTTCGACGACGCGCGTGGTGTAGTCCTTCGTCTCGGGTCGGTCGATCTCCAGCTGCAGCCGCTGCTCGGGATAGAGCGGCGTCAGATTGTCGAAATTGATGCGGTGGCGGACGGCGTCCGGCTCTTCGAAATTGGCCTGCTTGACCTTAGTGAGCGCGAAATAGCGTTCGCCGGCCTTGGGCGCGCGGATTTCGCCCTCGACAGTGTCGCCCGTACGCAGGCCGAAGCGGCGCAGCAATTGCGGCGAGACATAGATGTCATCAGGCCCGGGCAGATAGTTGGCCTCAGGGGAGCGCAGGAAGCCGAAGCCGTCCGCCAGCACTTCCAGCACTCCGCGGCCGACAATGGCCACATTGTCTTCCGCCAAGCTTTTCAGGATGGCGAACATCATGTCCTGCTTGCGGAGCGTGGAAGCGTTCTCGACCTCCAGTTCGTCGGCAAGCGCGAGCAGTTCACTCGGCGATTTTTCTTTTATTTCCTGAAGATGCGCAACCTTTTCGGGCGCAGCGATATCATCGAGCATGACCTCGGACCGTCCATCCGTTGGTGTTGAAAGCCGGCTCACCCGCAAGGGCGGCACATTCCAGTGCGAGGGGAAAGGGCCGAAAGTCCCGCCGGGCGGCGGGCGAGGGCTTAAGGGGACATGACCTTACCGCAATATCGGGCACGCGGCAATGGTTTTTCACCACCTTTCCGCAGGGTTGCGGACAGCGCTCATGGCAGCCGGCGGGCCGCATCCTGCCGGTCAAGACCGTCGATCAGCGTCTCCACCGTTCGGCCGGAAGCCGGATGGCGCCAGCCGGGCGCGAGGTCGCGCAAAGGCAGTAGCACGAAGGCTCGCTCATGCAGGCGCGGATGGGGTAATTCGGGTCGCCTTCCAGGTCCAGTGACCAGGCCGCGATAATCAAGAAGATCGAGATCGACCGTACGCGAGGCGTTGCGGGCACCGCGGACCCTGCCGAATCCCACCTCGACATTAAGCAGTGCCGCCAGCAGGGCCTGCGGGTTGAGCCGGCTTTCTACCTCCGCCACGGCGTTCACGTACCAAGGCTGGCCGCTCGGCGGCACTGGCGCGCTCTCGTACCAGGGTGAGCGGCGCAGCGTCGTCACACCCTCAGCCAGGAGTGAGTCCAGCGCCGCCGCCAGCGTCGCTTGCGGCGGTCCGTGCTCCGCCGACGGCAGGTTCGCGCCCAGTCCGATGAGAATCATGCCCGTCGGCCCTCTTGTGGCACAGCGGCGTCTCACTTAGGTTGTCGACCTCAGTTTAGCGGATTGCCGCGATTTCCGGAGATTCAACTCACTATGCGCAGCTATATGGAAGAACGCACGGCGTTGTTTATCGACGGCGCCAATTTTTACGCCGCGGCGCGCGCCCTGAACATCAATATCGACTACAAGCGGATGCTTGACTATTTCTCCAAGCGCGGGCGGCTGATCCGAGCCTTTTATTACACTGCGCTGATTGAGGAACAGGACTATTCGCCGATTCGTCCGCTAGTGGATTGGCTAGACTACAACGGCTTCACCATGGTCACCAAGCCGGCGCGCGAGTTTACCGATACCCTGGGCCGCCGCAAGGTTAAGGGAAACATGGATATCGAGCTCGCCGTCGACGCCATGGAGATGGCCGATCATCTGGAACATGTCGTGCTGTTTTCAGGTGACGGCGATTTCCGCCGCCTTGTCGAGGCTCTGCAGCGGCGCGGCGTACGCGTAACGGTCGTCAGCACGATGAAAAGCCAGCCGCCCATGGTATCTGACGATCTGCGGCGGCAGGCCGATTTCTTCATGGAACTGCTCGACCTCGCTCCCTCCATCATGCGCGCTCACGATGAGCAGGAGGCGGCCCAACTGCGTCGCGCCCAGCGGGAGAGCCTGCGCACCGAGGACGTCCAGGAGGACGCCGAAGAGCAGTATGGAACCTGACTCGGATTGTTCCTTCTGCCCGCGACTCCGGACGTTCCGGCATCATTGGCGTGAGGAAGAGCCCAGTTGGTTCAACGCGCCTGTACCAGGCTTTGGGCCGCCCGGGGCGGAAGTTCTGATTGTCGGTCTCGCGCCCGGCCTGCGCGGCGCCAACCGCACCGGCAGACCCTTCACCGGCGACTATGCGGGCGACCTGCTGTTCGCAACGCTGCTGAAGTTCGGCCTGGCACGGGGCTGCTATGACGGTCATGCCGAGGACGGCCTCATGCTTGTTGGTTGCCGCATCGTCAATGCCGTGCGCTGCGTCCCGCCGCAAAACAGGCCCACAGGCGCGGAAGCCGCCGCCTGCCGCCACTTCCTCGCGGGCGAACTCGTGCATGTGCCGGAAGGTGGCGCGATCCTCGCACTCGGACGCGTCGCTCATGATGCCGTCCTCGGCGCACTCGGCGAACGGCGCACCTCCCGGCCGTTCTCACATGGTGCCCTCCACAGGCTCAATTGTGCCCGTCTGCTCGCCGATAGCTACCATTGCTCGCGCTATAACACGAATACGGGGCGCTTGACTGCGGCTATGTTCGAGTCGGCCGTAGAGGGTATGCTGACGGCGATCGCGAGGCACTAAATAAGGGCGGTTCAGAGCATCTCGGCTTCAGGATCATGTACCTTGAAGCGCTGCTGTGCGGCGTGTGGCGAAGCATTGGCGTAGCAATAGAGGCAACCATGCGGGCAGGTGTCGTAGGCGCCGATATCGCGGCTGGCGGCACAGGCGCAGCCGGGCCGGTTGCCCCGCTCGGGGTGCGGGCCGAGCCCGAGCCGGTCGGGGTCGATGCAACGTGCTGGTCGTGCAGCACCACAGGTCAGTTCCGGCTGGGCGCAGATGCTAAGCCGAAGCGGCGCAACGGCTTCAGCCAGCGCTTCGATCAGCCGCTGGCGGTGAGCAGACTTAGGATCGTCCCAGACAAAACCCGCCTCCGCCAGGTTTCTTTTTGTCTTGCGATAGAAGGAAGTGAAGGAGACCACGCATTCGTCGGTTGCGCCCCGCAGCGCTTCCGCCAGCCGTCCGGCGGCTTCGACATGGTCGTGGACAGGGCAGAGGATTGGGTCATAGCGCCAGATGACGCATCGTGGGCCATAGAGGGCAGCAAGCGCGTGGGCGGCTTCGACGGCACGCTCGGGCTGGGGCACCGAGGGCTCGAGTCGGCGTCCATAGCCGGTGATGGTGAACTGGACGGCGAATGGCCGCTCCAGCCCTGCTAGAACCGGCATGAAGGGGACGGGATTGCGGGTCCAGAAAACATAGCCGGCGACAGCTTCGGGCCGGAGGTCCGCCCGGTAGATTCTGCCGGACCACGGGTTGCGCACCAGGGCATAGCCGGCGGCAAGGCGTCGCGCGAACCACGCACCGTAGAAAGCCGGAATGTCGGTACGATAGCTCGCGGAAATGACGTTCGTTGTCATTTTTTGACCTGAATTGGCATTTTTTGCCGCACCCTAGGCTGTCGCGTCGGGTCTTGTAGGGCAAATGGAGCGTCCATATATACCCGCGCAACAGAAAGTCGGGCGGGCGCTCGATTTTTCAGTATCAGAAGGGGGAACCGCGGCCGGTGCTGCATCGGCAGGCTTGCTGCGTTCGCCGCATGGGCAGGGATAGACCTCATGAGTAAGGTTATCGGAATCGATCTCGGCACAACCAATTCCTGTGTCGCTGTGATGGATGGCAGCGAGCCCAGGGTGATTGAGAACGTCGAGGGCGCACGGACCACGCCGTCCATGGTGGCGGTGACAGGAGACAATGAGCGTCTGGTCGGTCAGGCCGCCAAGCGCCAGGCGGTGACAAACCCGACCAACACGCTATTCGGCATCAAGCGCCTGATCGGCCGTCCCTATAGCGACCCGGTGATACAGAAGGAAAAAGATGTCCTGCCCTTCGCGCTGATTAAGGCGGATAATGGTGATGCTTGGGTGAAAGCCGGGGATGAAAACTACGCGCCGAGCCAGATCAGCGCCTTCATACTCCAGAAGATGAAGGAAACGGCCGAGGCGTTTCTCGGCGAGACAGTGACCGACGCGGTCATTACGGTTCCGGCCTATTTCAACGATTCGCAACGCCAAGCGACCAAGGACGCCGGACGCATTGCCGGCCTGGAGGTGCTGCGCATCGTCAACGAGCCAACCGCGGCTGCGCTCGCCTACGGCCTCGACAAGAAGGAGAGCGGCATCATCGCCGTTTACGACCTCGGTGGCGGCACGTTCGATGTCTCTGTGCTGGAAATCGGCGACGGCGTGTTCGAGGTCAAGTCCACCAATGGCGACACCCATCTCGGCGGCGAGGATTTCGACAATCGCATCATTGAGTACCTGGCTGAAGAATTCCGCAAGGAACAGGGAATCGACCTGCGTGGCGACAAGCTCGCACTGCAGCGCCTGAAGGAAGCCGCTGAGAAGGCCAAGATCGAGTTGAGTTCGACCGCGCAGACCGAGATCAACCTGCCTTTCATCACGGCAGACAAGTCGGGTCCGAAGCATCTCAACATCAAGCTCTCGCGCGCCAAGCTGGAAGCGCTGGTAGAGGATCTTGTCAAGCGCACTGTCGAACCCTGCCGGAAGGCGCTGGAGGATGCCGGTCTGCGCGCCTCCGACATTGCCGAGGTCGTGCTGGTTGGTGGCATGACGCGTATGCCGAAGGTGATCGAGGCGGTGAAGACTTTCTTCGGGCGGGAGCCGCATCGCGGCGTCAACCCGGACGAGGTCGTGGCGCTCGGCGCGGCAATCCAGGCTGGTGTGTTGAAAGGCGATGTGAAGGACGTGCTGCTGCTCGATGTGACGCCACTGTCGCTCGGCATCGAGACTCTGGGCGGCGTATTTACCCGGCTGATCGATCGTAACACTACGATTCCGACCAAGAAGAGTCAGACTTTCTCGACGGCCGAAGACAACCAGAACGCGGTGACCATCCGCGTTTCGCAGGGCGAGCGTGAAATGGCGGCAGACAACAAGCCGCTCGGCCAGTTCGACCTTGTAGGCATTCCGCCGGCGCCGCGCGGTGTGCCGCAGATCGAGGTCGCATTCGACATTGACGCTAACGGTATCGTCAATGTGTCCGCTAAGGACAAGGCGACTGGCAAGGAGCAGGCGATTCGCATTGAGGCTTCCGGCGGGCTGTCTGACAACGAGATTGAACAGATGGTGAAGGAAGCTGAGGCCAATGCAGAAGAGGATCGCAATCGCCGCGAACTTGTTGAGGCACGCAACCAGGCTGAAAGCCTGATCCACACGACCGAGCAGCAGCTCAAAGAGCATGGCGACAAAATCGACGCCGGTGACAAGGCTGCGATCGAAGAGGCACTCCAAGCGGCGAAGGAAGCCAAGGACGGCGAGGATGCCGCCCGGATTCAGGAAACAACCGCCGCGCTGGCCGCCGCCGCCATGAAGCTCGGTGAGGCCATGTATGCCGCGCAGCAGGAGGAGGCGGGTGGCGGCCCGGACGGCGCGGATACAAGTTCAGGAGGCGACGACGGTGTGGTCGATGCCGATTTCGAAGAAGTTGATGATACCGACAACAGCCAGAAACGCTCTGCCTGACCCCGCCGGGCAGCGGCTCCGATGGCCGGACGAGATTTCTACGATGTTCTGGGCGCTTCCCGGACGGCGAGTTCGGATGATCTGAAGCGCGCCTATCGTAGGCTTGCCAAGGAATATCATCCGGACCGCAATCCAGGAGACAGCGTCGCCGAGGCGCGCTTCAAGGATATCAACGAAGCCTATGATGTCCTGAAGGATCCGGAACAGCGCCAGCTCTATGACCGGATTGGCCATGATGCCTTCATGCAGCGCGCCCAAGGCGGCGGGGCTAGTCCCGGGGCCGATTTCGGGTTTGGCTCCAGTTTCGGCGATATTTTCGACGAGATGTTCGGCGACCTCGCGGGGAGACGGCGCGGGCGCGGTGGCCGACGCCAGGGCGCGGACATGCGCTACAATATGCGCATTACACTTGAGGACGCCTTCCAGGGCAAGCAGGCGACTATCGAGGTCCCAGGCACTATGACCTGCGAGGCTTGCTCCGGCACGGGTTCGGCCGGCGGCGCGCCGCCGGTTGTCTGTCCGACCTGCAACGGTACCGGACGGTTGAGGGCAAGCCAGGGCCTCTTCACCGTCGAGCGGACCTGCGCGACCTGCCATGGCACAGGCGAGGTGGTGCGCGACCCCTGCCGGAGCTGCGGAGGCCGGGGCCGGGTGCAGCGCACGCGCACACTCACCGTCACCATTCCGGCAGGGATTGAGGTCGGTAACCGTATTCGCCTTGCTGGCGAGGGGGAAGCCGGCGAACGTGGCGGCCCACCCGGCGACCTCTATATCTTCATTGATATCGAGGACCATCCTGTATTCGACCGGGAGGGGCCGCATATCCATTGCGAGGTCCCGGTGTCGATGACGGCGGCGGCACTGGGCGGCGTGGCAGAGGTGCCGACTGTCGAGGGCCGCCGCGCGCGCATAGACCTGCCACCGGGCACACAAGCCGGCAATCGCTTCCGGCTACGCGGCAAGGGCATGACCGTGCTGAATACCCGCCAGCGTGGAGATATGTTGGTGACCGTCCGGGTCGAGACGCCGGTCAACTTGACGCGCCGGCAGGCGGAGTTGCTGCGCGAGTTCGAGAAGGAAGGCGGGGGCCAGAATCGCACGCCCGAAACCGAGGGCTTCTTCTCCCGCGTCAAGGAACTCTGGGACGACCTGACAGACTGAGCCTGACAGGCTGAATATGTTGGCTCCGAATTGCCGTCTTGGGAAACGATGGGCTCAACCGCCCGCCATCGTATCCATCCGGCCTTCATTCGCATCCTCGCCGCGCCGGCGACCGGGGCGGGCCCGGAGACGGGTGTCGTAATCCTGCAGAACTTGCGGCACGGTGATGCCGTGGCGGCTAGCCCAGCCGAGGCAGGAGCCGAGCATGATGTCGGCGACAGAGAAGGGCTCGCCAAGCAGCCAAGGCCGACCGTCGGCAAGTGTAGCTTCTGCCTTGGTCGCTTGCTTCAGCCAGTAATCATGCGCGCCTGACACCGCAGTCGGCGCCTCGCCGTAGATCTCTGAAAGGTCCCCGTGGCGGCGGATGACGTAGAGCGAGGTCGCGTCCAGCTCCATCGCGACATAGAAGCACCATTCCAACACGTGGGAGCGGTCGGGCCAGAGATCGACCTGGTCTCGGAAACGGGCCGCCAGTTCCAACGCAATGGCGCCAGACTCGGTGTAGCGCACGCCGTCGATCTCGATGGTCGGGATCTTGTGTAGAATGTTGACAGTGCGGTAGGAAGCCGCCGTCTGCTCCGGCGTGCGAGTGCGGATTGGGGTTGTCCTGTATGTGAGGCCGAGCTCCTGCAGGGTCCAGTGGACACGGAGCGCGCGGCTGGAAAAGACGCCCCAGACATGGATAGCAGTCATGCAAGCGCCCTTTCCAGAATGCGTGCAGGATGGAGCGCCTGTCTGTCGGCGCCGTCGGCGATCTGGTGGCGGCAGCTTGTGCCGTCGGCGACGATGAGCGTGTCCGGCCCCTCGGCGCGCACGGCCGGCAGCAGCGCCGCCTCGGCCATTTTCATCGAGACCTCGTAATGCTCTGCCTCGTAGCCGAAGCTGCCGGCCATACCGCAGCAGGAGCTCTCGACTAGCACCGGCTGTAGCCCGGGCACCAGCGCGAGCGCCGCCAGAATCGCGTCCGGTCCGTCGAAGCTCTTGCGGTGGCAATGGGCATGGACGAGGGCACGGCTTCCCGGTGAGGCTACCAGCCGGGAGGCCAGTTGGGAGGCCGCTTTTCCTTTGGATACCAGGCTCTCCAGCATCGTCACGCTCTCCGCCACCCGTGTGCTCTCCGGCCCTGGCAGCACAGACTGCAATTCGTCGCGAAAGGTGAAGAGGCAAGACGGTTCAAGCCCGGCGATGGGTGTGCCGGCCTCGACATGGGGCAGCAGCATGGCGACGCTGCGACGCATTTCCGCGCGCGCCCGCTCGATCTGCCCGGCTGCGAGCCAGCTCCGGCCGCAACAGGGGGGGCGACGTCCGTTTTGCTTGCGCGGATGGCGGACGTGGAAGCCGGCGGCCTCCAGCACGCGCTTGGCTGCGCGTGCGTTTTCCGGTTCGAAAGCGGTGTTGAAGCAATCCGCGAACAGCACCACCTCTTGTTCCCCGTTCGCTGCCCCTCCGCTATCGACTGGATCAAACCGGTCCCGACGCCACGCAGGCATCCGACGATGGCGAGAGAAACCAGTCGCCTGCTCCCGTAGGATTCGCAGCGGACGAGCATGCTCGACGGCGTTGAGCAGCAGGGCGAAAGGCGCAAGCCATGGTGCGTAATGCGGGAGTGAGGAGACCAGCCGATCCCTCAACGTCAGGCCCCGCCGGATCTTGTAATGATGCAGGAACTCGACTTTCATCCGTGCCATATCGACACCGGTCGGGCATTCGCGACGGCACCCCTTACAGCCGATGCAGAGCTCCATGGTCCGGGCCATGTCGTCTGAGGTGAGCGCGTCAGGGCCGAGTTGGCCAGACAGCGCGAGCCGCAGCGTATTGGCACGCCCGCGTGTCAGGTCCCGCTCCCGTCCGGTTGCCCGGAAGGAAGGACACATGACGCCGGGGTCGGCCTTGCGGCAGGCACCGTTGTTGTTGCACATCTCGGCCGCGCCGAGGAAACCGCCCGCCCAGTTCGACCAGTCGAGCGCCGGCTTGAGCGGAACCGCCGCATAGCCTGGTTTGAAGCGGAAGAGCGAGCGGTTGTCCATCCGGGGCGCGTGGACGATCTTGCCAGGATTGAAGAGGTCGCCTGGGTCGAAAGCGTCCTTTACCTCTTCGAATGCACGGACCAGGTCAGGCCCGAACATGCGCTCGTGAAACTCCGAGCGGACGATGCCGTCTCCGTGTTCGCCTGAATGGCTGCCCTTGTATTCCCGCACCATGGCGAAGGCTTCCTCCGCGATGGCGCGCATGGCGGCCGCGCCCTGCGGCTGTTTCAGGTTTAGCACCGGCCGGACATGCAGCAGGCCTACCGAAGCATGTGCATACCAGGTGCCGGTCGTGCCGTGCTTCTCGAAGACGCGTGTCAGCCGGTCGGTGAAATTGCCTAGGTCTTCGAGCGGCACGGCGCAGTCCTCGATGAAGGAGACCGGCTTGGCCTCGGTCTTCATCGACATGACGATATTGAGGCCCGCTTCCCGCACCCCCCAGACACGGGTCTGAAGCGCCGGTTCGACAGCCCGGACAACGGCACCAGGATGGCCGAGATCGCTCATCGCGTCGTCGAGTGCATCCAGCCGGGAGAGCAGCGCTGCTTTGTCCTGACCGGCAAATTCGACCAGCATAAGTGCATCGGGACGCCCTTGCACGACCTCGCGGACGGTTTCGCGGAACATCTGGATATCACGCCCGAGATCGATGATAGTGCGGTCCACTAACTCGACTGCATCGGGATCGAGCGCTACCAGATAGGGCACGGCATCCATCGCATCGCGGAAACGCGGGAAGTGGCACACGCCCAGCACCCTGTGCGGTGGCAAGGGCTGAAGATCGACCTCAATGGCGGTGAAGAAGCCGAGCGTACCCTCGGAGCCCACCAGTAGATGCGCCATATTGTGCCCGGCGACGTTCACGCTTTCGAGATTGTAGCCGCCGACCTTACGCAGCAGGTCTGGGAAGCCCCGAGCGATGGCCTCGTGCTCGCGCGCGGTGATGGCGCGCAGCTTGCGCACGAGGTCAATATAGCCGGGCGTGCCATCACCCGCGTCGAGATCACCCGGCACGTGTGCGAAGCGGTGGCGCCCGCCATCAGCGAGGATCGCCTCTATGGCGTGGGTGTTGTGGACCATGTTGCCGTAGCGGATCGAGCGTGAGCCGCAGGAATTATTGGCTGCCATGCCGCCGAGCGTCGCCCGGCTCGCGGTGGAGATGTCGACCGGGAACATAAGGCCATCCCGGCGCAGCCGCGCATTCAACTGCCCAAGCACAACCCCCGGCTCCACGCGTGCCCGCCGGTTATCGACATCGATCTCCAGCACTTGGTCGAGATGTGCAGAACAGTCGATTACAAGCGCCTCGCCGACGGTCTGGCCTGCTTGTGACGTACCGCCGCCGCGTGCCAATACCGCTACGCCCTCCTCGCGCGCGATTGTGAGCGCTGTTTCGACATCTGCGATTGAGCGCGGCCTGACCACGCCGATCGGCTCGATCTGGTAGATGGAGGCATCGGTGGAATAGCGCCCGCGTTCAAACGGGTCGAACAGTACTTCACCTTCGATCTCCCTGCGCAGCCGCGCCGCCAGGCGGAGATCGCCGATTGGGGCGCTAGACCTCGTTGTCACTGGACTTGCCACGGTTTGCAGGCCTGTCTGCATGCTCTCTCCTTGCCCCCTGTACCCGTGCAACCTGGGGCCGATCAGCTTTTCTAACCATAGCGGATATAAACAAGGCCTTCTGCCGCTGCGTCACGATGATTTCCCAATGACAACGGCCACCCGCCCGATGGCGCGGCGCCCGAGCACAGCTGTCATTGCCTCCCGAGGCGGGTTACTGAGCAGCCTGGAAAACGCTAGTTCATTGAATACACAGCGCCAGATTGGATCTGGGGTACCATTTGTTTAAAACATTGACACACCGTGGTTGGGCTAACACCAGACAGCTACTGTCTGCCTAATAGTGCCTTCAATTGGGGAAAGTCATGTCAACATAAGGTGGGGGGAACATAGACAATAGGACCAAGAGACGAAAAGAGACCTATTAGCACCGTGCTGTTCATGTAATGAAAGTAGTAGCAGGTCTTGTACAAGGAGAGTGTGTGGATGGTCGTTCTTGGTTATATGAACAAGCAATATGAGCGGTTGTTCCCAAACAGAAGTTAAGAAAGTTTGACCACAAAAGAAAGTCAAGGCGGGTGCAAGTCTGGCATGGCGCTG
>JAPORR010000238.1 GCA_026710105.1 Alphaproteobacteria bacterium
ACCATAAGACCGTCACTGTTCACTCTAACACGCGCCATCTAATCTCCTCCTTTTCAATAAGCCTACAATTAAGTCCGCGCCTCAAGGACAGGCTGGAGCGTTAGTCGCCGTCATCGTCACCGCCCTTACGGACGACGAGTCCGATTCTGTAGGCATTGTTGTACAAGCCGACCAGAAATACCGAAGTTGGTAATTTTCCGGACGCGTTGATCGGTTCCTCGTCGAAGATCACACGAACCGCATTGGTCATCGCCATGTTCGGCACGAGCTTGCCTGTGGCGATCACACCGTCCAGGCCATCTTCCGGAAAGTCCTCCCAAGTCATGCTCTTGATCTTGCGGCCGAGATTCCGCGCCAGATGGAAGCGCACGACCCGTTTCTTGATCTTGCCCGCATCCTTCCAGAGCACGAGCTTCTTCAAAGCGTCGTAGTCGCGCGTCTCAATTGCGCTGCGTATCTGCGCCATCATCGCGTCTGGATCGCGCGGCAAATCCGCCCTGGCGGACGCCGTCCACAGCAGGCAGGCGATGCCGGAGGCCAGAAGCCCCCGGCACAGCCGCCATGCCGTCGAGCGCTGGGTCATCGCCGTCCTGCTACTGCTTCAGAGCGAAGACCCAGATCACGCCGCCCTGCGGCACGCTCGGCATCTTCCGGTCCTCGGGCAGGATCTGCTGCAGCAGGCCCTGCATCCGCTCGGCATCGACGCCCCAGCCGGACTGGACCGCGACATATTGCGTGCCGTTGACGGCATACGACGCCGGCGCTGCGGTAATGCCCGAATTGGTCGGGTATTCCCAGAGCATGTCGCCGGTGGTCGCGTTGAAGGCGCGGAACATGCGGTCGTTCGTGCCGCCGGTGAACAGCAGATTGCCGCTCGTGGTCATGATCGGGCCCCAATAGGGGGTGTCGTTAAAGTCGTGCGCCCATTTCATCTCGCCGGTATTCATGTCCCAAGCTTGGATGCGCCCGATCGGCACCGGCTTGGACGGATCGACATCCTCATGGAAGCGCAACGACGAGAGGATCACGTCGATCGGGATGCCGATATACAGCTCGCCCGGTTCGCGCGGCCCGATCGGCACGCCGCCGAGCTCCGAGCACAAATTCTCGTGACTCGGGATATAGAGCAGGCCGGTATCGGGGCTATAGGCCTGCGGCGGCCAGTCCTTGCCGCCCCACAGGCTCGGGCAGAAGGTGACCGTCTTGTTGGTGCCGGGCGTCGTCGCCTCGTTATAGCTCGGCCGCCCCGTCTCCGGGTCGATGGATTCGAACACGTTCTGCTTCACATAGCGGTCGGCGGCGATGAAATTGATCGGCCCGTCGGTTCGCTCGAGCGTCCAGAGGAAGCCGTTGCGCCCGGCGTGAACCAAGCCTTTCACCTTCTTGCCGTCGCGCTCGATGGGCATCAGGACCGGGGCCGAAACCTCATCCCAGTCCCAGGCGTCGTTCCAGTGATACTGGAAATGCCCCTCGATCGAGCCGTCCTTGATGTCGAGGGCCATGAGGGATGTCGTGTAGAGATTGTCGCCGGGGCGCGTATCCGGCATCCAAGGGCCGCCATTGCCGGTGCCGAGATATATGATGCCGGTCTCGGCGTCGTAGTTCGGCTGCATCCAGACGGAGCCGCCGCCTACTTTCCAGGTGTCGCCGGTCCAGGTTTCGGAGCCCGGCTCGCCCGGCGCGGGAATGGTGTAGGTTTTCCACGCTTCGGCGCCGGTCTCCGCGTCGAGCGCCACGGCATAGCCGCGAATGCCGTATTCGCCGCCGGACACGCCGGTGATGATCTTGCCGTCGGCCGCCATCAGCGAGAGCGTCGAGTAATAGCCGTCGGTGTAGTCGCCGACCAGCACATCCCAGACCACCTTGCCGGTCTTGGCGTCGAGCGCCACGACGCCCGCATCGACTGTGGCCATGTAAACCTTGTCGCCATAGAGCGCGACGCCGCGATTGGTCGGATGGAGCTGGAACAGGTCCTCCGGCAGTTCGCGCACATAGCGCCAGAGTTCGGTGCCGGTGACAGCGTCCAGCGCCAGCACCTGATTCTGCGGCGTGGAGATATACATGACGCCGTCATTGACCATCGGCGGCGCCTGATGGCCCTCGGTCACGCCGGTCGAATAGCTCCACACCGGCACCAGATCGCCGACATTATCGGCGTTGATTTGCGTGAGCGGCGAGTGGCCCCAGCCCTCATAATTGCCGCGCCAGGTCAGCCAGTTCTCCGGCTCCGGATTCTGCAGCCGCGCATCCGTGACTGGATTGAAGCTGGCCGCGAAGGCGGCGCTTCCCAACCCGGCGACTGCGACGGCGGCAACAGCCGCTATAAGTGAACGCATTCTTTTCCTCCACTCGTTCGCCGGGCGCGGAGCCCGGCCGTTTCGCTCCCGCTGTTCTTATGTTTTGGCTGGACCCGGTTTGCGGGTAAACCCGTCCAACGCGACGATGAACCCCTCCCCGTCCAGACCGAGCGGGACCATCGGCAATTGGCGCCTGGCCGGTCCGCCGCGCACGCTGCCCCCGGACAGGGCGGCGAACTCCGACAGATGGCAATGGCAGCGCAGATGGCGTTCTTCGGCCATCCAGGACTTGATCGTGCAGGCGCGATGAGTGCAGAGCGCTGAAAAGGCCAGCACGCCTTCGGCGCTGCGGGCGCGCGTTTGATCATCCATTTCGGCTGGGTCAAGGCGCAGGGCCAGTATGCGGTTGAGGCGGTTGCGCCGCCGCAGAACACCGCTCGCCGGGTCGAGAGGAAACACTTCGACCGGCCGGGCACCAGTGGTCAGCATGTCCGGGCGCAGCGCCTCGCCCTGCGCCTCGCCCTTGATGAGCTGGAGGCGATCTCCCGGCTGGGTGAACATCCTGTCCGGCTTGCGCGGCTTCGCTGCCTCTGCGCTACCGGGCAGTCCTGCGACCACACCGGTTGTCAGGAGCGCGCCTCCCACGACCACGCGGCCGACCATGCAGCGCCGCGTCAAGGATTTCATTGCTGTCGCGGCACAATCGCGCGCCTCGCCCGCCGATTCTGTGCTCATCCTCCTGAATCTCCAACGGAGCGCTATTTTGTCTCAACTCTATGATAGGATCGGGACAAGTTCAACAGGCTTATCAATCTTTTGCAGGCGCAGGGGATAGAGCGGTCCGCGCTGGCTCAAGCCGGCGGGGCGCGCCCAGCAGCGCATTGGCGATCGAACGGTGCGCGCTGCGCAGCCAAGCCA
>JAPORR010000007.1 GCA_026710105.1 Alphaproteobacteria bacterium
AGCGCATGACGGGTTTGGCCGGCTACCTTGAGGATAGCCTATCTCGGCAAACACATGGTCTGGATGTAAGCGTGAGGTCTCCGAAGACTATCCACCGTCTTCCGGGAGAGATCGGTGTATCTACATGGCGCATCGATGTCGCGATAGAGCCGCGCCAAAAGCATATACCAGGGCAAAGGATCAAGATCGATATAGACAACACACTGTCCCATACCAAGGAAACGAGGCAGATCAGGAAGAATTACAACGAATTGCCTGATTACAATTTGATGGTCCATGTTCAGAGCGAGGAAGAGATCCTCGCAGGCAAGATTGTAGCTTTCTCAAATTCGATCATGACCCGTGATCGTCCACGATACAGGGATATCTGGGACATGAACTGGTTGAGAGCGAGGACAGGTCTACGCCTCGACCTGCTGGATTCCAAAATGAAGGAATATAACGGGAGCCCGGACTTTATTGAGAGGGCGTCATCCAGAGTTGTGGGGATTGTCCGCTCTTCTGCTTTCACTGCAGAGATGAGCCGCTTTCTTTTGCCAGGGACGGTCATAGAAACTCTCGACAATTCTCACTTCATAGACGGCTTGGCTGAAGAGTCTGAGCGTTTCCTTCTTAAGGCCGCGCAGGGACTTCTTGGAAACAACGAAGTGGGCGACTCCTCCCCTTCACCGTAAGCGTTCCGTTTGGCCTGCAATTACCCACATCGTTGATTTGCAGGATCGCGCGTGATGTCGCTCAACCGACCGAGGTTCCGACACCCGAAGTCAAAAACGCGGCGCTGATGCGGAACAGGGACGGCATCTCTTCCTTGTAGGTCTGGAACTGGTTGAATGCCCCTTCGAGGGTGGCGTTTTCGTCGCCGGGATTCTTCAGCTCGATCACGGCCAGGGGCAGACCGTTCACGAACAGCACCACATCAGGGCGGCGATTGTGCTCGCGCTCAATCACCGTGAACTGGTTCACCGCCACCCAGACATTGGCCTCGCTGTCGTCGAAATCGATCAGCCGGGCGGCATCGCCGCCCATGATTCCATTCTCCCGGGTAACCTCAATGGGCACGCCTTCGACCAGGTAACGGTGCAGGCGGCGGTTCTCCTCGAGGGAGGGAGTTTCCGTCTGCCGTACCTTGCGCAGCACCTCCTCCAGCGTCTCGGCAGACAGGTGAGAATTGAGTCGAGTGAGCCGTCGCGGAGCCGACCGGTCAGCAGCACCTCATCGTAGCTGCAGCGCTCCGGCGCCGGACCTTCGGGGCCGATGTCCGGCCCGTGCAACACGGCATAAGCCAGCGCGGCGAGCCATTCGAGGGCCGCGTCTTCCACCTCGCTTTCGGTGAATCTGGCCATCAGGCCCTGCCCGTTCCCAGGACAAATCGCGCGCGCGCGGCGGAGCATTTCATAGGGGCTCATGCAGCGCAGGCCGAGACCGATGCAGGCGTTCGGAATCTTGATCTTGCTGGCGGTGTCGGCGGGGACTTCGTGCGTGACGACGATGCACCCGTGAGCCAGCGCGTGCGCCACAAGCCAGTAGTCGGCAACCTGCAAGAACGTTGCGACCGCAGCCGGCCGGTATCCACGGCCGCTCGCCCAGTCGCTCACCGTGCGAAGAGCGGGCAATACAGCATCGTCCGGTGGCAGAAAGAGCTCCTCGCCCCACGCTGCGGCCCACTCTGCGAGTTCGTCGTCGCCGGCTTGCAGTTCGTCCACGACCTTGTCGATGCTCGCAACCTTGCCCGTGCCGTTCTGCTCCACCAGACAGTCCCAGAAAGCAGGGCAGAAATCGAAGCCGTAATGTAGATTCTTGGCCTGGATGAAGACGTTCGAATCGAAGAGATAGGCCGTCATCCCATCACCCCGGCTTCGCGCCCGAGATTGTTGAAGGTCTCGGTCTTCCTGACGCCCAGCATCCGGAACGCATCCCGATAGAGCGTCTGGCCTTCGAGCGTGCTCACCACCAGCGCACGCGTGAACCGCCACCCGACCCGCGCAACCGTCGTTCGGTAGAAGTCGCCGCCGCTGCCCGCCTGCGCGAGCTTTCGGAGGCGTTGGTTCTCTTGCACCCAGGAGGTGTCGAAGCGCTCGCGATTCAGCCAGCCTGCGTCAAGCAGGCGGCGCAGGATGACCAGCGTGCTGACCTTGAAAATGCGCGCCAGCCGGGCCAGTGCGTCCGGAAGCGCTTCGTTCCGCCTCAGATCGGATTGCAGGGCCTCCAGCGGCACCAGAAGCTCCGCCGCCACTGCATTGCACCACACTTCCTCGTTCCGGAAGCCTGGCCGTGGCGCGACACCCAGGTTCGACAGGGCCGAAGCGCCAAGCCAGATATGGGCGAGTTCGTGTGCGAGCGTGAACATCTGCGCCGCCTTCGTATCCCTGCCATTGACGAAGACCAGCGGCGCGAGCGGATCGCACAGCGCGAATCCGCGAAACTCGTCCGGATCGAGACGGCGGCGGCTGTTGCTCATCACGACACCGCTTACCATGACGAGGACGCCGGCGTCGTCGGCCTGACAGATGAACAGTCGGAGTGCATCGGTCCAGGTCGGGCATTCCCGACGGGCATCCGGATCGAAGCCCAGGGTCTCCCGCATCCGCGCCGCGACAGTCTCGGGGGATGTCTTGACCGAGGCGCTGCCGACGAAGTCGATATCCGACGCTCCGGCAACGCGGGCGAAATCCCGATACCAGCTCTGCCGTTCCTGGCAGGCATAGATCATGTCCAGAAGATTCGGGCTGGGGCGCGTGACCGCGCGCCCGGCGAAGGTACGGAAGTCCGGGATCGGGAGAGCTTCCTCCGGCGGTTTCGAGAGAAACAGGTAGCCGACCGGTGCATGGACAGCACGGGCGAATGCCTCGGCCTGCTTCAGCGTGGGCTGCGTTAGGCCGTCTTCCCACGCCGGCAATTTCTTGAACTTCGCCGTCAGATCTTCTTGAGCGATCCCGGCGCGCTCGCGCGTCCAGCGGAGGAGGCCCGGATTGACGGGGGCGCGGATCATGGGCGCTCCCCCGCCAAGCTCTCCAGCGCAGCCCTCAGCACCTGGAAGCATACCTTGGCGGTGTGTTCGTCCGGTGTGAAACCCGAGACCATCTGCTCATAGGGATGGATATAGTTTCGGAAATCGCGCAATCCGTGACTGAACTTCTTGACGTCGAGCTTCAGAGCTTGTGCAGAAACTATAGAGCGGTCCCAGTCCGTAAGCCTACGATGTGGTT
>JAPORR010000203.1 GCA_026710105.1 Alphaproteobacteria bacterium
GCCGCACGGTCCGGCGTTTCGTTCCGTATTGCCGGCTGGAGACCGGTCACCGGCTCGGCTGGCTGCGCTGGTCTCATTTCGGCACCCAGGGTTATGTGATAACGCGCCCGGCTGCGCGGCGGTTTTTAGATGTGTTCCCACATGTGCGTCTTGATATCGACCGGGCGCTCGCCGCCTATTGGCGCACGGGCATTGCGACTTATTGCGTGCGCCCTCCAGTCGTGCGCCATCTGGTGGCCGAAGACGGCAATCACAGCATAATCGAGGCCATGTCCGCCAAGGGGCCCGGCGATCCGTTGTTCCAGCTGCGGCGGCAATGGTTCTTGCTGCGCGAGGGCGTGGCGAAACGCGCGGCGCTGACCCGCCTGGCGGTCAATACGCTCGGGCCAGTGCGCGGATTGACAACGCTTCTGGGACCGGAGAAACCCGGCATGTGATGCGCGGATGCCCGTCCTCCTGCTGAAACGATGTTACGATCCGCCTTTGCAGGGAAATCCAGCGATGACGCGCTGGGCGAAGGGCTCAGGGTCGAACTCGCAGGTGGCGATGGATGGCACCGTTGTAGATGGCGGAGCCGGGATCATGCACCGGGCGCCTATCAATCTGACACATTTGAGGATCGTCTTTTCTTCGGGCCGACGACGGGATTGGCGAGTTCGATCTCGACTTCCTCAAAGCGCTTGAAATTGCGGACTGTGAGCCTGGCCAGCATCGCCACCATGTCCGCCGCCTTCACGCCTTCGGCTCCCTCAGTGCGGCCAGCACAGCGAAGGGGCCAGACGGCACCTCTTCCGGAGCTGGGTCATAGCCCAATTCGGCGATGTCGGCACCGGGCGCACGGGGATGCGGGTCGAGGCCGAGCGCCAGCACCTCCGAGACCAGCTCCATCAGGTCGACACCTGCGGGTGGCAGTGGATCAGGCGCGTCTTCCTCAAGCACAGCGATTTCGACCTCGCGCGCCTCCACCTCCGGGAGGCCCGGCAGCCAGCGCCGCGCGACCGGCTCGGCGATGTTCTGGTCGAAGAACGCGGCCGTCACCACACAAAACCGCCGGAGCCGCGCCGTCACCTGGCCTTTCATTTCGAGCGCGCCTTCCGGCAGCGACCCGACGGCGAAGGATACCGCGACCGCATGCACCGCCGGCAGGTCGAGATGGGCCGCCAGCACCCGGCACTCTGCCTCCGTCGCGTCGGCCTCGAGATGCGTCGGAGCCTCGGGGCGCAGGATCCGGCGCGTCAGCATGGCACCGCCTCCGGAAACAGCACCTCCCCGGCGGCGAGCCGGTCGTTCTGCTGTGCCGTCAGCGCTACCTCTACGCTGCGGATGTAGGCCGCCGCCCGCTCCACATGGCCGGGTTCGGGCTCCAGCGTACCGTAGAGATTGCGCTCCGCCGCCGCGGCGAGGTCACCGCCCCGGTCAAGGCCCGCACTATAGGCGTCGAGCCGGCCATAAAAGGCCGACGCCATTTGCTTCACCTTGCGGCCGACGGAGAGGTCGCCCGCGCCCATTTCGCGCAGGCTCCGGTCCATATCCGCAACGAACAGGTCAACCAGCCCCTGGCCGAGATCCTTGAGTGCCGGCGCCCTCTGCACGCGGCGTAACAGCAGCGCAATATGCAGCGTCATCAGTTCGAACCGCCCGTCCAGCGTGTCCGGCACGCCGAGCGCCAGCATGACCGAAGGGCGGCGTGCCGCCTCGACAGCCGCGCGATAGAGCGGCCAGGCCGTCTCCGACGGCGGCCGGAAAAACAGGCGCTTCAATGCGCCCAGATTGACAGCAGGGCCTTGTCTCGCCATCAAGACACGGGACTCCGGACCAGGAAAGCGTTGCCATGATACGGATTGCCGCCATGCTTGTCGCGCTCGGCCTCGTTTTGGCCGGCTGCACGCCAGCAATCGACTATCGCGGCTATGTAGTGCCGGAACAGGCAGTGGAGAAGATTGCCGCCGGCACGGCGACGCGCGCCGAGGTATTAGAGACACTCGGCTCGCCTTCCAGTATGGCCACTCTGGATGACAAGACTTGGTACTATGTGGGTGAAACGACCCGGAGAGAGTCGTTTCTTGATGCCGAATTGATCGAGCGCCATATCCTGATCCTGCGCTTCGACGACGCCGGCCTACTTTCCGAGGTCGGGACGATGGACGCCAAGAGTGGCAAGGAGGTGATTCTGGTCCGCCGCGAGACGCCGACGGCCGGCCATTCGCTCACCATTCTGGAACAAATTCTCGGCAATATCGGACGCTTCAGCCAGCCCGCCGGCTCCCCATAGGACAGATCAATCCCGGTCGCGGTCCTTGCGGAAGCCGGGGCGCTTCGGACCGCCGCCGCGGGGCGGCCCCCCGCGGGGCGGACCCCGGCGATCGTCATAGCCGCCACGCCTGTCCTCGAAAGGCCTGCCTCTTGGACGCTCGCCCTGCCGGTCTGGTGAGCGGGCGCCGACCTGCCATTCGAGGGTGATACGGAAGGCTGCGCCCTCGTCTCCCGCCGCCACCACAGGCTCACCGGCAGCATCGAATTTCAGCGCAAATGCAATCGCCGTCTTTCCGGGCTCGGCGGCCTTCAGCGGTTGCAGCAATGTACTGGCCAGCGGTTGCAGCCGCGAGACGGCGCGCTCGAAGCGCGGCACGATCTCGACGCCGCTGGAGGCCGCCTCGTCGGAGGCTGCCTCGCCGTCGGCGACGGTTTCCACATGGATCGTGCTGCCGTCAGACAGCAGGAACTTGACGGTCTTGGCACTCATATCCGGATCGTCCCAACCCGCGCGCCCTAGCGCGGAAATAAGCGCGGGAAGTGATCTTCTCCGGCGCGAGCACGCGAACAATACCACCCCGCCCGGCTGGACCCAACCTAATTCGCCGCCGGCAGCAACATGGCACCGGTGGCCGGTGGATGCCGTCAGGCCCTGGTGACAGCGATAGCTTCCACTTCGACCAGGAATTCCGGCTTGGTGAATCCCGCCACGATCATCAGTGTCGAACATGGTTTCGGATCGACATGCGCAAACGCCCGGTCGCGCACCACCATGTATTCAGCCATGTGCTCGCGCCGCGTGACATAGGCGTTCACCCGCATCACATGCTCTAGACCAAGCCCGGCCTCGGCCAGGATCGCCTCGATGGCCGTAAAGCAAATTTCCGCCTGTCCAGAGACCCCGGGCGGCACCGTCCCATCAGCGCGAATACCGAGCTGTCCCGAGGTCATCACGAGACGCGAACAGTCTGCGACAAGGCCGTGGGAATAAGCCCCGAACGGGGCGGCAACGGACACGGGATCAAGGTGCCTCATGTCACGGGCGCGTTCATCGCGTCGTCGCCAGCTCGACGCGAACCCGTTCGAGGAAGGCCTGGCGCTCGTCATGAGTGGTGTGGTTCATACCGTAGAGTTGGAGCCACCGGGTCCGGCAGCGGGGGTGGAACAGCACCCTGAAGCCTCGTTTCATCATGCCGCGGCACGGGTCGCCGATCAGGCGCAGCCACCACCAAGGAGAGCCCGAAGTCGTAATGATGATGAACCGCCGGACATTCCGGAACAACCCGGTCACGCGCGCCCGCCGCCCGCGTGGCACCTCGAACGCGACCCCTGGCAGCCACACCCGTTCGAACCAACCCTTCAACATCGCGGGGGGACCGAACATCCATGTCGGGAAGATCAGCACCAGCGCATCCGCCCATTGCAGAGCCTGCACATAATCGCGCACGCCAGCAACATTCCGCTCTGGGCTCAGCAGGTAGCTTTCCCAATCTTCCGGAGAGAGCACCGGATCGAAGTGATCGCGGTAAAGGTCGAGCACCCGCAATTCATGACCTGCATCGCTGAGTGCAGTGCAGGCCATGTCCAGGATCGCGGCACCGAAGCTTGTCTCGCTTGGATGGCAGAATACGATTAGGCAGCGCATGGGCCGCGCTTCTTCAGCCGCCGGTAAGTCGAGCCTTGATGTCGAGTCCATGGCCCGCATTGACGAACCTGTCGGTCGCGACCTTCGAGAGGTCCACGGAACCAGCCTCGATGATGCCGGCGGAGACCGCGAGATCGTGGAATGCCTTCACACGCGCGAGGCTCATCGCCCCGATCCCCCTGGACTCGGCCTCGCCGCTATCAATGATATGGAGCTGCGCGAACTGATCCATCTCCGCATCAAGCTTTTCGACCGTCATCTCCGGATTGTGCGCCATGATCGCCGCATAGGCGGCGCTGCGGTCGCCATAGATGAAGTTGTACCAGCCTTCAATGGAGGCGTTGACGAAACGCTGCACCAGGTCGGGATTGTCGCGAACGAGATCCCAGCGCGTCTCCAGGGTGGTGGAATAGGTGCTCCAGCCGTTGTCGGCGAGCAGGTGCGTTTCGACCTCGGCACCCGCCGCGGCGGCGTATAGCGGCTCGGCGGTTGCGTAGCATTGCTGCACGATCGACTTGTCGTTCAGGAATTGTGCCAGATTGTAGCCGTAGGGGCGTAGTTGCTCATCTTTAAAGCCGTGCTCAGCCACCATCCAGCGCCAGAAGCTGAATTGACCGTTCTTCGAGATCAGGATCGTGGGCGCCTGCGTGAGCCCCGCGAAACCGCCTTCATAAACCCCTCGATGGGCCAGGATCGCCTGCGGATCCTTCTGGAAGAAAGCAGCAACCACCACGGTGGGGATATCATTGCGAACATTGTCGAACGACAGCAGCAGGTTGCCGGTCATCAGAAAGTCAATCCGCCCGGCCGGCAGCATCGGCCGGTTGTTCATCTGCGGACCGCCCATCATGATCTCCACGTCAAGGCCGTACCGCTCATAGGTGCCGTCGACCTGCGCCTGGTAGAACCCGCCGTGAGCGCCCTGTGCGAGCCAGTTCGTGGCCATAACGACTTTGTCAGCGGCCAGCCCGGAACTCCAGGCGATAGAGGCGACCGCGGTAGCTGCGAACAGTGTTTTTGGTAGTTTCCAAGTCATCGTCATTTCTCCTTTCAAAGGTCGGGGCATCCTGCATCAGCGTGCCGCCGGCAGGCGACTCCCGGTGACTGTTGAAAACTGAGGCGCGGTTTGTCGGAGCTTTCCGGCCACAACCGCGTCAAAGCTGCAACTTCCGGTGAATTTGACGCTCCGAGGCGAGTGGACATGATACCTTGGATCCATTCCCGAACAGGCCTTCAGCTAGGCTTCGCCATGTCGGCGGTCCATCCCCGCGTCTTGCCGGGATTCATCAATCCGTAGGGATCAGCCTGGCGCTTGAACTCGATCTGCGCATTGTCGATCTCCTTCATGCCTCCATCCTCAATGGTGATCGCATGGGGGTCGAAAATCGTGCAGCCATCGCGTGCCTCAAGCTCGGCGATCAGTTGGTACATCGCCGCGTGCCCACGATAACGCACAAGCGGAAGGGCGAAAATCTGCACGTCTCCCTCCATCCGGGCCATCTCATGGTGCCAATACATCTCATCGCCGTAGCGCGTCATCTGACGCGCTACGAGATCGGGGTCGAACGGATGCGGATAGGCAATTTGCAGATAAGTCCAGCCGCGGTCCACTCGCAACGCGCGAAGCGTCGTGTGGTTCCAGCCGCACTCATAGGCGGGAGGCAGACGCGCGGCTCCCAGTTCGCGAGCCGTCATTGCGAGGGAAACCCGGCCACCATGCGCAGCGGTCATGGCGCGGAACCGCGGCATTTCCTGCGGTGCGGTCATGGCGAACACCGCGTCGCGGTCGGGCGGGTACCTGTCGCCAAATTTAGAATAATAGGCTGAAAACCGGCGTTCGACCGGCGTCAGCAGGTAACAGTCGAGACCCTCACCCTGCGCCGCCATAGCGAAGCGCAGGGCCTTGCCATAGCCGTCGAACAGCGACGCACAGTGGACCCAGTCGGTGGCCGGCGTGAGCGCCATCACAAGCTCAACCACGATGCCGTTGGTGCCGTAGGCATGCTGCACCTTTTGGATATCCTGCCCGTGCAGCTCGATGATTCGCGGCTCGGGCTCGACGGTGACAACCCGCGCCCAGATCACATTGCCGGGGTCCCGCAGCATACCGTGGCGCAGCGATCCGACCCCACCCGAGCCGCCGGCGAGGAACCCGCCAATTGTCGCCAAGCGCCGCGTCGAGGGATACATCAAGAGCTCTTGCCCGGTTTCGCGCGCGGCATCGTCAAGGCGCGCGATCCGGGCGCCGGCCTCGACCCGGACCTGCCCCGGCCGGACCTCGATCACACGATCCAGCCGGGTGAGATCCATCACAACGCCCCCCTCGAGCGGCACGCATTGCCCGTAATTGCCAGTGCCGCCGCCACGCAGCGTAAGCGGCGCCCGGTGACGAGCGACGACGGCAGCGGCACGCAGAACTTCATCCTGAGTCCGCGGCATGACGAGAAGATCAGCGGTCAACCCGTCGAGCTGCTCGGCGAGAATGGGGCTATACCAATAGAAATCCTTCGAACGCGCTTGAAGAAATGCCGGATCATTGCTCGACTCGATGTTGCCGAGTTCTGCACGGAACGCGGCCCAATCGATCTCACAACGGCCCCTAGTTATTGCCATGCGGCACCTACCTGCGCCGCGCCTTCAACAAGACCTTGACGGATGACAGCACCGTGGCGCCAGACCTGTCGGGAACAGCGCGCGCGGCTCACGGCGTCGTCCGCGTCCTCGGCGTCGAAGAGGATGAAGTCCGCCACGGCACCCTCGACCAACCCCGGCAACGCTCCGAAGAGCGCAGCCGGCGTGTCGGTGACCGCATCAAGCCAGGACGCTGGATCCAGATGGGCCGAGACGGCGGCCGAGCGGAAGATGTCCCAAAGATCGTAGTCACCCCACGGATAGAAGGCATCCCGGCAATTGTCTGAGGCCAGCATGACCTCCATGCCGGCGGCGCGGGCCTCATGCAGAGGCGCCAACCCCCGCAGACGGGGCGTGCGACCAGGCGCATTGTCCTGCAACCAGGCATTAGTCGCAGGCAGCACACAGAGCGCGACCCCAGCTTCCGCCGCCCGTTCCAGCAACGCGTGCGTCTCGTCATCGGGCCGGATTGAGAGCGCGCAGCAATGCCCGCACAGAACTCGGCCACCATAGCCGCGCGCGGCGGTCTCACGCACCGCAATGTCGATGCCATCCGCATTCGGCTCCAGGCATTCGTCCACATGCAGGTCGAGTGCCAAGTCGTGCCGCTCAGCCAGATCGAAGAGCCTCGACACCTTTACTTGCAGATCGGGGTCGCGATAGATGAAAGCGCCGAGCACCCCACCGTCCCGCCTCACCCGCCGGGCGATCGGCTCGCCCGACTCGAAGAGCAGATCAAGAGGCGCCAGCGCCACGAGTTGGAGGTCGATGCGTCCGCGCCACGCCGCACGCAGTGCATGAAGTACAGGCCATGCGAGCGGCACGGTCGGGGCTAACCAGTCCACATGAGTTCTCATGCGCACGGTGCCGTGCCGATATGCACGTTCGAGCGCGTTCGTCGCTCGACAGCGTATGTCGTCTGCATTCCATTGCATCGAGTCCCCAGCAGCCAATTCGATGGCGTCCAGCAGACTCCCGGCCCGGTGGCCCAGGCGATGCGTCGTAAATGTCTTGTCGAGATGCACATGCGCATCCGTCATCGCCGGCATGATGAACCCACCACCATGGGCGTCTGACGCGGTAATGGCAGCAATCCGCTCGCCGCTCAGCACGATATCGTGCCGGCCCAGCCGCCCCGCCAGAGCGACGCCGCGCAGGATTATCTGTTCGGCATTCATCCGTCCTATTTCTCGCGCTCAAGCTCGCTCTCGTGCCAGTGGCCGAGAACCGCTTTGGAGAGCCAGCTCGTGAACAGGAAGATGGCAATGCCGAGCAGGGAGACCAGCAGCAGCACTGCGAACATGCGGGGAATCTCGTTGCGGAAGCTCGACTCCAGAATCCTTGACGCGAGCCCCGTGTTCTGCCCCGCCGCACCGGCCACAAATTCCGCCACTACCGCGCCGATGAGCGACAGGCCACCGGCGATCTTCAATGCTGCCATGAAGTATGGCAACGCCGAGGGCGCAAGCAGAAGCCGCATGCGCTGCCAGCGTGTAGCGCCGTAGAGGGTGAAAAGATCGCGCAGATTATGGTCGGCACTGCGCAGCCCGATCACGGTGCTGGAGAGGATGGGGAAGAACGCCACGATCCACGCACATACGAGCAACGCCGCGAAAGTATCGCGAACATAGATGAGGATCAGCGGGGCGATGGCAATCACTGGAGTCACTTGGAGCACGACCGCAAACGGGAACAGACTCATCTCTACCGTGCGCGATAATGCGAAGCACATACCGATCAGCACGCCACCGACGATGGCGAGCCCGAGCGCGCACATGGTTAGCTGCACCGTGAACCAGATCGATCCGGTGAGGGAGGAGAAATCGCGCACCAAGGTGGATGCGATCAGGCTCGGGGCGGGAATGAGGTAGTGCGGGACTTCGTGGTAACGCACCAGGAATTCCCACAGCACAAGCGCAGCGACGAGGGTAAGGCCCGGCATTGCGAACGGCAGGATGCGGCGGGTGGCACCCTCGCCCGGCACGTCAGCCGTCCGTGGCATTATCAAGAGTCCGCGCAAGCGCGTCGCTGACGATGCGGCAATGCGCGGCGTATTTCGAGGTGGTGCGATACTGCTCGTTACGCGGCCAGGCGTCGGAAAGGTCGATCTCGTCCACGGCGCGGCCCGGACGGTCTCCCATGATGACGACACGGCTCGACAGATAGACGGATTCGAAGACGGAATGTGTGACGAAAACCACTGTGAGCTTCTGCGCCTCCCATAATGCGAGCACATCATTGTTGAGCTTGAAGCGCGTCATCTCGTCGAGTGCCGCGAACGGCTCGTCCATCAGCAGCAGCCGCGGCTTCGTCACCATCGCCCGCGCGATCGAGACGCGCATCTTCATCCCACCCGACAGCTCACGCGGATAGGATGCAGCAAACCCTAGAAGGCTCACCGAAGCCAGCGATGCTTCCACATCCGCCCGCGCGGCCGCCTTGCCGACGCCTTTCAGCCGCAAGGGAAGCCAGACATTGTCGAACACGGTTGCCCAAGGCATCAGGGTTGCATCTTGGAAGACGAAACCGATACCCCCAGCAATATCGGCGTCCGCACCCGGCCCGTTCAGGGTGACGGTACCCGCGGACGGCGCCAGCAGCCCGGCCATGATTCTGAGAGCGGTGCTCTTACCGCAGCCCGAAGGTCCGAGCAGGCTGACAAACTCACAGTCGCGGACCACGAGCGACAAGCCTTCCAGCGCGACATTGCCGCTGCCGAAGCGTCGCACCACGTCCCGCATTTCAATGAGCGGGCGACGGCTTACAGCATCCGGCATGCGGGCATCCATCGGCCACTCACCACTCCGGCTCGTTGGCCAGCCCGCCGAGCGGCATGTGTTCGACATCGGCCAGCATCTCGACCAGGCGTTCCACGGCAAACATCACCGTCGCCTCACCTTTCTCCCGTGTGGCCGCCGCGGCATTGCCGCACGCGCCGGCAGGGTTGAGGTCCTGGATCTGCCAAGTCGGACGCGCGCCCTGCGCGAGCGAAAGGTGATGGCTGTCGGTTTCCCAGTCGCGGGCGCATGAATGGAAGTCCCGGGCCCGGTCCATATCCACATGACCCGGGTCGAGGGACAACATCACGGAAGTCTCCATCTCGCCTGCGTGGATTCCATATTGCAGCTCGTCTGACGAATACATGCCCTCCGGCAAACCAAGCGCCCACCAGTTCACGCAGACCACAAGCATAGCGTGGCGCACGCGCAGCTCCCGGGCAACAATGTCGATGACCGGGACATTGCCGCCATGCGCATTGAGCAGCACCATCTTGCGCACTCCGGCGCGGGCAACGCTGGCGCCGATCTCACACCAGGCTGCGATCAATGTCTCGGCGCTCAGGGTCAGTGTCCCTGGATAGCGCAGGTGCTCATTGCTTTTCCCGATGGCCTGGGTCGGGAGGAAGATGGCAGTACTCTCGGTCGGCAGCGCCTCGGCCACACGGCATGCGAGCACCTCAGCCACGCACGCATCGACCGACAGCGGCAGATGCGGGCCGTGCTGCTCCACCGCACCGAGGGGCAGTACGGCCACCAGCCGTTCATGCGGAAGACGGGAGAACGCCTCGCTCGTGTAGTCAGCCCAGAAACGTTTCACGGTTGCATCCTCGGAGTGCCTCGAAAGTGCCTCGCTCGCTCACCGCACCCCGTTTGCTGCTCATCAGCCGAATAACAGCATGCTTCCCGAAAGCGGTCAAACCTCCGGGGCCCGGAGACAGCGCCGCGTGGGCTCCGGATAACGAGACGCCTCCCAATTCGGGTTCGTCACAAAGGCCTGCGGAAAGCAATCTGGACAACATCTGTGGTTCCCGCGGCAAAGCCGGCAGCGCTTGCCGCAAGGTAGAAGTTCCACATGCGATGGAAGCGGTCGTCAAAGCCGAGGGTCGCGATCCGGGTCCAGCTGACATTGAACCGACGGTACCATTCCCGAAGAGTACGGGAGTAACTGTCGGCGAAGGCTTCCTGCCCGACCGCTTCGAGGCCCGCGGCGTCAGCCTGTCGGCGCAGAGCCGCCAAGCATGGCAGCATGCCGCCGGGAAAGATGTGCTTCTGGATGAAATCCGACCTGCTGCGGTATTGCGGGAACAAGCGATCCGCTATCGTGATCGCCTGAAGTGCGGCAACACCGCCAGGCCGAAGCCGGTCGCGAAGCGCTGAGAAATAGGCTGGCCAATATTTCTCGCCAACCGCCTCGATCATCTCGATCGAGGCAATCCCGTCATACGCGCCGCGCTCATCGCGGTAGTCACGCAGGAGAATCTCCGTCCGCTCGGCCAGTCCCGCCTCGAACAACCGCCGGCGGGCATAGTCTTGTTGCTCACGAGAGATTGTGAGGCCGGTCACGCGGACGCCCCGCTCCCTGGCGGCGTATTCTGCGAAGCTGCCCCAACCACAGCCGATTTCGAGAATCCGGTCGCCGGGCGCGAGAGTAAGCCGGTCGCAGATCGCCGCAAATTTGTTCCGCTGCGCTTCGCCGAGGCTCTCCTGCCCGTTTCGGAACAGGGCCGAGGAGTAGGTCATGGTCTCATCAAGCCAGAGGTTGTAGAAGGCGTTGCCGAGATCGTAATGATGCGCGATGTTGCGCCGTGATCCCTTCCGGCTGTTGATATTCAGGCAATGGCGCAGGCGCTCCCGGAGACGCACCAGCCCGGCGCCCGGGAAACGCCGCGCCATGTTCTCGTTGTTGAGCATGATGACATCGAGCAGGGCCTGAAGGTCGGGCGTCGCCCACCAGCCCTCCACGAACATCTCACCGAACCCCAAATCGCCCTCTGCGAGCAGACGGCGGAGGAATTTCGGGTTGCGGACGACGAGTTCACCATGCGGGCCAGGGGCGCCACCAACAGCGCGGAAGCGCCTCCCATCGGGTAATACGACCTCAATGGTTCCACGTTCGATACGGTTCAGGATCGACTGGAAGATCCGCAGCCGCCGCGGCAGAGGTGATCCGGCTCCAACCGGTGCCGGGCATCCCCCCGACCTGTCGGTCGGGCCGGTCATGACGCCTTGCCAGGCTTGCCGGCAGCAAGGTTCAGCAGCGCGAAGAAGATCGGTCGCGGCATGGCTGCGAGGAGCTTGAGCGCCGCCGTCATCAGGAAAGGAAAGGCGATTTCGAACCGGCCCTGGGCCATACCGCGTACGATCCGGTCAGCCGCCGCTTCGGGGGTCATGATAAACGGCATTGCGAAGCGATTCTTGTCGGTCAGACGCGTCGCCACAAAACCAGGATTGCAGACCTGCACGGCAATACCCAATCCACGCAGATCGCAGCGCAGATTCTCGGCCAGATGGATCAGGGCCGCCTTGGTTGCGCCATACCCCCAGGCTTCGGGCAGGCCGCGATATCCCGAGAGCGAGCCGAGCAACACCACATGACCGGACTTGCGCCGACAGAATGCCGGCACACAGGCCGCCAGGACACGCAGGGCGCCCGTGAGGTTGACATCGACAACCGTCTCCAGCGCACCGAGGTCGGGCCGGCGCGCCGACATCGGCTCATAAGCACCAGCGCAGTAGATAACACCGTCCACCGGGCCGGCGCGCTTGAACGCCTCCATTGTATGGGCGCTGTCGGTGACATCGAACGGTACTGCTGCATGGCCGCCGCACGCCGTCTGCGCGGGCACCATTTCTTCGACCAGGCTTGCAAGCGCTGCGCCGTCCCGGGCCGAAGCGGCGACGGCGGCCCCCTCCAGCGCGAGCCGCAATGCGAGCTGCCGCCCGATGCCGGCACTCGCACCAATCAGCCAGAAGCGTTTGCCGGCGAGCCGATTCACGGCGCCCCCGCCGCGGAAGTGGCCTTGCTGAAGGAAACGAACAACTCGCCGACCTTGAGCCCGAATTTCGACATACGCGCGCGGTTGATAAGCCTGCCGTCATCCATGAGGTAGAACCAGTCCTCCATGCTGACAACGATGTCGCCTTTCGCCCTCGGGACGCGCAGCCGATAGCGCATCATGGCCGCATTGCCGCGCTGCACGCCCGTCGCCTCGCCTTCGACATCATGCGCGGTCGCCGTGAAGGTCCCGTCACCGGAGAAGGTCAGGCTCCAGCATCGCTCGTCGATCCTGCCATCGTCATAGCGAAAGCGCTCGTCCAGCGTGCCCTTGCCGTCCAACCAGCGCCCGATCATATCGACTGTGAAGCGCCGCTCGGCCCGGCCTGAGAGGCCGAAAAACACCCCGCACGCCGACAACGGACCGCTCAGATAGTCCCGGAGGTCCAGCACCGGCGTTTCGGCGGCATAGTCATCCACGCTTTGCGAACCGAGATCGAACAGGAAGCCAGAGCCCGGGAAATGCCTTGTCCTCATTCATCATCTCCCATGTCGGTTACGAAAATCAAGAGCATCGGGATCGCGGCCAACTTCAGCGCGCATGGCACCAGCGCATAGGCCGCGGCGAGCGCCGTGCGGCCGTCCTGCGCGGTTGTGCCCGGCTCATATCCAGCAAGTGCGAGAAGCGGCAACGTCACGCCGGCACCGATGGCCAGCGCAGTCTTCTGGAGGAAGGTCCACAGCGAGAATACCGGCGCGCCACCGCCTCTGATCCGGGCCGCCAGCATTGCCGGCGCCAACGTCATGTCGGCGCCGAGCGCGGCGCCGGAGGCCGCGGCGATGGCGTAGAAGGCCGTGATGTCACCGGGACCCAGCGCATAGGTCCACACAAAGACCGGGATCGACAGCGCCATACCCATCGCAAGCGCCGACTTGCGCCCGATCCTGCCAGCGAGCCGCGCCCAGGCCGCCGCGCCCGCCGCAGCGGCGGCGAAAAACACCAGCAGCATGGGGCCCGCATGGGCTTCGGCGGCAAGGATGTCAGCGACGAAGAACAGGAAGAGCGTCGAGGTCACAGCGGTCGGCAGGGCGTTCACGAAACCGAAGGCGAGAATCGGGGCAACACCCGGGACGCGCAGGGCGGCGGCAAAGCCGATATCTGGCAGGGACTTGCCCGAAGCCAGCCAGCGCCTGCGCATCCGGCCGAGCGCAAACAGGGAGAAAAGCGCGAAAGCGACAGCATAGCCGGCATAGGCAAAGGCCCCGCCAAGCGCCACACCGAGCACGGCCGGCGTCATGGCGGCGAGGCAGATGCCAGCAAGGCCGCCAGCCTCGCGCCAGAGGGCAATCCGAGTGAAGCCTCCACCTGCCGCCTCCGCCTGGGCGAGACCGTGGTCGTAAAGCGCGATCTGCAGCGCGCTAAAGCCGGTAAAGGCAGCCAGCAGGCCGACAGCTAGGCGCGGCAGGGGGGCACCCCATTCTGGCGGCGCGAACAGCACGGCGAAACCGGTAACAAGCAGGGCGCCCGAAACCAGTGCCCATGCCTCGCGGCGGCGCGGCCAGCGGGCCGCCAGCCGGCCGATGACCGGATCCTGCAAGCTATCCACCGCGCGCGCCGCCAGCAGCACGACGCCGAGCGCGGCAAGGCCGACGCCCATGTCTTCGGCATAATAGCGCGGCGCATGGATGTAGAGCGGCAAGCCGGCAAAGGCGAGCATGGCCGCGACCACAGCAGGCGGAAACAGGTCGCGGTTCGCCAGAGCGCGGCGCTCGGAATCAATCATCGCAGCCGCCGGCGAGCAGCTTGGCACGACGCTCAGGGTCGCGGCTAGCAGGGCCGAGCCAGATATCGAGAAACAGGTCGGCATCCTGCGTCAACGTCCCGGTGGCACGGCCGTTATGAAAGAACTCAACCAGGCCAGGCCGGCTGCGCCAGGCCGTGTAACGATCACCTTCCTGGACGGTGCGCATGGCCTTCTCAAGCTCGGCCCGCGCCACCCCGAAGCTTGCTTGCGGGCGGCCAGACATGCGCACCATTTCGGAAATCGATGTGGAGACCAGATCCTCGCGCTCGAACCCCCGCTGATAGACGAGCGATAGCGCGAAATTCCGGCCCGGCAGCGTGGCAGCGTCCGTCCAGAGCTCCGCCCGGTATATCCCAAAAAACAGGAATCTGTATTCAACACAGCCCGCAGGGCGGTTCGCCACGAGACGACCGGAGAGCTCCTGCGGCGCGGCCGCGGCGCTTCCTGTGGCGAGGATCAACGCTAGGACGGTGATACGAATCATCATGTCACACTCTCTTCCGGTGGTTCAGGCCGTCTCCGGTAAGACACGCCCTTGCGCCAGAGCCGCAGCGCCTGCCAATGGATCAGCGCCGTCGCGCGGGCGGCACCGAACGGGCGGCGCGCAAGAGCCCGCACGAGTTCACGGTCAGTGAAGGGCCGACGCATCCCGACGACCGCCGTATCGAGCCCACCTCCCGCGCCGTCGTCATAGACGATCCGGACGGCGACACGGGTCTCATCGAGCAGGAACCGGAACCGGTATTCACCCGCGATGTCGAAAAAGGGGGAGACATGGAAATGCTTGGCTGACACGGTCCAGCTGTCGCGCCTGAGATCCGCACCGCTCTCCCCGGTGCAGAGATAGCCGTGGCGGTCGCCAAAGGTGTTGTGGACCTCCGCTAGGACAGCGCGGAGATTGTTAGCCGCGCCTATCAGGAACCAGAAGCTGACCGGGTTGAAGGTATAGCCCCAATAGCGTGGATGGGTCAGCAACAGCACACGCTCGACGCCGTCGATGCCAGAATCCCGCGCCAGCCGGCGGATATCTTCAACGCCGGTGCAGCCGCCGACGCCGTGGTCACCAGGTTGCACGGAAACGAGGTTAGGACGGCCGAAGGAAAACAAACCCAGGCCTCGGGTTCCTGTGAGAATGGCCTCGTCGAGCAACAGATAGTCCATACCGTAGGCGAAGCGGTTGCCGACCGGTTTGCGCCGGATATGGCTGACCTTCGCCCGGACGACCGAAGGCCCGGTCACGCCCATGGCGGCGACACTCCCAGGCCCCGGGCAACCTCGATGGCGCTTGCTAGCCCGTCTTCGTGGAATCCCATGCCAGTCCATGCCCCGCAATACCAGAGGTTCCCCAGACCCTGGATCGATGGCAGCGCCGCCTGGGCAGCGATCGTTCCGAAATCGTACTGGGGATGGTCGAACAGATATTCGTCCAGCACAAAGGACTCGTCGATCGGCATTGAGGGATTGAGGGTTGCGAACAGCGGTGCGTCACGCGGGATGCCCTGAAGTGAGTTCATCCAGTAGGTGACTGACGCCCGGTCCTCATCGGACTGCGACCGCGCCAGATAGACCCAGCTCGACCAGCAGGCCCGGCGCCGCGGCATCAGCCTGGCGTCGGTATGCAGCACGATCCTGTTGCGCAGGAAGGGGGCTCGGGCGAGCACGCACCGTTCGTTCGCCCTGGCATCCTTCAGGATCGCGAGCGCCGTATCGGCATGGCAGGCGAACACGACGCTGTCGAATGCCTCCGGCTCCTGCCCGCCCGCCTTGACGCGTACCCCGTTTGGCTCGCGGGTCACCGCCTCGATCGGCGCGCGGAGCCGCAACTCGGCGTCCATGTCTGCCACCATTCGTGAGACATAGTTGCGTGACCCGCCTTCGACGGTCCACCAGCGATGCTGTCCGGTGAAGGACAGAAGGCCGTGATTGGCGAAGAAACGGGCGAGGACACCGGCGGGAAAGTCCAGCATCTGGGCGCGCGGCGTGGACCAGATCGCACCGCTCATCGGCAGGAGGTAATAGCGCTCGAACCAGGAGCCAAGCCGGCGGCGACGAATCAGCCCGCCCAGGGTTAGTTCGGGGTCATCACTCGAATCGGCCAGCGCCGTGCGGTTGAAAACGGCGATGTCGCACAGCATACGCCAGAATCCTGGCCGGGACGCATTCGACGGCTGCGCCAAAACGGCCCGGACATTACGGCAGCCATATTCCATCGCTCCGCCATCCACGGAAACCGCGAAGGACATGTCGCTCTCGCGCACCGGCACATCGAGACGGTCGAACAGCTGGCAGAGATGGGGGTAGTTGACCCGGTTGAAGACGATGAAACCGGTATCGACGGCTACCTCCCGGCCAGCGGTGCTGACGGTGATGGTACGCGCATGGCCGCCCGGTCGGTCGGTCGCCTCGAACAGCACGACTTCATGAGCACGCGACAGGAGCCATGCTGCACCGAGGCCCGAAATACCGGCACCGATCACTGCGATCCGACGCCGCCGGGTGGGATCCGGCACCGGGATATTTATTCGGTCGGAACTCATCGCTTTCAATTACGGAGCGAAGGCCATAGCGGATCACTGCCACGCGCCGAAAAGAGGGATCCAAAGCGGCACCGGGGCCCTATATTAGGGGGATGGAAAGCGCCAGCAAGGTGATCAGGTTTACGCGCGCGCGCCGGGCGGCGTTCGGGCAGCCTGCCGGTCCTGTTGATGACATGTCGACCCGGCTGCTTGCCGTCGCCGAGCAGAGAGACCGCGAGGCGTTCGCGGCGCTATTCCACCATTTCGGCCCGAGGATCAGGGCCTGGTTGCTGCATGGCGGCGGCGATGCAGGCAAGGCTGACGATGTCCTCCAGGAGGTATTCGCCGCGGTCTGGCGCAAGGCACATCTTTACGACAGCCGCCGCGCGCCTGCCGCGGCATGGATCTTCGCCATTGCCCGCAACTGCCGCATCGACGCCTTCCGCCACGAACGCCGCCCAGAATTCGATCCGGAGGACCCATCCTTCCAGCCTGATCCGGCACCGGAGGGCGAACAGGCCCTGGCCGCACGGCAGCGCTCCGACGCCGTGCGTGCCGCGCTTGCCGGGCTGAGCGAGGAACAGCAGGAAGTCTTGCGGCTGTCCTTTTATGAGGGCGAGAGCTACACCGCGATCGCGATACGGCTTGGGATTCCGCTCGGCACCGTCAAGTCGCGGGCGCGTCTCGCCTTTCGTCACCTGCGCGCTGAGATCGGCCCGCAATGGGGCGCATTGCAATGACGATCGAGCATCATGTCAGCGACGATCTCCTAATCGCCTACGGTGCGGGAACGCTGGACGAGGCCATGTCGCTGCTCGTCGCAACGCATTTGGCGCTTTGTCCCGCTTGCCGGGCTGCGCTCGAACTGGCGGAGATCGTGGGCGGCGTCCTGATCGACTCGGCGCCGCCGGGTGCGGCACTCGACGAGGCCCTGCTCGAAGCGGCAGTGAGCCGCCCGGATCGGGAAGATAACCGTGAAGACACCCGGCAAGACATTCCCCCGGCAGCGACCGGGCCCTTCGTGTTGCCCCGGCCGCTGCGCGACCGCGCCGGCGGCGACATTGCCGGGCTCGCATGGCGCTCGGTCGGTGGCGGCATCCGGCAGGTCCCGCTGGTGGCCGACGGCCCGGGCGCAACGGCGCGGCTCCTGTTGATCCCTGCCGGGAAAAGCGTTCCAGCTCACGGGCACCGGGGATTCGAGGCGACGTTGGTGCTCGCCGGGTCGTTCTACGACCGCGGCTCTTGGCACCGACGTGGGGATGTAGGGATCGCAGACCCTTTCGTGGTCCACCAGCCCGCCGCAGGGCCGGAGGAAGACTGCATCTGCCTTGCGGTCACCGACGCGCGGTTGAAGTTCCAGGCGCCAATTCCCCGCCTGCTGCAGCCGTTTCACGGTATCTAGACGCAACCAACCCCGGGAGGCGATAGGCCGCATTCCCCCCACACGCAAGGATGAGCCCAGCCAGAACAGTCAGGCACCCACCAGTGCTGCGACGATGCAGCGTCGTAACACTGGTGGGCGGCGTCGAGCCGGCGCTTCGTCCCAATGCCGAACCGCAACAAAATCCGATCAACGAGGAGAAGCCTTCCCCTCGCTATTGACAACTCTGCCGCCTCCGGTATGGGAACGGCAGCGTCGCGCACCCCACTCTTCAGCAATCGCAGGACTGGCAACCAGAGTTCATGGTCAGCCTTAGCGCCCATTCGGAACCAAAGACAGAGGCCGAAGAGGACAAGCTTCCCGCGCAGCGGTTCGCGCCAGTTTGGCTGGCTGTTCTGTTACCAGCCGCGCTAACGATCGGCTTCTGTTTTGCCCTGCCGACGATCATTCATGGTGGCAGCATCCGGATCGCCTATGACTGGGTGCCGAGCCTTGGGGTCAGCTTGTCCTTTATGGTGGACGGCCTCAGCCTGACCTTCGCCCTGCTCATCACAGGTATCGGCACCGTCATCCTGATCTACTCGGGCAGTTACCTAGCCTGCCATCCGCACCTTGGCCGCTTCATCCTTTATCTTTTGTCTTTCATGGTCGCAATGCTGGGCCTAGTGCTCGCCGATAATCTGATCACGTTCTTTGTGTTCTGGGAGCTGACGACAGTCATTTCCTACCTGCTCATCGGCTTCGATCACGCCTCGTCCAAGGCCCGTCGGGCGGCTCTTCAGGCGTTGCTGCTGACTGGAGCCGGCGGACTCGCCCTGCTCGCCGGGCTGATCCTGCTCGGTCTGGCGGCGGGTAGTTTCGAGTTCTCGGCGATCATTGCCCAAGGCGATGCCGTGCGCGCCCACGACCTCTACCTGCCAATTTTGGTCTTGGTGCTTATAGGGGCCTTTACCAAATCGGCCCAGGTGCCGTTTCATATCTGGTTGCCCAATGCTATGGCGGCCCCGACCCCGGTCAGCGCCTACCTGCACTCGGCGACGATGGTGAAGGCGGGTATTTATCTGCTCGCTCGCAGTCATCCGGTGCTGAGCGGAACGGAAGCCTGGATCTGGTCCCTCACCCTCTTCGGCGCCGTCACCGCCATCTGGGCCTCGATTCTGGCCTTGCGGCAGACCGACCTGAAACTCGCCCTTGCCTATACGACAGTGACGGCGCTCGGGATCCTCACGATGTTCCTAGGCTCCGAGGCGACCATTGCCGTCGCCGCCGCCGTCACCTTCCTGATCGTTCATTCGCTCTACAAGGCGGCGCTCTTTCTTGTCATTGGCAATATCGACCACGCCACCGGCACCCGCGATGTAGGCCAACTCCGTGGGCTTGCCGGTTTCATGCCGATGACGGCGATCGCAGCTGCAGCGGCGGCCTTCTCAATGGCCGGTTTTCCGCCTTTCCTCGGCTTCATCGGCAAGGAACTCAAATATGAAGGGGCGCTCGCCATCGCCTCCGAACCCCTTCTCGTCGCCGGTGCTGCGGTCCTAGCAAACGCTCTGATGGTCGCCGTAGCCGGCATTGTCGCATGGCGGCCGTTTTACGGCGGCGAGCCGGCGACCGCCACGCACCCTCGCGAGGTTCCCCTGAGGCGGTGGATTGGCCCCGCGGTTCTTGCCGCGCTGGGATTAACCTTCGGCCTCGCCCCTTCCTTAATCGCCGACAGCTTGGTTCAGCCTGCGATATCCGCCATTCTGGGGCGCAAGGAGACGGTCAAATTGGCGCTATGGCATGGCGTGAATGTGCCTCTGCTTCTCAGCCTGCTCACCTTTGCGCTCGGCCTGTCGATCTATGCCGTCCACACGAGAATCCGCGAACGCCTGACGGCGTTGGGAGCGCGCCTGCCATTTACCGGAGACGCCGCTTGGGATCGGCTTATAGCGGGCATGAGGGCCCTAGCCACGGCCCAGACCGGCCTGCTGCAAACCGGCCTGCTGCGGCGCTATCTCCTCACTGTCTTCGCTAGTTTCGCGCTTCTCATCTGGGCGAGCCTGGCGGTTACCGACGCTTGGCGCCCACCATCAGCTTGGCCCGATTTGTTGGTGAAGCACTGGGTCGTCGTCGCGCTAATCGTCGCGGGCGCCAGCATGGCCGTCGTCGCCCATTCCCGCCTCGCCGCCATCTGCTTCCTCGGCGTCGTCGGAGTCGGCGTGGCGCTGCTGTTCATCATGTTCGGCGCACCGGATGTAGCCATAACGCAACTTCTCGTGGAAACCCTGGTGGTGGTGCTTGTGGCCGTTGCCATGCTGCGCCTGCCGAGGCTGAAACCGGATTCCGCGCGTCCCAACCGACACCGGGACGCCGCTTTGGCCATCGCCGTCGGCGGGGCGGTGACCGTGACCCTGATAGCCGTTATCGAGGAGCCTTTTGACCGCTCTATCACGACGTTCTTCGAGCGGGCCAGTGTGCCTGAGGCCTTCGGCCGAAACATTGTCAATGTCATCCTTGTTGATTTCCGAGCCCTCGACACCTTTGGTGAAGTCGCTGTTGTGGGCGTGGCCGCCATCGCCGCTTTATCCCTGATCCGGGGTGCCGCGCGGAGACGACGCTGATGAATTCGCCGATCCTCAGCGCCGCAACCCGGCTTCTGGTCGCCCTGATGCTGCTGTTCTCCGTCTACATGCTGCTGCGCGGCCATAACGAACCCGGAGGCGGCTTCATCGGCGGGCTTATCGCCAGCATCGGGTTCGCCCTCTACGCCATGGCCCACGGTGCCGAGGAGACGCGCCGCGCATTGCGGCTCGCCCCTGAGACGATTGCCATGCTTGGCGTTGGCATCACGCTGCTTGCAGGCCTGTGGTCCGTGCTGGCCGGCGACTCGCCCTTTACTGGCCAGTGGGTGTTTATCGGTGCGGAGGACGGCAGCAAGGGACTGCCACTAAGCACGGTGCTGCTCTTCGACATCGGGGTCTATTTCGTGGTGGTCGGCGCCGTGTTGACCTTGGTGTTGACCCTTGAAGAGGATGCCTGATCGTGGAGACCGTCCTCGCTGTCCTTGTCGGCATCTTGGTGGCGGCCAGCGTTTATTTGATGCTCGCCCGCAATTTGCTGCGCTTTCTTTTCGGCCTCGTGCTTCTCAGCAACGCGGCCAATCTGACGATCTTCGCCGCAGGCCGCCTGACTGAGGCCACGCCGCCGCTGGTGCCGAAAGGCATGCTGGGACCGACGGAGACCGTGGCCAACGCCTTGCCGCAGGCCTTGATTCTCACCGCCATCGTCATCGGCTTTGGCCTGCTCGCCTTTACACTGGTATTGGTCTACCGCGGATATAGGACGCTGGGCACGCTAGAAAGCGACGCCATGCGCTTCGCCGAGCCTGCCGCCGACGCGCCGCCTTCGACGATCACCGATCCGGACGGCAGCGCGTTGTGAGCTGGCTGTTGTTCCTTCCGCTAGCGCTGCCTTTCGCCACCGCGGTGCTCGCCTTTCTGGCGCGCGGCCGCAACGCCCTTGCCGGATGGATCAGCCTCGGCGGTTGCCTGCTGCTGCTCGCCTCCACAATCGCCTTGGTGGCTGCGGTTTGGGAGGACGGCGTGATTGCCAGTCAGATGGGCGAGTGGCCGGCGCCCTTTGGCATCGCGCTGGTGGCCGACCTCCTGAGCGCCGTGATGGTGGCGATTACAGCGATAACTGGGCTGGCGGTCGCCGTATATGCTCGGGCCGACATCGACGCGCGGCGCGAAGCGCTTGGCTATCACACACTCTTTCAGGTTCTCCTGGCCGGCGTATGCGGGGCCTTCCTGACGGGCGACCTGTTCAATCTCTACGTCTGGTTCGAGGTGATGCTCATCGCCTCCTTCGGTCTGCTCGCTCTTGGCGGCGACAAGGCTCAGATTGACGGGGCGATTAAATATGTTGTCCTCAACCTGGTTTCCACGGTTCTGTTTCTCATCGGCATCGGCCTGCTCTACGGCCTGACCGGCACCCTCAATCTGGCAGACCTGCACGGGGCGGTGCAGAATATCGAGAATCAGGCTCTGCTGACTGTGGTTGCCCTCTTTTTCATGATTGCCTTCGGCATCAAGGCTGCCGTCTTTCCGCTCTTCTTCTGGCTGCCCGCGTCCTACCACACGCCGCCGGTGGCGATCTCGGCGGTTTTCGCCGGTCTGCTGACCAAGGTCGGAGTGTATGCCCTAATCCGCCTCTTCACACTGGTTTTCATTCAGGACATCGGGTTCACTCATGGCCTGCTGCTGGTTATTGCCGTGTTGACCATGGTCACCGGCGTTCTCGGCGCGGCGGCGCAGAACGAGTTTCGCAAGATCCTGTCGTTCCATATTGTCAGTCAGATCGGCTACATGGTTCTGGGCTTGGCGCTCTATACGCCACTTGCTCTGGTGGGCGCGGTCTTCTATCTGGTCCACCACATCATCGTGAAGGCGAATCTCTTCCTTATCAGCGGCATCGCCCGCAGGCTTACCGGATCGTTCGAGCTTCCGGCCGTTGGCGGGCTCTATCGGGCGAGCCCGCTGCTGGCGGTGTTGTTTCTGGTGCCGGCCTTTTCCTTGGCCGGATTTCCGCCGCTTTCCGGCTTCTGGGCGAAATATCTGCTCATCAAGGCCAGCCTCGATGTCGGCGCTTATGCTGTCGCAGGCGCGGCCTTGGTGGTCGGTTTATTGACGGTCTTTTCCATGACCAAGATCTGGGCGCAGGCCTTCTGGAAATCCCATCCCGAGGACATTGTGCCCGCCTTGACCCACCTTGCACTGCGCGAACGGACGGTGCTGTTGTTGCCGGTCGCGGCGCTGGCCGGACTGACGATGGTCATCGGCCTCTTCCCCGAGGCCCTCATCATCTTTGCTGAGCGGGCCGCCAACCAGTTGCTTGACCCGACGGCCTATGTTGCCGCGGTTTTGGGGGGGGTGCCGTGAGCATTTTCGGTCTCAACGCCTTTCTAGCCCTGAGCTGGGCGGCCCTGATCGGCAACTTTACGCTCACCAATCTCCTCATTGGCTATGTCGTGGGCTATCTGGCACTCTGGGTGGCCCGTCCGCTCTTCGCCAGAACCGTATATTTCGAGCGAGTCTGGCGGGTGTTGCGCCTCGCGATGATGTTCATCTACGAGCTCGTCGTTTCCAGCATGCGTGTGGTCTGGGACGTAATCACACCATCCCACCTCGCCTGTCCTGGCATCATCACGATCCCTCTGGACGCGCGCGGCGAAGGTGAGATTCTGTTGGTCGCCAACCTGATCTCGCTGACCCCGGGCACCCTGAGCCTGGATCTCTCGCCAGACGGGAAGACACTCTATGTCCACGCCATGTTCGTCGACGATCCGGACGCCCTGCGCCGCGAACTGAAGGAGGGCATGGAACGCTACGTGCTGGAGGCGCTCGAGTGATGCCAGAGGGAAGTTCGGTTCTCAGCCTGGCGGTCGATGCTGCCTTCATTATGGTCATACTGGCGGCTTCTCTGGCCGTCTTGCGGCTGGCGCGGGGTCCGAGCCTGCCAGACCGGGTGGTGGCGCTGGATCTCATCACCGTGCTGGCGGTTGCGTTCTGCGCCCTCTTCGCTATTGCCTGGGACAATGACGCCTTTCTCGATGTCGCTATCGCTCTGGCCTTGGTGGCTTTCCTAGCCACGGTCGCGCTTGCTCGCTTTGCCGAGCGCCGTAGCGCGTCCAGGGAAGAGTTGGCAGCTGCCCAAGCCGAGAAAAGGATCGACGACGCCAATGACTGAGATACTGACGGCGCTGTTGGTACTTGCCGGCGGGCTGTTCGCCTTGGTGGCGGCCATCGGTATTCTGCGCCTGCCGGACGTGCTGATTCGCATGCATGCCTCGACCAAGGCCGGAACCTTGGGCTGCGGCCTCATTCTTATGGCAGTGGCTGTCCACTTCGCAGAAAGCGGAATCATTGCCCGCGCTGTCCTCGCGATCATCTTTCTGCTTCTTACCGCACCGGTGGGTGCCCATCTGATCGGCCGGGCCGCCTACCGGATGGGGGTGCCCTTGTGGCAGCGGACGGCGATTGATGAGCTTGCGTCCGATCGCAAGGCTGCCGCTGCATCCGGCAAGCCGAGCTCTCATGCCCCACCTTGATACCGGCTTGCGATGAAGACCTGTCCAAAGGCAGCGATCGGCATGCTCGGAAGCAAAATCCATGACCTCTAAAACCTGCTGACGGGTAAGCGATGACCATGCTGCCGGAGCCGAACTCGCGACTCAACAGGACGCGCCGCCAAGTGGGTGTCTTCATGGAGAGTGCGCGGATCACACGCGCGATCACGGCAGTCATCGTCTTCAACGCAATCACCCTCGGCCTAGAAACCTCGCCCAGCGTTATGGAGCGCGCTGGCCCATTACTACTGTTCCTCGACAAGGTTGTGCTTGCGCTCTTCGTCGCCGAACTGCTGGCCAAGCTATTCGCCTTCGGCTGGCGCTATTTCACCAGCGGCTGGAATATCTTCGATTTCGTCATCGTCAGCATCGCGCTGGCACCGGCAAGTGGCGACCTCGCCGTCCTTCGCTCATTGCGCATTCTGCGCGTACTACGGCTGATTGCCATCGTGCCTTCGATGCGTAAGGTCGTGATGGCCCTGATGGCGGCGATTCCGGGCGTTTCCAGTGTGATCGCCCTTCTCGCGCTAGTCTACTATGTCTTCGCCGTCATGGTAACCAAGCTCTACGGCAAGGCGTTCCCGGATTGGTTCGGCACGATCGGCGACAGCATGTATTCCCTGTTCCAGATCATGACTCTGGAAAGCTGGTCCATGGGTATCGTGCGCCCGGTGATGGAGCAGTTCCCCGGTGCCTGGATGGTCTTCGTACCGTTCATTTTGATGACCAGCTTTGCCGTCATCAATTTGTTCATCGCTGTGATCGTCAACGCCATGACCGAGCAGAGCCAGGTTGAGTCTGCAGCGCTCAAGGAAGAAATCCACGCCATCTCCGAGGCCGAGGCTTCGCTTCTGATGCAACGCATGGAGGCCATACAGTGCCAGATGGATGATCTCAAGGAATTACTTGAGCGGCGTTAAGCCATTCCAGTCCAATCAAGCATTCTGTATTGCTAGTTGTACGATACATTAGCGGATTGCGGTTTAGAACCCATGGGCCCATTTTCGTGTCCCGATGGAGGTGATGCGCTGTGAGACGAGCTTGTTCCAGGCAGCAGTGATCGAGGATGTCGTC
>JAPORR010000242.1 GCA_026710105.1 Alphaproteobacteria bacterium
TCTCGGAATTCGCCACTGAGCGGCCGCGACAATTCCGTCCGGGCAGGCCGAGACTGCGGGCGGCTTGGCGGACGATTCCGTCGCTGCCGCTGACGAATCCCAACCTTGAGCAGAAGTGCGTCGGCATCGAAAAGTTGGAGATCTGCAAGGAGGTCGCGGTCGTCGCGTTCGATGCGGGCTCAATCCGGGCCCGCTCGTCACCCATCGGTCCGCTATCGTTAACACCTGCGGGGCAGTGGTAATACGATTCCTTAGGTCAGATAAATAGGTTGAGACGGTTCAGACCGGAAGCTGAATCAAATGTCGGTCTCGGTGGTTGCAGACCCACGATACAACATGACACATCGCAGGGGCCTCCCGACAAGCCCCGCCCAGAGCAAGTGTGCAATCGCCCTCAATGCGAATGACGGGGTGGCGAGGCAGCAACGCGGCGGTAGCGGGTGGCAAACTCTAGGCAGCCGCCCTCCGCAAGCTGACCCACATGGCTGCGGTAAAGCTCCTCCCACGGCGTGTGATTCTCCAGTGCCGGGGGGTTGTAGGCGCCGCGGCGGGCAGCAAGCACATCCTCCGGTTGCAGGATATCGACACGGCGCCTGCGCAGGTCCACACGCAGCCGGTCGCCCGTCTCCAATATAGCGAGATTGCCGCCGACCGCGCTTTCCGGGCTCGCATTTAGGATCGAGGGACTACCCGACGTTCCCGACTGGCGGCCATCGCCGATGGTCGGCAATTCGCGCACGCCCGCCCGAATCAGCGCTGTCGGCGGCTGCATGTTGACGACCTCGGCGGAGCCTGGATAACCGACCGGCCCCGCACCACGCATCACCAATATGCTCGTCCCGTCGATACCGAGCGTCGGGTCGTCGATGCGCGCATGGTAGTCCTCCGGCCCGTCGAACACGATGGCACGGCCCTCGAAAGCGTCGGGATCGTCTGGGTTCGACAGGAAGCGCGCGCGGAAATCCTCGGAGATAACGCTCGTCTTCATCACGGCGGCGTCGAACAGGTTGCCGCCCATGACGACGAAGCCGGCGTGCTCCTTCAGCGGGCGGGCGTAAGGACGGATGACATCCTCGTCGAGTGGCGCCGCCGGGCCAGTATTCTCGGCTGCGGTCCTGCCGGTGACGGTAAGCGCTTCGCCGTTCAGCCGGCCGGCTCGCAGCAATTCGCCCATAACCGCAGGCACACCACCCGCGCGGTGGTAATCCTCGGCCAAATAATCGCCCGCCGGCTGGCAGTTGACAAGGAGCGGGATATCGTAGCCGCAATCCTGCCAGTCTTCTAGCGCGAGTTCGACGCCCACATGCCGGGCAATAGCGTTGATGTGGATCGGTGCATTGGTGGAGCCGCCGATGGCGCTGTTGACAGCGATGGCGTTCTCGAAGGCGGCCCGAGTCAGGATGCGATCTGGCGTCAGATCCTCATGGATCATGGCGACGATACGCCGGCCGGTCTCATAGGCGTATTGCGCGCGTTCCTTATGCGGCGCGGGGGGCGCGGCCGAGCCCGGCAGCGACATGCCGAGCGCCTCGGCGAGCGAATTCATCGTCGAGGCCGTGCCCATAGTGTTGCAATGACCGGAGCTAGGGGCCGAGGACGCCACCATCTCGATGAATTCCTCGTAGCCTATCTCGCCCGCCGCCTGCAGCCGGCGCGCCTCCCAGACGATGGTGCCGGAGCCGACGCGCTTGCCCTTCCACCAGCCGTTGAACATCGGGCCGCCGTTCAGCGAGATGGCTGGCAGATTCGCCGTCGCCGCCGCCATAATCATTGCCGGCGTGGTCTTATCGCAGCCCGTGGTCAGGATGACGCCGTCTATAGGATAGCCATGCAGCACCTCGACAAGGCCGAGATAGGCGAGATTGCGGTCGATTGCGGCGGTCGGGCGGCGGCCACTTTCCTGGATCGGATGGACAGGGAATTCGATGGCAACGCCGCCCGCCTCGCGAATGCCGGCACGCATGCGCTCGGCCAGAGTCTGGTGGATACGGTTACAGGGCGAAAGATCAGAGCCCGTCTGCGCGATGCCGACAATGGGCTTGCCAGACTGTAGCTCCTCTCGCGTGATACCATAGTTCATGTACCGCTCAATATAGAGTGCGGTCATTCCCGGATCGTGCGGATCGTTGAACCAGTTTCGGCTACGCAATTGCGGCCCGGCCATGACTTGGCTCTCCCTGTCGGTTCCTGCGCCGTGCAGCCTACCGAAGCGTTTTGCTGCGGGGAAGCCGTGCGCTACACTCCAGCGTAGCTGGATAGGGTCCAGGGACAGTCATGCAGGGAATGCGGATAACGGTGTTCGGTGGTGCCGGCTTTCTCGGGCGCTACATCGTCAAACGGCTAGCAGCGGCTGGCGCAGGCGTTCGGGTCGCCTGCCGGGATCCGGAACGGGCGCTATTCCTCAAGCCCGCAGGTGGCGTCGGCCAGATCGTGCCGGTACAAGCCAACCTGCGCTACCCGGCGAGCGTGCGCGCGGCGCTAGACGGTGTCGACGCCGCGATCAATTGCGTGGGCGTATTGGTCAGCCGGGGGGCGCAGTCCTTCGGCGCAATCCATGCGGCGGGCGCACGGACGGTCGCGACGGCGGCGGCCGAGGCGGGTGTCAGCAACCTCGTACATATCTCCGCCATTGGGGCAGATGCGGAGTCCTCGGCGGATTATGCCCGCTCCAAGGCCGCCGGAGAAGCAACGATGCGCGAGGCCTTCGCGCCGGTGGCGATCCTTAGGCCCAGCATTGTCGTCGGGCCGGAAGACAATTTCTTCAACCGCTTTGCGCTTCTGGCCCGAATCGCCCCAGCGCTGCCGCTCGTCGGAGGCGGCTTGACTCGATTCCAGCCGGTGTATGTAGGCGATGTTGCAGATGCGGCGGTCGCGGCGCTAGACCGGCCGGGCGGCTTATTCGAACTCGGCGGCCCGAAAATATACACTTTCAGGCAATTGATGGAATTGCTGCTGGCTGAGACGGGCCGCAAACGCCTGCTGGTCCCAGTGCCGTTCCAGATCATGCAAGCCAAGGCTACCTTCCTCCAGTTCATGCCGGGTGCGCCGATTACGCCGGACCAGGTCGAATTGCTGAAATACGATAATGTCGTGCCCGAGGGCGCGGCCGGCTTCGCGGCACTTGGTATCGAACCGAAGGATATAGAGACCGTCATCCCGACCTATCTCGAGCGCTTCCGCGTGCGTGGCCGATTCGCCCGGCAGAACCCGGCCTAAATCCACGGGCGGCAGCCCCTTCAATGTCCCCTGGCAATCCGGCTCTCAGCGGCGATGTTCCACCAGGCACCGGCGACGATCATGCAGGCGCCCACGAGCACCATCATCTCCGGCATCTCCGAATAGAAGATGAAGCCGACCGTGCCTAGCAATGGAAGCTGGATATAAGTGACCGGCACCACGACCGAGATGTCGCCGAGGCGGATGGACTGGTTCATGGTGAGATGTGCGAGCACACCGGTGAGGCCAACAATGGCGATCCAGCCGGCATCCTCCCAAGCGACCGGCGTCCACTGGCCCCAATTAGCGAGCGTGGCAATAGGGAGCTGGATCACCATCATGTAGAAGACAATCTGGATGGGCGTGTCCGTGCGCATGAGTTGTTTCGAAAGCACATTGGCGCCTGCATAGCCGGCAGCACCGAAAATGCAGACCAGCGCCGCCCAGTCGACCGACACAGCGTGCGGGCGGAGGATGACGAGCACGCCCACGAAGCCGAGCGCAACCACTGCCCAACGCCGGAAGCCCGCGCGCTCGCCGAGAAAGGCAATCGCGAACATCGTAGCCCAGATCGGTGTGGTCGCCATCAGCGAGCTCACATCGACGAAGCTCAACACCGCGATGCCGTAGAACCAGGCATATTGCCCGATGAAATGGATGCCGTTGCGGGCAAAATGCAGCAGCGGGCGGCGCGTGCCGATGGGGCCAGCCGCAAGTGCAAGCGGCAGGGTAGCAAGTAGTCCAACGAAACTGCGCAGTACCATGATCTGCGCTGTAGACATAGTGTCCGAAAGCTGCCGACCGGCGACAGCCATGGCCATGAAGCAAAGCACGGTGAGGCACATCCAGAGTACGCCGGCGATATTGTTACGGGCGGCTGTGCGCCGGTCGGGTGCCCTCATCTCCGGGGCGCGCGACTGGCGGGCAGCCGATCCACCCTCTGCGACACTTCGAGCCCCAACCATTTCTGCGCCTGCCCGCACTCAGACAACACAGCCCGCATTGCCTCTAAACCAAAGAGGGGCGCGTAGACCCCGCTTTTAATGAGGGAGATTGGCATTGATCCACATTCCCCGCTGCCACCGGTCAATCCAACTTAACCCGGATTTCTCACCGGGGTCACGATCTGCACTGGTGAAGCTGAGCTCCCGGTGCCGGGCAACTGGCCCCGGGCGGGAAGATCACGAACCGAGGCTGAACTCGGCAGATTCGAGGCGCATGAGGAGGTCTCCTGGTGGCGCTGCGTCCGGAATCTGCTAATCCTCGGTTACCGATGCCAGGGAGAGAGCGATGCAGCCGGACGCGCCAGACACGCCGAGTTTCGCGACGCATCTAGAATGCAGCTATACCGGAGAACGGCTGAAGGCCGACCAACTGCACAACCTGTCTGCCGCCGGCAAACCGCTGCTGGCACGCTATGACCTGGAGAGCGCAGCGGTCTCTCTGACGCGGGACGCGCTGGCGAAGCGCGCGCCAACTATGTGGCGCTACCGCGAACTTTTACCGGTGCGCCGGCTAGAAAATGTCGTCAGCCTCGGCGAGGCGATGACGCCGCTCGTGCCTGTGTCGCGCGCCGGCGAGGGCCTCTATGTCAAAGATGAAGGGCGTTTGCCGACGGGCTCTTTCAAGGCGCGCGGCCTGGTGATGGCCGTGTCAATGGCGAAGGAACTCGGCGTCCAGCGAATCGCCATGCCGACCAATGGCAATGCAGGTGCAGCGCTCGCAGCTTATTGTCGACGGGCAGGCATGGAGGCTTTCGTATTCTGCCCGTCCGACACGCCGGAGGTGAATGTACGCGAGATCGCGCTCCAGGGCGCCGCGGTCTGGCGGGTGAACGGCTATATCGACGATTGCGGCAAGCTCGTTGGTGAGGGCCGCGACGCAATGGGCTGGTTCGATTGCTCGACCCTGAAAGAGCCTTACCGGATCGAGGGCAAAAAGACGATGGGTCTTGAACTGGCCGAACAATTCGGCTGGACGCTGCCCGACGCAATCTTCTACCCGACAGGCGGCGGCACTGGGCTCATCGGCATGTGGAAGGTCTTTGACGAGATGGAGGCCATCGGCCTGATCGGTCCAGAGCGCCCACAGATGATAGCTGTGCAGGCGGAAGGCTGCCAGCCAATCGTGCGCGCCTTCGAACGCGGCGAGCGCCATGCCGAACGCTGGGAGAATGCGGAGACCATTGCCATGGGCATTCGCGTGCCGGCGGCACTCGGCGATTTTCTCATCCTTGATGCGGTACGCGAGAGCGGCGGCTATGCAGTGGCTGTGTCGGATAACGAGATCAAAGAGGCGCAGGCGGACATGGCACGCGAGGAAGGTCTGCTGCTCTGTCCAGAGGGCGCGGCCACTTATGCTGCCTGGAAGCGCGCGATGACGGAAGGCCGACTCGCGCCCGGGGTGCGAACTGTATTGTTCAACTGCGCGACCAGCCTCAAATACCCGATGCCTACCATGGAGCGACGTCTGGATCGAATGAAGCCGATTGACTGGCAGACTTTCGGTGCCTGAAGCGGAGCATTGACGGACGGCTCCCGCAGGCGCAGCATGGTTCATCCTGTCGCAGTCTGACGGGAAACACAGAGGAGGAACAAGCCGATGCGTCGCCTATTGCCCGGTCTCGCTGCCGCATTCGCTCTCGGTGCTGGAAGCGCGGCTGCCGCACCCCAGGCCCTGATGGTCGCCGCGGGCGGCGGGGAAGTGCATCTTGCCTGTTCCGGCACGGATTGTCGGGCGGAGATATCCACTTTCTGCCTACAGCCCGACCGCCCGAATCCAGAATTCGGACACCGCTACAACATTCTGGCGATGGCCGACCAGCAGGGCGCGATCCGCCTGGTTGGTTATCGCAATGACGGCAGCGAGGTCGTGCTACCGCTCGAAAGCAGCGCCGTTCTGACAGCAGAGCGCGACCATTCCGCAGTCATGCTTACAGTGCCAGCGCCCGTGCTGCACGAACACGGTGTGCGGCGCCTTTCGGTTCGGGTCAGCGAGCCGGTCATGCTCGTACCGCAGGCGGTTGCCGGCGACTCTCGGACACAGGATGGAGAGGATCTCGCCTTTCTCGCCACCACTGCCCGCCAAGCGGCCCTATACACGATTGATGAGCATCCGGATCAGGTCGGCGCGACCCGGATCGTCCGCGATGTGCTGAACGGCGTTCCCGCCGACCGACCGACCACACCTAGTGAACGGCAGACAGCATGGAGTCAGGCCGAGCCGGGGCGCGAGACGTCCGGTGCGCGATTCATAGCGCGCACTGCCTATAACGGCTGCAAGCATGTCACTGCCGTCGGTGATGTCAGGCTTTACGGATTCCGGTCTTGCATGGGTGTCATGCACGACGAGATCATCGGTGAGGTAAACGATGCCTATGCGGAGTTGATCGGCGCAGGAAGCTGAGCGCGCGGCGCACAGTTTCAGCCACTCCGATCCAGTATTCATTAGGACCTAGAACGCTACGATTCTGCCGCAGATAATCCCGCAGCTACATGTGCCTGTCTTGCATTACATGCAGTGGTAGGCCCTCAAGCCGCCGCCAGCGCGGCTTCCACGGCTGCAATTTGGTCGTTCACCGAGATATCGACGACCGAAGTCACCTCTAGGTCGTTGTCTTCGTAAACATCACAGTCGGGGCGGTAGCGGGCATGCAGTGCCACCCGGGTGTCGCGCTCGCGCAGCAGGTTTTCGATCTGCGGGCGGAACAGCGCTACCATCGCCGTCACCCAGCGGTTGGCTGGCCATGAGGGCTGCGCATGGTCGATATTGAACAGAGGGAGCATCCGGATCACGTCTCGTGCATTGTACCAGACTTCCCCCGTCACCCAGCGATTGGTGGTGAAGAGGCGCAGCGGCTGGCCGTCCTCATCCACCGAGATCGCGACCAGGTGGCTGAGCGCATCGTTTGGGTCTTCCGGCATGGCAAACCCGTCAACCGGTGCAGGCTTCACCCCGATCGGCATGCCCTTCGGCCGGAGAAAGGTATGGAAGTGACCGTGCTCTGGAAAGCGGCTTTCGGAAGGCGGATGAGCGTGGAAATAATACTGGCTATGGGTTTTCCAGTCATACACATCGCCCTTGGGATAGTGGTCCCACACAGCGAATGGAGCCTGGTGGTGCAGCATTTCAGAGACTGGATTGTCGCCGGTATTCGCTAGGGCACGCACCGTCTCGCGCACCTCGTGTCCAGCGGTCGCTATCCGCTCCAGCCGTTTCCGGCCCAGTTGTGAAAAATCCTCCATGCCGCTCCCTTCGACACCTCTTCTGATATGGGCGGGGAGACACGCCCCGGTCAAAACATCCCCCGTCTGCCCGGTTCGATGCCATCCGGATGACAACAATGGGACTTTTGCCTGTCAGCTCACCCCCTCTCAGCCTGTCATAGGGTGTGTCATGGCGATCCAGCGTCTGGCTCAGCTATAATGCAATGGGTTCGAGACTCTCGCTACCGGAAGGATTGCCCATGCGCCTCGAGAACAAGGTCGCGCGCGCCATCTGCGATGACAACGCCGTCTGCTCCGCGACCACCTGCGATGTCACTCACTTCGGTGAACTCAGGGACATAGTGGCACTTGCCGTCGAGCGCTACGGTTGGCCCGATATCGCGGTCGCGCGCCCGACGGAGCCAGACGAGATCGCCTCTGTCGCTGTCTTTCTCGCAAGCGGCGAGGTTTCCTATGTCACCGGTCAGGTGATCTACGCTGAAGGTGGAGGCTACTGCTGATGTATACCGTACCAGTGGACGAGGATGTGCTTCGATGATCATCCCGCAGGGCTTACTGGACGGTCATATTGCCATCATCACCGGCGGTGGCTCTGGCATCGGGTGCGGCACAGCGCATGTGCTGGCGGAAGCAGGGGCCCGCATCGCTGTCGTCGATATTGCCGGCGCGAAGGCTCACGCGGTGGCGGAGCAGATAGGCTCCGCCGCCAGAGCCTACGAGTCGGATGTGGCCGACGCCGAAGCCTGCCAGAAACTCGCTGGGCGCGTGCGGAGGGATTTCGGCGGCCCTGCCTCGATCCTGTTCAACAATGCCGGCATCGTGCGCCGAGCAGGACTTTCGTCCAACACGGCTCGTCAGGACTGGGACGACACCATAGCGGTCAATGTGAACAGCCTGTTCTACATGACGCACGCCTTCCTGGAGCAGTTGAAGGAAACCAAGGGCCGAATCGTCAACACTGGCTCGATCCAGTCCACAGTGCATACGCCCAATTCGGTCGTCTATACGACCTCGAAAGGCGCAGTGAGGAACTTCACTGTGGGGCTGGCGGCGGAACTCGGCCCCTTCGGTATCCGGGTCAATGCGGTCGCACCTGGACTCATCTTCACACCGCTCAACGAGGAGGGCATCCAGAAGAACCCGGACATGCTGGCGCGGTTCATGCGCCATATCCCGATGGGCCGCCCAGGCACGCCGGAGGATATCGCCGGCCCGGTACTCTTCCTAGTTTCAGACCTCTCGCAATATGTCACCGGTGTCACCATAGCTGCTGACGGCGGCTACCTGACTGTTTGAGCGAGGACAAACGCCCGGCTCAAGGGCGAGTTCGGTGCCTGCCATGTCCGAGGCGCGGCTCTACAAAGGTCGCCTGCCACCCATTTTCGGCTTGCTCGTACTGACCGCCGGCCAGATGACCCGTCTCGCTGGCTCTAGCGCCGCTTGACCTCAACCGCTGATCCAGCGCTGTGATCCCGAACGGGTACGGCCGTAAAACACTCGTCTAAAAACTCGCCGCTGATCCCTGCGGACCAATCCGATCTCAGGGGGCTACCTCGGACTTGCCAACCCGCGCAGACGACCCAGATGCGCAAGCCGTCGCTCTCATCGACCTTACGCAATGGAGCGGCGGCACAATCACACTCTATGGTGTGATCGCCGACTCCATCACCGAGAACATGTCCACCTTCCCGGCTTCTCACATCTCGCAGGGCACTGGCAGTTTTGACCTGATGATCGGCGGCGGCGACATCCTAGATAGTCAACAAGGTGACGCCACGCTCTACGGGGGCGATGGCAACGACACGATCAGCGGTTACCGAGACAATGACATGCTGCACGGGGGCGCCGGGAACGAGATCCTGTGGGGTGACAAGTGCGGCCCTGACCGCATGGAAGAAAACATCTTCGTTTGCCCTCTCCTTGAGCCGGAAGATGCCGCAAGCTATTCGCCAGCAAGCAGCTGGCATGCTTCCATCGCGGCATAGGTCAGGATGGCGTCGGCACCAGCGCGCTTGAAGGCCATCAGACTCTCCAGCAGCGCGAGATCGTAATCAAGCCAGCCCCGCTCGCCGGCCGCCTTCAGCATCGAATACTCGCCCGAGACATTGTAGGCGACCGTCGGCGCGCCAAAGCGTTCCTTCACCCGGTGGATGACATCCAGATAGGGCAGACCTGGCTTGACCATCACCATGTCAGCGCCTTCGGAGAGGTCGGCCGCGATTTCGCGCAGCGCCTCTTCCGTATTGGCGGGGTCCATCTGGTAGGTCTTCTTGTCGGCAGCCCCGAGCGCGTCGGCAGAGCCAACCGCATCCCGGAAGGGCCCATAAAAGGCCGAGGCATATTTGGTCGAATAGGCAAGGATCGAGGCATCCTCATGGCCAGCCGCATCGAGCGTGTCGCGCACGGCTCCGATACGCCCATCCATCATGTCTGACGGGGCGACCACATCGCAACCAGCTTCGACCTGTACCCGTGCCTGCTCGCAAAGCACATGGATCGTCTCGTCGTTCAGGACGCGCCCGCCACGCACAATCCCGTCCTGGCCGTGGGTGGTGAACGGATCGAGTGCCACATCGCAAACGACGCCTATCTCCGGAACACCTTCCTTTACAGCACGAATCGCCCGGCAAATGATATTATCGGGGTCGAGCGCATGCTCGCCGTCGGGGGTCTTCAGCGCCGGATCGACATAGGGGAACAGCGCCACCGCCGGAATGCCAGCATCCCGCGCCTCGCGCACGCGCTCGACAAGCAGCTCGACCGACCAGCGGCAGACGCCGGGCATGGACGGCACCGGCGCCGCTACATTCTCACCATCCGTGACAAAGAGCGGCCAGATAAAATCCTCAGGGCCTAGCCGGTGTTCGGCGACCAGCGCCCGCGTCCAGCCAGCCTGGCGGTTGCGCCGGGGGCGCAGTCGAGGATAGGCCCAAAGCGGTCGGCTTGGTGCATCATAACGCGGTAGTTCGTTTCCACGGTCCCTGGGCATGGACTCCTCCTCCATGCTGCCGTCAGGATCAATGACGCCATAAGCGATTTCTCCGGTCAACGCAGCGAAAGCGCGCACCGCCCGCACACTGTCGAAGAGGGGGTGTCTTGACCCGGCCCGACAATCCACTTCATCTTACCGCCTCGGGTCAACATGGGAGGCATGTGATGTCCGGGCTTCGGACCATCCCTGCACGCAGAGGCAAGGCGACGTTCGCCCGCAAGGGGCAGAAGATAAAGGTCGTCAACACGCATGGGGAACAGGTGGTCGATAGCTGGGCCTTCGCGCAGCACGACCTTCGCGAATTCATGTCCATGGAACACACCCGCGCCACTTTGACGAAGATGCGTCCACAGATAGGCGACGCGCTTTACAGCAACCGCCGCCGGGCGATTCTCACGCTTATCGAGGACACTTCGCCTGGTATCCACGACACACTCATTGCAGCCTGCGACAATTACCGATACGGCCTGCTCGGCTGCACGGAATATCACGACAACTGCACCGACAATCTCGCCGCCGCCCTTTATGAGCTCGGACTGACGCCGCCGGAGACGCCCTCACCGCTCAATCTGTTCATGAACATTCCCTGGGAGGAAGGCGGCGGCCTCGCCTTCGCCGCGCCAGTTACAAAGCCAGGCGATTATGTATGCTTCGAGGCCAATCTCGATGTCGTTGTTGCCTTTTCGGCCTGCCCACAGGATATCCTGCCGATCAATGGTGTAGGACGCGAACCGACCGAAGCACATTTCGAGATTCTAGACTGACCGACTACTCAGTCCAATTGCAGTGCCATTGCCTTCAGGTAAGAGGATTCCGACAGCATCGGATGTGCCGGGTGGTCGGGGGCCGCGCCGGCCACGCGCACCACGCGGCCCCTTCGCCCCGCCAATGCCAGGCCGCGCGCAACCTCGGCGGCAAAGGCATCCGTCGTCACATTGTGTGAACAGGAAGCGGCGAGGAGGAAACCGCCCGGCGCGACAAGTTCGGCAGTAAGACGCGCGAGTTTGCGATAACCACGCAGGCCCGCACCCAAATCCTTCCGCGCACGCACGAAAGCCGGCGGGTCGGCGATGACGAGATCGAAACTCTCCGGCTCTGCAGCCTCGAGGAAGGCGAAGGCATCAGCCCTTTCCATGCGGACCCGCCCGTCAACACCGTTCAGCGCCGCCGCCCGGGCAGCAAGCTCCAACGCCGGGCGCGAACGGTCCACCAGCACGGCTTCGCGCGCACCGGCCAGCGCTGCCCTTATGCCGAAGCCGCCAAGATAAGCGTAGAGGTCCAGCACCCGGGCGTCTTTCGCCAACTCTGCTACGAAGGCACGATTGTCACGCTGGTCGTAGAACCAGCCGGTCTTCTGGCCGCCAAGCGGGTCACAGAGGAAGCGGCAGCCGCTTTCCATAAGATCGATGGGTCCGGAGACCGTGCCGAAGACAAGCCTGGTCTCCGCCTCCAGCCCCTCCAGACCACGCTGGGCGCTGTCATTGCGGAAGACGAGCGCTTCCAGGTTGAGCGTCCTGCGAAGCGCCTCGACCAGTGGCGCCTCCAGTCGCGCCATACCTGCACTGTTGATTTGCACTGTCGCCACATTGCCGAAGAGATCGACAATCAAGCCCGGCAAGCCGTCGGCCTCGGCATGGGCGACCCGGCACCAGGGAGAGAGGCCAAACCGCTGCCTGAGCGCAAGAGCAGCGCTGAGCCGTTCCGCGAACCATTCGGCATCAATCTCCCGGTTCGGGTCCGGGTCGAGCAAGCGGATTGCGGCGAGCGTACGGGGGTTGAACATTGCCACGCCCAGCGCCCGGCCATCGGCACTCTCCAGCCGCACGAGCGTTCCGGGTGGCAGCGCTCGCTCCGCCGCCGACATAGCGATTTCATTGGCATATGCCCAGGGATGCCCCGCCCGGAGGCGCTTCTGGCGGCCGGGCAGCAGCCGGACGACGGGTCGCTGTTGCATGACGGGCGCGACATTCTCATATCGGCGCCCGCCGGGCCAGGGTAAGGTTTATTGGTACGGCACAGATGTGGGAGCCCTGCATGACAAAGCGGCTGCCTTTTGAGGGCCTCAGGGTCATCGATTTCACGCATGTCATTGCGGGACCACTCGCGACCTTCCAACTAGCGATGCTGGGGGCGGATGTCGTGAAGGTCGAACCGCCCGGCCGGGGTGATCAATTGCGGCGTATGGGTGGCGAATCGGCTCGTGCGGCAGACGGATTGGGCACGGCTTTCCTCGCAATCAATGCCGGCAAGCGTTCGCTGGCTCTAGATCTCAAACGATGGCCGGAAGGACGCGATACGGCCCTCCGCCTGATCGCCGGGGCCGATATTGTGGTGGAAAACTTCCGGCCCGGTGTGATGGAACGGCTCGGCCTCGGGGTGGATGCCGTGCAGGCGCTGAACCGACGCGCAGTCTATTGTTCGCTCTCCGGCTATGGACGCCATCCGGACTGGGCTTGGCGCCCGGCCTATGACCATATCGTACAGGGTGTGTCGGGCGCGATGTGGACTCAGGGCGAGGACGGCGACCCACCCATCAAGATCGGCTTCCCAATGGCCGACACGGCAGCCGGCTACGCCGCGTTCACGGCAATCTGCGTTGCACTGATCGAACGGAACGCCACGGGCCAGGGCCGTCATATAGATGTGTCAATGACCGCAGCGACGCTCGCCATGATGGCAACACCCGTCCACGGTTTCCTCAGCACCGGCCAGATGCCGCCGCGCATCGGCAACACGGCCTCTTCCGGCTCCCCAGCGTCGGGCGTCTACGAGACGGCTGATGCGCCGGTTGTACTGACCGCCAACACGCAGGCGCAATTCCGTAGCCTTTGCGAGGCGCTCGGACTTGAGGGGCTTGAAACGGTGTTCGATCCCCTCGCCTGGCGAGACCCGGCAGTGGATCTCAGCCACGTGCGCGACACGATCGCAGCCTGCCTCAAGCAGAAGAACGCTGCGCATTGGGAGCGGGCACTAAACGAAGCCGGCGTGCCAGCCGGTAAGATACGCACCGTGCCGGAGGTGTTAGCAGAGACGTGCATGCAAGGGCGTGGTTTCGTCTCGGTAGTCCCGGATCCGGCGCAGCCGGGCGAGGGTTTCCAGATTCACGGAACGCCCTATGCCTTCGACGGCAAAACACCTGCGCCCTCCGGCCCTGCACCACATCTGGGTGAGCATTCACGCACCCTGCTTTCAGAGGCAGGCCTCAGTGATGAAGAGGTTGACGCGTTGCTCGCAGACGGGGTTGTAGAGGAGAGGCGGGCATGACGCTCAGGAGACCGCTTGACCATCCGAGCGTCTGGCGACGCGAGGACATGGAAGGACGCGACGACTGGATACGGCAATTCTCCGACGCGGAACTGGATGAAATCTGTGCCGCGCTGCCGCGTCGCTTCGGTGCGCCCGGGTTCGGCAAGGCGGATTTCCCACTGCCCGCGCTCAGCCTGCGCCTAGCGGACATGGTGGACGAACTAGAGAACGGGCGCGGTTTCGTGCTGATGCGCGGCCTCGACCGGCTGGGGCTTGATCCGCAGGCGCTGCGAGACGTCTATTGGGGCCTCGCCCAGCATATGGGAAGAACAATCTCCCAGAACTCCGCCGGCGCGCTGATCGGCGAGGTCTACGACCGGGGCTTCGACTATACCGATAACAATGTGCGCGGCCACACTACCAATTCCGAAATCGGGCCGCATTGCGACACGGCGGATGTGGTGGGGCTGCTCTGCATTCGCCCGGCGGCGGCGGGCGGCGAGAGTCTGATTGCGTCCTCGGGCGCCATCTACAACGAAATACTCGCAACCCGGCCTGATCTGGTCGATCCACTCGCGGCGGGCTTCCGCATCGACCTTGCCGGCAAGGGACCGACAGGGGCAGCGAACGAGGTGACGCGGGCGCGCATTCCGGTGTTTTCCTGGTATGCGGGGCGGCTTTCCTGTCGATTCAACCGCAAGCAGATTGAGGACGGGCAGCGCAAGCTTGGCCGCTGTCTCTCCGAACAGGAGCAAGAAGCGGTCGAGATGGTGGAGCGGCTGGCACTCGACCCACGCTTTCGCCTCGAGATGGATTTTCGTCCAGGTGACATCCAGTGGCTCAACAATCACGCCATCCTCCACGGGCGCGCCGGATACCGGGATAGCGGCGACCCGGGCCGCCACCGGCTGCTGCTTCGGCTCTGGATGAATATCCCGAACGGCCGGCCTCTGGCCCCGGCCTTTGCCGATCGGCTGAACACGGGGCCACGCGGCGGCGTCCATGCAAGAGAAGCGAGGGCGGCGTGAAGGCAGGAGCAGTCCCCACCACGGAGCAAATGCAGTCTTTCGCAAGGTGAACGACAGATGCGAATGAAGAACAAATGCGGGATCGTGACAGCTATGGGCTCCGGCGTGGGGCGTCTGGCCCGGCTGGAGGAGATCGCCAACGCGGCGTTCTACCCGCTCTCATACGAGACTTCATTTATTAGGGCCACGACATTGGCGGTGGACGGCGGCTCCACGGCGTGACGTCCTCCGGCGGCGGCACTAGCACAGGGGCACTCCGCCCTCCGGCGGCAGTGGCGCTGGCGGGCTGTCTTGCACTCGCGGTCGCTATCGGGATCGGACGCTTCGTCTATACGCCAATCCTGCCCTACATGACGACAGGACTCGGGCTCAGCAAATCCGAGGCGGGGCTTATCGCGTCTGCTAATTTCCTGGGCTATCTACTGGGTGCGCTGGCGGCGGCATGGCGGCCCGCGCCAGGGGATGCGCGTCTCTGGCTGCTGGGCGCGCTGGCAATGAGCGCGGCCACGACCGGAACTATGGGGCTGACAACAAACCTGGGCGTCTTTCTCGTCCTGCGCTTCCTGAACGGAGGCGTTGCGGCTCTGGCGATGGTGCTTGCCTCGTCGTTGACGATGGATCGACTTGCCGCTACCGGGCAGGCGGCCTGGGCCACGGCGGTTTATGCAGGCGTCGGTGTCGGTATCGCGGTCTCCTCTCTTGCCGTGCCGGCTGCCGCCTCCGGAGACGGAGACTGGCAGGGACCTTGGCTCGTCTGCGGTATAGTTTCGCTGGCACTTGCGGTCCCTGTTTTCCTGCTGCTGTGGGGGCAGCGAAGTCCTGCGTCAGTAAAAGCGGCGGTTGGCGGCAGCGGCAACAGGGTTAGCTTCCACCGATTCGCGTTTGCCTACGGGCTGTTCGGTTTCGGCTATATCATCACCGCTACGTTCATTTCCGACATGGTACGCGCCGACCCAGCCCTGCAACCGGCGGAGCCTGTCGTCTGGTTGTGTGTCGGGCTGGCTGCGGTGCCATCGGTCGCGTTCTGGGGATGGGCTGGGCGGCGCTGGGGCAATGAGCGAGCCTTTGCGTCGGCCTGCCTCGTCGAGGCGGCCGGCGTATTGCTAAGCGTGCTGGGCGGCAGCATATGGCCTGTGCTGCTGGCAGCCGCTCTGCTAGGCGGCACCTTCATGGGCTTGACGGCACTTGGCCTTGTCAATGCGCGCCGTCTTTCAGTAGGTGATCCACGGCGGAATCTTGCCTTGATGACCGCGGCCTTCGGCCTGGGACAGATGACCGGCCCTGCGCTGGGCGGCATGCTCCATGACGGGACGGGCAGCTATCTCGCCCCCTCTCTCATGGCTGCGGCCGCTCTCGCCCTGGCCGCCGTACTGGCCGCGCGGTGAAACAGCAGCCAGTCAGGCGGGCGTCTTGGCCATACTGACTATAGCACTTGCCTTTTCATGAACCGGCCAGCGACGAAGACTGCGATCAGGATAGCAAGCCCAACAGCATCAGTTTCAAGGCCGGGGAAGAGGAAAGCAGCAGCGGCCGCAAGCAACGGTACGCGCAGCGGCCACTCGATGCGTCCTATGCCGTAGAGCCAACCTTCGAAGCCTGCAGCCATCAGCCAGACGGCGATGATCGCCGTGCCGGTATCGTGCAGGATATCGAAGAATTCACCCTCAAGGATCAGCGTCGGCGTCAGCACGAACAGGAAGGGCAAGATGAAATTGATGATACCCATACGCATCGCCTTGAAGCCGGTGCGCAGCGGATTCGAGCCGGAGATGGTCGAGGCCGCGACTGCCGCCAGCGCCACAGGTGGAGTGATGTAGGAGAGCATCCCCCAATAGAGGATGAACAAGTGGCTCGCGATGACATTCAAGCCCGCTTCTTGCAGCGCCGGGCCCAGCACGATTGCGAGAAAGATGTAGCAGGCGCTGACCGTCATTCCCATGCCGAGCACGAAACTCGTGATCGCACCCATGACAAGCAGCAGCAGAACATCATTGCCGGCAAGCAGCACGAGTTCGCTCGAAAAGGCGGGGCCGACGCCGGTGAAGGAAAGTGCGCCGACGATCATGCCGATGCCGACCAATATGCCGACAATATTAGCCACATTGCGCGCCGCATCATCGAGCAGGTCCAAGAGCCGAGCGGGGCGGAAGGGGATGCGCCCCGGCACCAGCCAGGACATGACCGCCGAGGAAAACAGCAGCACCAGGGTGGCGTAATAGGGCGCCTGACTCTCTACTCCGACCCAGATCAGCAGGTAAATCAATACGGCAAGGCTGAAGAGGAAATGCCAGCCGTCAGCAAACACAGTGCGAAGTTTTGGTATCTCTGATCGATCTTGCCCCACAAGGCCGTTACGGGCCGCGAAATTATCCGCCTGGAGCAGAAGCGCCAAGTAGAACAGCACAGCAGGCACAAGCGCGGCGATTACGACCGTCGCATAGGAGATGTTGAGGATCTCGGCCATGATGAACGCAACGACCCCCATCACCGGCGGCATGAGCGCACCGCCCGTGGAGGCACAGGCCTCGACCGAAGCAGCATAGGTCGGCGGGTAGCCAGTGCGCTGCATGGTCGGGATGGTGAGCTTGCCGGTCGTCACGACATTGGAAATGACGCTGCCAGACAAAGAACCGAAAAAGCCGCTGGAAAGCACGGCGACCTTGGCTGGCCCGCCGCGTGTCGTACCCATGAGAGCTGTGGCAAAGGACATGAAGAACTCACCACCGCCAGTGATTGCAAGTGCCGAGCCAAAGACGAGGAACCCGATCAGGATCGACGACACAGCGCGCATAGGCACGCCGATAATGCTTTCCGTGCCCATAGCATGGACCCGCACGACCTCCTCGAACGGACTTTCCGGCCCCCACATGAAGCCTGGCATTTGTTCGGCAAATAGCGGGTAGAGGAAGAAGAAGCCGCAAATCGCGAACAGGATCCACCCGCCGATACGGCGCACCGCCTCCAGCGCCAGGAAGCAGACAAGGCCCGCGATGATCGTAGCGTCATTCGGAGCCCGTATGTCCCACCCCTCCTGGATGATGCGTTCACCGTTCCAGGCGAGATACAAACCCGTCGCGATGGCCGTGGCAAATAGGGCCCAGTCGTAAAGAGGTATCCGGTGGGAGGCGTTCTTGCGCGCCGGATAAATCACAAATACCAAAGAGAGGAACAGCGCTACGAGTATGTAGTAATAGGATGTGTCGATCATCAGATGGCCGACAAAAAACTGAAGATTATAGATCTGATTGATATGCAGGAAAATTCCTACGAAACCAAAAACCAGAATTAGCGGGCGGGCGATTTTGCCCTTGCCGCGAACCGGCGGTCCCGATGGTGCCGTGGCGTCAGTCATGTCGGCCTCTCCACCATGTCGAGAAACTCGCAAGAAACTCCCCCGCCCTTAGCGGACGGGGGAGTGCCGTTACGAAATGTGGACGATTTACAGATGCTTGTCGCGGTAACGCTGCCACCAGGCAGGCCATTCCGCGGCAACGTCCACCTTCTCCTTTTTCTCCCGCTTCTCGACACGCATGGCGTCGAAATCGGCATTGGCCATGTCCCAGACCTCAATGACCTTCTCGAGCCGCGCGAGCCGGGTGTCGTGCCAGGCCTGGTCTTCCGCTGTCCAGTAACCTTTCTCCTTGGCGTAGCGGATCGAACCTTCATGCCAGGGAGCATCAGCAGGCGGCCGGCCTGCCGTTTCGAGAGCCCAGTTGAAAGAGCTTGCCGTGGTGTTCCTGTAGTCATCGAAGCTCATGTCGAGCGCCTTGACGAGATTATAGACCTCGTCCGCACTCTGGCGGGCATAAGTGGTAATCATCGGGTAGCGATAACCGACCAGCCAGGTCGGATTCTCTTCCGAAAGGCTCGCGCCCCGCGTTTCCTCGACTGGCTTAACGAAGCTGATGATGCTCTTCATCGCGTCCCAGCCCTCTTTGTTTTCCGGGCGGAAGGGCGGCCAGTAGAGGCCACGCGGGCTCGCCTCGATCTGGCGCATGTTCGCTGAGGTCGTGACGCTGCCGAAGGCGTCGAGCTGATTGGCAAGCAGCGCATCCTTCATGGCGCGGTAGCTACCGAACCAGACTGGCTCTACATCGTCCCTAGTGAGGCCGCCGAAGGCAAGATAGCCGTCATTCTTCACATTGACGGAGGGGTTGGCTTTCACGAAACCGATACGCTTGCCTTTCAGGTCTGAAATTTCCTTGACGCCGATATCGCCGGCCGTGGCGAGCCCAACCGTCGCGACACGTCCGACGACAATCCGCAGGTCCTGTGGTCCCCATTCGCGCACCGCGAAGTCATAAGTACCTTCCGCAGCGAAGAAGGCCTCATTGGCGAGAAAGCCGTAGGATACCTTGCCGGTTGTTATCGGCAGGAGACGCCCGATAGAGGTGCCGGCGGGCACGATGCGGACGCGGGTGCCGTAATTCTTCCTGAGCGCATTGGCGATGCCTGCGGCTTCGGCATAGCCGGAAGAACCTAGGTCATAGGCACTCCAGACCATGGATTTGGGAAGTTTCGGCGTATGGCCGTCTGCCGCGGCGACGCCTGCGAAGGCGAGTGCGGCTGTGCCGGCGACAAAGCCGGTGAAAATACGCGAAGTCATACTGGTTCACTCTCCCGGTTGTGAAAGGCAGCCCCTTTGCGGGAACGACCGCCAGACCGAATCCATCAGGGACACGGCAAATGTCAATTATAACCTGTCTCGGCAAAGTTGAGCAGCGGGTAGCCGCTGAAGACCGAAGGCAGAGCGGTCGGGTCGGCATGAGCAACAGATTCGGGCCCCAACTCCTGCCAGCCGGTGCAGCCCATGAGGCCGAGCGTGGTGACGATTTCGTCCTCTAGCAGTTCCAGCATGGTGACGACGCCGGCTTCCCCGTTGGCGGCAAGCGCAGCCGCTGTCAGCCGCCCGATACCAACCGCGCTGGCACCGAGCGCAAGCGCCTTCACGACATCCGTGCCACGCAGTATGCCGCCGTCCACCCAGATCTCGGCCTGGCCCGCCACCGCAGCGACCGCCTCTGGCACTATATCCAGCGCGCCCCGTCCGGCATCGAGCTGCCGACCACCGTGATTGGAGACATAAACGACATCGACGCCATGCTCGACGCAGAGCGCGGCATCCTCGCCCGTGCCGATACCCTTGATGACAAGCGGAATGTTATGGCGGTCCTTGAAGCGCTTGACATTGTCCCAGTTGAAAGCGCCCTGGAATTCCATATTGCGGTTGTCGATCCGCCAAGGCTTGACGAAACGCTTGGCAATGTCCCGCTCGCGTCGGCTGTAATGAGTGGTATCGACGGTGATGCAGAACGCTGTGTAGCCGGCTGCGATCGCGCGGTGGACAATGCCATCCACCCAGTTGTCACCGCCGCGTACATAGAGCTGGAAGATCTTGGGGTTGGGCGCGGCGGCGGCCGTCTCCTCGAGGTCGGGTTCGGAAACCGAACTCTGGATGTTCATGATGCCGAAGGTGTGCGCCGCACGTGAAGCCGCCGCGCCACCTGCAGGGTCGAAGCTCTGTAGCGCACCAATGGGTGCTAGCAGCACCGGCAAGCGGAGCTCCTGGCCGAGGACGCTCTTGCGCGCCGAGACGCAGGTGACATCGCGCAATATGCGGTGCTTTAGGGCTAACCGGTCGAGCGCCATACGATTACGCCGGAGCGTCGCCTCGCTTTCGCTGCCGCCCGCCAGATAGTCCCAGTAATTCCGGTCCAAATTGTTGTGCGCACGGTGGATGATCTCGTGGAGGCAGAGGAACTCGCCCTCGGTCTGGCTAACCATAAATCCTGCTCCCAAAGAGAGAGGGACGAGCATCCACCATTCGCCGGGACGGTCAAGCAGCGCATGCCGACGCCGCTGTCGGCTCCGCATAGGCTCAGCTATTCTTCGTGTGTCTTGAACGAAAGGACACCCGAGGCATGAAGATGACTGCCGCCGTATTGATGCATTGCGGAGCGCCGCGCCCGTTTGCCCACAGCAGGCCTGTGGAGATCATGGAGATCGAGCTTGAGCCGCCGGGGCCGGGCGAGGTTCTGGTCAAGATCGGCGGCGCCGGCCTCTGCCACTCCGATCTCTCGCTGCTGAACGGCGACCGGCCGCGGCCGGTGCCAATGGTGCTGGGCCATGAGGGGTCCGGTATCTGTGTGGAGACCGGGCCGGGCGTTTACGATATTCAGCCAGATGACCATATTGTCTTTCAATTCGGCTCCGCCTGTGGGCGCTGCCGGCGCTGCCTGGAAGGGCGTCCGCAGGTCTGCGAGACCGCCGCGCGTACTAAGGGGCAAGGCCAACTCATGTCTGGCGCGCAGCGATTGAAGCTAAACGGCGACTATATCGCCCACCACACCGGCATTTCCTGTATGGCGGAATATGCAGTGGTGGACCGGGGCACCTGCGTTGTCGTGGACAAGCGGATCGACATAGAGGAAGCCGCGATCTTCGGTTGTGCGGTGATGACTGGCGCGGGCGCGGTCATCAACACAGCGCGGGTGCGCGCCGGCGACAGCGTAGCGATTATCGGTCTCGGCGGCGTCGGGCTGAACGGCCTGCTTGGCGCGAAACTCGCCGGTGCCGGACAGATCATCGCCGTCGATCTAGAAGACGCCAAGCTCGGCCTCTCGCGACAACTGGGCGCGACCCATACTGTCAACGCTCGCGACGCCGACCATATCGAGCAGATTCGTGACATTTCTGGTGGCGGCGTCGATTTCGCGATCGAGCTCGCCGGCACCATCAAGGCGATGGAAACGGCGTGGAACAGCATCCGCTACGGCGGCACGGTGGTCACAGCCGGCCTCTCGCCAGCGGCGGCCCATTTCACCTTCAATCAAAGTGAACTCGTGGCTCAGGAGAAATCCATCCTCGGTTCCTATATGGGAAGCTGTGTGCCAGTGCGGGATATTCCACGCTTCATCGACCTCTATATGCAGGGCCGGATGCCGGTGGATCGGCTGATCGACCGCAAGATTGGCTTCGACGAGATTAATGCGGGATTCGACAAGCTTCAGGATGTCGCAACTGTGCGGCAAATCCTGGCACCTCACAGCACATAATTACAGGCACGGTAGGCGGTCCGAGCCGATTCATAGCACGGCGGTCGATGCCGGTTTGGATCCACTCAAGGGCGGCTTTGCGAGCATACCGCTGCACGATCGCCGGGCAAGGCGCTCCATGCGGCAAGAGCGGAAGGAGAGATACGCATGAAAACCGTGTTGGTGCCGATGAACGAGGCCGGGGGGCTCGATTCGATGCTCTCCTGCGCGACGGTTCTAGCGCGGCGCTTCAGCTCTCATGTGGAGGGCTTCTATCAGCGCCGCTCGCTGCCCGATATCATGGCTGCCGGCGCAGCTGAAGCGGCATCGTCGGCCTTGCTTGACGATCTGGCACGGCGAGACGACGAGGCAGCCGGCCGCGCTCGCAGCCGGTTCGAAACAGCACTAGACGGGCATTCCCGGACATGGCAGGAAGAAGCCGCGCGCCATCTGGATATCTCCGAGCGTGCCCGCGCTTTCGACCTTGCCGTAGTAGGCCGACCGACCGGTGCCAGTGATTCTCCCTCAATGAGCACGCTGGAGGCCGTGCTATTCGAGAGCGGGCGTCCGATTCTGGTCGCGCCGCCGCAGGAGCTCGATGATTTCGGCACCAATATCGCGATCCTCTGGAACGGCAGCACAGAAACCGCGCGCACCATCGCTATGGGCATGGAACTGCTCACGCGGGCGGAACGCGTGCTTGTGGTGACGGTCGAGGGTGCGTTTGTGCCAGGACCAAGCGCGGCGGAGATAGCAGACGGGCTGGCAAGGCACGGCTTGTCGGTCGAGTCCGCGGTGCGACAGCAGGGGCGTCGCAGCGCAGGCGAGGCCATGCTGGCGGAGGCCGCTGCTTTTGGAGCTAACCTCGTCTTCAAGGGCGGCTATACCAGCAGTCGGTTGCGCCAGATGATCCTTGGCGGCCCCACCAACCATATCCTCGCCGAAAGCACGCTGCCTGTCTTCATGGCGCACTGATCAGTTTACGGCAAGGCGTGCCATCTGTTAGGCAAGCTCCTTTGGAATTACCGTTCCCTTTCCGGGGAACCCACCTCATTTGAAAGCCTGGTCCCAGCTCTCCGGGAGCAGCCGGTAGCCACCATGATCACGGACCAGATGCGAGAAGCCGGGAAAGTGCAGATGCATCCCGGTGACAAGCAACCGGTCGCTGGCGGCCATGTCGAAGAGCTGATGGCGCGAGGCGGCAGCGCCCTCGGGGTCGGTGTCGAAGGCAATGGTGACTTCCGGATGCGCCACCTGGATGTCAGGGACATGAACAATGTCACCCCAGATCAGCAAGCTGTGATCGCCTGAAGCGATCAAATAGGCCGTATGGCCAGGCGTATGGCCTTGGGCCGGCAGGGCAGTCACGCCAGGGAATACGTCGCCAGACTCGAAGAGCCGCATAGCGCTCCTGTAGGGCGCGATCTGCTCCCGGCCGGCCTGGAAATAAAGCAGCTTCTCGCGTTCACTCGCCTGGTTCATCGCGGCGTCGTTGGCCCAGTGGACAGGTTCGTTCTCATGCATGACGAGCTCGGCATTGGGGAACAGCCGCTCTCCTGTATTCCGATCTGAGAGGCCAGCGGAATGGTCGGGATGCATGTGGGTCAGCAGGATGGTGTCAATCTCGGATGGTTCGACGTCTGCCGCCTCTAGGTTGCGCCTGAGCCATCCGGCCGTTGGCCCAAGATAAGAGCCTGAGCCGGTGTCCACCAATGCCGTGCGGCTGCCCGCATGGATGACGAAGCTGTTGACCGAGGTGCGTCGCACTGGCTGGAATACCGCGGCCATTTCCGCCGCGCCGACGGCAGGGTTGATCCCCTGCAGGACACTGAGATCGCCGTCGAGATAGCCATCGCTGAGCGCGGTGACGGTGATGTCGCCGATGCGGCGGCGATAGACGCCGGGAATCTGGCTGGTCGGTGCAGGCATGGTGTTGGGGCTCTTTTTTGCTGCGGGCTTCCGGAGGAGATCATATCGGATACCGGCATGGAAGGGGCTCCGGATGGTGGCACACACATCACAGCCGGCCAAGCAGCACCGAACGACGCCTCTCTGCTGGGCACCATTCTTCACTCGGGGCGGATCGTCCAGAGCAGGGAGCTGTCCTCGGCTCCGACCTCGACCTCCATGAACTGGCGATGCGAGGCGACAGCGCCGCGCCAGAGTTCGATCCAGCAGGCCAGCAGCGTTTCGCGTTCCAGGCCGGTCAGGGCGCGCACGATCCTGAGCCCGGTCTGGTGCAAGCAAACTGCGCCGTCTCCGACATCACCCACCTCGACGCCGTCATCCATGCCCCGGAACATGGCAGCCAGAAATTCCACCGCCTCTTGCGGCCCACCGTCCACGCCACCCACAGCGTCGGCCATCCGGCGATATTGCTGCAGACCGGTCAGTCGCGCCGCGCGCCTGCCGTACTCGAGCGCCGCCACAGCACCGATTGTCCCAGCCAATTCGCGGATGCCGTTGCGCACGAAGGCAACTGCATAATTCCGATTAGCTTTCGCGAGGCGCCTTTCACTCCAGTCGGCCTTGGGGGCGACAGGCTGCTGGTCAGGATCGAAGGGCGGTGGGCGCTCATCGGGCGCAAACATCAGGCGTTCGTCCTCAGCAAGTTCGCGGTCATATTCCCTGAAATAGCCGCAAAACCCGAACTGGCCTGTCATGTCCTCCGAGACACACACAAAACCGAGCCTGGGATTGCCGAGCGACACGCCGTTATGCGCATACCAGCCGCGCAAAAAACCCCGGCCCGCTTCGACTGGCATGCCGCAAAGCGTAGGCCCATCATACATCCAGCGCGGATAGCGGAAGCGTACCCAGGCCTTGCGGTCGGACTCCTGCATATATTCGACCGGAACGCCACCAATCGCATTCGAGAGCGTGTGATACCGAGCACAGGCTACCGCGTCAGGCAGGCCTTTCAGTCCCAGTTTCCCGAAACTTGAAAGGAACTTCTCCTCATGCAGCCGACGGAAGAGGCGGAACATCCAGTCACCGACCGTTGCCGGCCCCTCGCGCATGGCCACCATAAGCTGGAGGCCGAGAAGATACTGGTGGTGAACCGCCGCCTGGGCAGATATGGCAGCAGAATCGGAAATGTCTGCAGGAGGCATACTCATGGCTTTGTTACGGCAGAATCAGGAATCATCCATTGAGACACGGCCCACTGTAGGTCGATGTGGAGCCCGTCCGGCTCGCATCTAAGACCTGCCGACGTTGATCATGCCAGCACAATCTGGATATCTGACCCAGCTATTTGGTTTTGTCTGTTTTTTTGGTTTGGTTTTGTTTTACGATTTGGCGGCCTTGCGGGTTTGTTTGTGTCCTGTTTGT
>JAPORR010000181.1 GCA_026710105.1 Alphaproteobacteria bacterium
CCAAACCCTGCTGCTCTTCCCGCCGCCACCGCGTTCCGGACTCGCTGAGAAGAATGCTACCGCCACAGACTACAACACAGCGAGCGGTCAACTCCGGACTCCTAGCAACGGCAGCAGAGAACACGCTCTACGCGAACACGGCAGCACCGCAGCGATCTGGCGAAGCGCCAATAGACCCACCGCCGGGGCCAGCATCTATTGCTTCGCTCGCCGCGATGCCCGGCTGGTCGCGTGTAGATCGAGCCGCGCGGCGAGCGCAGCGCCGAGCATGACGGCGAAGGCGACAGCAAGGTGCCTGGCCGCCGGGCGAGCTCCAGGATCATGACTGTCCATCATGGCGCGGCCCTCCATGCAGGGCGTTCCAGCCTCATTGAGGCGGAAACAATATCGAGACAACGCCATCGGAGGCGTCCGCCGCGCAACCCTTGCAGCTTTCGGCCAGGATCGCGGCATCAGGGTCGTTGTCGGAGAGATAACCGGCGTTCCAGAGAGACAAGTAAGGAATTTCTCGGTTATTTTCATCTTCGTCCAAGGGCGATCCGCAGAGGATGCAGGCGGCCGGCTGCTCCCGTTCCCAAGACGGTCGCCGGCTGGTCATTCCGCGTCCTTCCCGCGCTTTCTCAGCCAACGGCCCACCAGTTACGCGGCCAGACTGCGATTCTGGCCGCCGTCCGCGCGGCGTTCGGGAAAACCCGACCGTCCGTGGATCTCGACAACCTGACGCGGCGAGTGCCACCAGAGCTTCATTGCGCGGCGTCCCGGTCGGCATTGCGGGCGAAGCGGGAGCGCCGTCCCGCCAGTTTTTCGGTCTCGGCACACTCGCGCTCGATGGCGCGGCGCACGAACTCCGGACGGCTCAAGCCCAGCTCGCGCGCGCACGCGATCGCGCGAGCGAGTAGACGGTTGTTGATTCGGATATTGATTGCCCCAGATCCATTGCTATCCAAGGATTTTCTCCAGTACCAGCGATTTCCAGCTCATGACAGTTTTGCAATGCAGTGTCAAATTAATGTCATCATGAGGTATTGAAAGGGTATTGACGGCTTGCCTAAAATCCATGATAATGACACTTATCGTTGATTTCAGGGGTCGCCATGGAAACCGCCCTCGCAACGCTGCCCGCCGAACGCCGCGACGCCGCCGCGCTCGCACTCGAAGCCCGCGCCCCGGCAACCCGCCGCGCCTATCGCGCCGCGCTCGCCAAGCTCAATGAATGGCTGGCCGGACGGCCGCTTACCGATGCGACGCTCGCCGCCCATATCGCCGATCTCGCTCATGCCGGTCTGGCGCCGGCCTCGATAGGACAGGCTGCCGCCGCTGCCGCGTTCCTCGCCAAAGTCGCCGGCTGGCCGAACCCGCGCGGCTCCATGACGGCCGATGCGCTGCGGATCGCGCGTCGTGACCATGCCGACAGGGGCCGGGGCCAGGCGCGGCCCGTGTCCGCTGATCAGGTGGCGGAGATCGTCGCCATCGCTCGCAAGGACGGCAGGCACATGGACGCTGCCATCGCCGGCCTATTGTTTCAGGCTGCCTTGCGGCGCTCGGAAGCCGCCACGCTCGAATGGCGCGACATAGAGCCGGCAACCGACATTCCCGGCGCGTTTCGCGTCTGCGTTCGCCGCAAGAAGACGGATCAGACGGGCGAGGAAACCGACATTCGCCTCGTCAAGAACGGCGCTGCCGACGCACTCGCCGCGATCCGCCCCGACAACGCGGACCCGGCCGCAAAGGTCTTCGGCGGTCGCACCGGCTGGACCATCGGGCGGCGCTTCGCCCGGGCCGCGCTTGCCGCTGGCATTGAAGGCGTAACGGCGCACTCCGGGCGCGTCGGCCATGCCAGCGAGTTGACCGCGCGGGGCGCATCCACCACCGAAGTCATGCTGTCGGGCGGCTGGAAAACGGCCCGCATGGTCGCGCACTACGCCGCCGGCGCGAAGGCCGAACGCGGTGCGGTCGCCAAGTATCTCTAGGGGCGGTATGCGACAGCAAACGGTGGAAAGGAACGCAGCCCTCTCCGCCGCCTCGCTCTACCGTGGGGCCGGCGGGCGCTAGTCCTCCGCGTCGGGGGCTGGAGGTGTATCACCATCTAGCCTCTGCCGGATCGCGCGCCGCAGAAACGCCGACATGATCCGATCCTCCGCCCTAGCCGCCGCGCGCCTGCTGTCTCCGCGTCCAAATTCACGATAATCCGCATTTGTTGTCAGTTCGTCTTTTCCTTCATGCCATGTCTCTCCGACGCTCTTTCGCCATCCTGCCCCGTTGGCGCTGGCCACAGGGGCAGCGCTTGCTCGCCGCTCCAGTCTCCGGGGCGCACCATGCGCCCGCTACCGCCAAGACCCTGCTGCACCGAAGCGAGCGGGACTGGAGGCCGGGTATGGCGGTTAGTGAGACTTGCCCGAATATCTCCCGGCTCCATGCCGGTTTCAGTCGTGTCCATGCGCCGCCCGCCGCCGCTGCAGACCGTCTACGCAGCGTTCTTGATGGCCTCCATTTCGAAATCCGCCTGATCGCTCGCCTGGGCAGGTTCACGCAGCGCCGATCCGGCCCGATCGACGTGCGATCCCGTCCGTCGGCGACGGCGCCAAGCCGCTCAGCGGTGCGTCCGACGCGCGAATCCCGAGGGGGACAGTCGAAATCGAAAGGGGGCAATCCAATCGGCTTTCGTCACTGACGGGTCCCATATCTACGGTTCCTCTCCTACAGATTTTTTTCTCTCGCGTATGAGGCCGCTTCCCCTGGGCACCGGACCCGTGCAGGGCCGCGCCGCTATGCTGGGTCGCTATACTAGCGGCCAGCTTGCTACGCACGGTGCGATCACACGGCCTCGGGAGGGCCCTAAGGCCAGCAGTGGCGTGCCGCAGACGGCGCACTCTATGCTCTTTGGGGCTGATTTCGCTATGGCGCACGCCGCCAAACCCGGTGGACAGGTCGCAGCGCCGGAGTGTGCCGCCAACCCTCTGGTGACGGTTTCCGAGGACCACGCCGGCAAGCTCGCCGGCGGCGCCTCCTGTCTCAACGAATACTTGCCCTTCATCGAGCGCGAGAGCGTGGTGAAGATTGCCCTCACCCCATTGCGTTCCGGTCCCGACCGCACCCGGTTTCGCATGGGGAGCTCAT
>JAPORR010000150.1 GCA_026710105.1 Alphaproteobacteria bacterium
GGGTTTCAGGGCTGAAAGGAACGGAAACCCGTCATAAGGACTGAATTTTCTTTTCAAAACTCCCACGCGGAAGTAGGGTCTCTGAGAGGCCTCAGCCTGCCCAGCGCCACGCTTTCCGGCAGGATGATTTCGTACTGGCCCAGGAAGTTTATATGCTGCCAGAGAACGGGAGACAGACGGGCGACGTCCTTTGGGTCGATGTCGAGGCCCTGCCCGCTCATCCGAGCAAGCGCTTCCTGCATGTAGACGGCGTTCCAGTGCGTGACGGCATTGAGTGCCAGGCCGAGCGCTCCCAACTGCTCTTCCTGTCCTTGCCTCAGGGCGTTCCGGACTTCGCCCCGGTTGCCGTGGTAGATCCTTCTGGCGAGCTTGTGGCGAAGTTCCTGCCTGTTGAGCTGGACGAGAATGCGGCGCCGGAAGTCCGCGTCGTCGATGTAGTTCAGGACATGCAGGGTCTTGACGAGGCGCCCCAGATGCATGAGGGCCCGCGCGAGCGTGGTGGGGCGGTCACGGGTCTGCAGGATGCGCATGACGCCGGCGGCCTTGAGATGTCCCAGCCTGAGAGAACCTGCGAGACGGATCAGGTCTTCCCAGTTGTCGGCGACGAGCTTGATGTTGACGGTTCCCTCGGCGATTTCGTCCAAGGGGCCGTACTGTGCGGCCTTGTCCACTCGCCAGAGACGCGCACCGCCGATGTCGGCCAGGCGGGGGCAGAACCGGTAGCCCAGAAGCCAGAAGAGGCCGAACATGGAATCCGAATATGCGGCGGTGTCTGTCATGACGTTCGACGGGTCGAGTTCGGTCTCCTGGTCGAGCAGGAGGGCCAGGATGACCAGGCTGTCGCGCAGGGTGCCGGGCACGACCGTGCCCCCGATCCCGGACCACTGGTCGGACAGCATGTTGTACCAGGTGATCCCGCGGCTCCTCGGGAAATACTTGGGGTTCGGCCCCGCGTGGATCGCGCTCTTCGGAGCCAGGAAGCGCAACCCATCGGCGGATGCCGTCTGCCCGTCACCCCAACGGGCAACGATGGCCAGTTTGCTGTGGGCCGCCACAATCCTGGCGTTGGCGGCATCCAGCGTTTCTGGGCGGATGAAGTTCTGGCTGAGCCAGGACAACCGGCTTTGGCGCAGCGCCGGATGATCCTCACGCGCGATCGGCTCAAACCCGATGTTGCAGGCCCGGGCCACCAGAACGGCGCAGAGGCTTGTCTCGAAGTCGTGTACGGCGGTCGGTTGATCATTGAGGTGGGTGAAGGCGCGCTCAAAGCCCGTTCTCCTCATCACTTCAAGAATGATGTCCGGGATCCCGCCCTTGGGCATCCGATCCCGCACCTGGCCGCGCAGCGTGATCAGGCTTTGGGGCTCGGGCAGGCGATCCAGACGGGCCACGGAAATCCTGCGCCTGCCCTTTTCGGTCTCGAACCGCAGTTCGGTGTTTCGGCCGGCGCGTCCGGCAACGCGGCGGAAGGTCTCATCCAGAACACCTGCAAGGCGCTGCACCTCGGCCTGCCCGTCGAGCGTGTGGCCCAAGGTGCGGCACACCGTGCCCTTGGCGTTCTGCCAAGCCTGCCGTTCCAGCATGCCGAGGCGCGGGTCCGCATATCTGATGCCGGGTACCGCGAAGACGTCCCGGCGCTTGACGGCCTTGTGCCAGGCCTCAATGGTGGCGAAGACGTAGGCTTTCGGGTCGGCGACCTTGCCGCCGCCGTCAAGCACGCAAGGTTGCCAGGATCTGGAGAGCACGGTGGTCGGGGCGTCCTTCATGGCAACGCCGTTCCAGTCTGGATGATCGCGCAGCCAGTCCATGGCCTCGGTCACCGCCCGCCCGCCCGGAGCCGCAGCCAGGTCGATGCGCGTGATGATGTTGAGGAACAGCTTGCGCGCCCGGGACCACCGGCGCTTCAGCTCGGAGACCGGCTTGGACGCCTCCGGCTGGACAAGGCCGTCGACGGTCGTCATCGCGTCCTTGATCCTGTCCTTCGGCAGGTGGGCGAAAACCGCGTCTCTCCACGCATCGAGGGGCAGGCCGTCGTCGGAGAGCACCATCCCGGCCAGGTTGCGCAGGACCATGACAGCGCCGTCCATTTCCTTCTGGCGCGCGACACGAAGCGCAAGCCGGGCCATTTCCGCCTCCCGGAACAGGTCGGAGACCAGCGCCTCGCCAAGCTCCGTGGCATCGTCCTGGGCCGATGCCTCCAGCGTGTAGAAGAGCGCCGCAACCGTTGCGGTGCGCCGCGGCTCCTGCAGGGCCGCGATCGCGGAAGGTTTGCTCGTCTTCGCGACGCGTGCCAGCCGTTCCAGCTGAACGGCGGGCACACCCCCGGGAGGCGTCGGGCGCAGTCCGAAGGACCGTACCGCCTCCAGCCTGTCCAGATGCTTCGCGAGCTGGGTCGGCTGGCGCTTCAGCGGGCTTGCCCGCAATATCTCCAGCCCCCCGAGGCTTTCGTCATCCCTTTCGAACAGACCGGCGACCTGCGCACGCTGCACATCGCTCAGGCCTGCCGCCAGGCGACGCCACAGGCGATGCCGAGCGCGCTCCCTGATGCGGCCTACAAGACGCTCGAGCGTGGAGATGCCAGGGAGGAGCACCTTGTGCTCGATCAGCCAGTCTGCGGCAACAAGCACGAGCGCGCCGGGGCGTTCGTTGCCCGCCCAGCATTCGGCATAGAGCCATCTGCCCAGCCGAAAGCGGCCATGCGCCGCATCGCCGAAGTGCATGAAGCCGTGCCGCTCGCGGATGGAACGGACGTGTCGCCCGTGGGTTCTGGAGCGAAAGTACCCGCCAAGATCGATGTCGTCCCCGATCCCCAGCTGCCCGCGCAGGAAGGACAGAACCTCGGAAGGCACTTGATCGGCGGTTTCGGGGAACGTTCCCAGGAAGTGGACGCTGCAAAGGAGCGTTGCGTATCCGAGGCGGTTGTGGGCGCCCCTGAGGTCACGGATCGCGAGCAGCGCACCCTGGTCGAGAACAAAGCACTTGGCGAGCTCTTCGCGCGAGGGCGCGCCATCGAAGCGGCCGAAGCGCCTGCGCTGGGCGTCGGACAGGTAGCGTGTCGGCATGGCGCGCGAAACTCCAGAGTTTTGCGACGCTGTGGGGCCGCACTGAAAACAAAG
>JAPORR010000019.1 GCA_026710105.1 Alphaproteobacteria bacterium
TTACCTATCGCCCTTCCGCTAGCCGCGCGCATGATCTCTGCCCATGTCATGGATTCGAAGTCGCGGAGCTTCGGCAGGATTTCGATCCACCAATCCCTGGCGGCCGTGGTGCGCCAGCTCCATGGCCCCTCAAGGTCCGCGATCCCGAAGGCCCAGACGATCGTCTCACGATCATGGAGAGCGGGGGCGCCGCGCGGGGCAGTACGAGGCTGCTTGCCGCCGGCGGGAAGTTCGCCGGCCTTCAGGCCACGGTCTACGCTACAGGCTGCCGTAATACTCAGCGAGGGATTCCTTCGGAATGACCGTGTTCCCGCGCACGCCGTCAGGAACGCCGCGTCGGGTCGACTGCCAGGGCGCCTCCATATGAGTGAGATCACTCAGCCATTGCGGAGACTTGTCCCCGTAGAACGTCAGTACCGCGTCGACAGTCTCGCGCTGGGTCTCGGTCAGCGTTTCCGCGCTTCCCTTGCGCAGACATGAAATGCGATACTTGCCCTGATGGGCGTTGTAGAGTTCACGAACCACCGGCCCGTTGGCCCATGCTTCGATCTCCTCGGGAAAGAGGACGTCATCGTCCCACACGAACGACCACGCCTGGCAGTAGTAGGCCAGCTTCTGTAGCTTCCATGTGGTCATCGGGCCCTGTCGCTTGAGGATGTAGGCGGCGACGTCGAAAACGCTGGCCACCCTATTGCTCCCAATCCTTGGTTGTCCGCCCCGAGTGGCAGACGACCGACAGAATCCCGAATAATGGCCTCACGAGGCGGAAACAACTCTTTCGAGGTGGTTGGGCCAAAGGCAGCGGCTAGCCTGTTCGGGAGGAGATGATCTGCCGACTTTCTGACCCAGACTCGGAAAGGAAGTCTCCGAAGATGGCTGCCCTTGCGCCCTCTCCAGTCTATAATGGCCTCGCTCCTGCTAAGCCGGCACTGAAAACGGCCTCTTGCTGCCGCACGGTTGATCAGACGGTGCGGGCTGTTCCCTGAGCCAGATCGGCGATCTCGTCGGAGGTCGCGTTCCAGATACAGCCCAATTCCAGCAGCCGACCGAGCGCGGTGTCGAGATGGCGGCTGCGATGCGGCTGGCCGAAGATCCAGGGATGGATGCCGAGCGTCATCATACGTCCGCCCTCGCCATGCAGGCACTCGGCAGCATCGGCGATGAGGTCCGGATAGCGCCAGGCGTCGACCTTGCGCACAGCGAACAACTCCGCATCGTCCCATTCCGTATGCGCCGGGATCGACAGGAGAGGTGGCTCGGTTAGCATCGGCACGGGGCGTTCGTCATTCGGCCAGTCGATGACATGATCGAAGCCGGCTTCCGCCAGCAGGCCTGGCGTGCGTGTGCTTTCGCCGTGGTCCTGCCCGACCCAGCCGCGCGCACGTTGCCCGGTACAGGCCTCCAGCCGTGCCGCCGACTCTGCGATGAAGGCGCGTTCCTCCGTCTCGTCCATGCGTTCCGAGATCATCCGGTTGGCGACCGTGCCATGCGCAGCAATGCCGTGGCCATCTGCAAGCGCGCGCTCGACGATCTGCGGGCATGCCTCGGCGGCAGCGGCGCCGAGCGCCACGGTCGCGCGGAGTCCGTGCGCCTTCAATATGTCGAAGAGGCGCCATATGCCAACGCGTAGGCCGTAGAGCCTGCGGGTGAAATTATTGTAGTCGGGCCGGTAACTGCCAAGCGCGCCGGCGAAGCGCGGGTCGCTGAAGGTATCCGGCCCGGGGTCGAGTTCGAAATGCTCGACATGGAGGAGCGGCATCACCGCAAGCCGGGCGCCGCCGGGCCAGACAGTCGGCGCCTTGGGCGGCGGCCAGGCGAACCAGGGGTGGTCGTAGCCGGCGCCGTTGCGGTAGCGGCGAGTCTGCTGGCTCATGCCGCGGTCTCCGGCATGGCCCAGGCGGGCAGCCACTCTCGCATCGCCCAGTCGGCGATCTCGGAGCCGGTCGCCTGCCAGACACCCTCATGGCTCATAACATAGCCGAGCACCTCATCCAGATATTTTACCCGGTGCGGTTGGCCGTAGAGGAAGGGATGGAGGCAAATGGCGAGCACCCGCCCGGTCTGCGCCCCCTCTTCGTAGAGCGTGTCGAAAGCATCGCGGACCATGCGTGCGAATTCCTCACCCTCGCCCTGCCAGCGGCAAACGAGGGCATCGTTGATCTCCATCGAATAGGGGACACAGGGAAGGGCACCATGCTTGGTCTGGATCAGGCTCGGCTGGTCGTCATGGTAATAGTCGGCCGTGTAGTGGATGCCCAGCTCCTTGACGATGTCGGCCGTGTTGAACGTGCCGGAGACCGCGGGACCAAACCAGCCAGGCAGGCTCTCGCCGCCGGTGGCCCGGGCATAGGTCTCGACGCAGTCGCGGATGACGGCACGTTCGTCCTCCTCCGAAAGCTCCCACAGATAGCGGGTGTTGTAGAAGCCGTGGCAGAGGATGTCGTCGCCGCGCTCGCGGATTGCCTGCCAGATCTCCGGGTAATGCTCGATCACACCGAAATTCAGCGACACCGTAGCCCTGATGCCGTGGCGGGCGAAACAGTCGAGCATCCGCCACACGCCGACGCGGTTGCCATAGTCGCGCACGCCGTAGCCGACCACATCTGGGGCGGGCATGCGCGGCCAGGGATTGCGCCGGTTCACGAATGCCGGCTGGTATTCATAATGCTCGATATTGGGTAGCACCCACACGGCGAGCCGCTTATCGCCAGGCCAGACCAGCCGGGGGCGCTCGGGCAGCGGGATATAGGGGAACCGGTCCATCATCACACCGCCAGCCTGCCCCGCGGCTCCCGAACGCGCAAGAGCCTTCATGGAGGGGTGGTTGATGGAGAGGTGGCCCAGAGGCGGTGCCCGCGGCGGGCCGGGAGCCTTGCCATCCAGGCCGGTTCATTGGGAAGGAATAGTACCCCTCCCTCCGTTTTTCGCCGGACTATATCGGCCCTGATTATATCGGAACGACAATCAGGATATCGACGCGCTGGCGTGCTGGACGGCCGGCTGATGCGCAAGGCGGGCGGCAGCCTGCTGACAGTCTATGCCGCGCCCGATGGCCATGTCGTGGCCGGCCTGGGAACCTGTCCCGCCCGCAGGTTGAG
>JAPORR010000109.1 GCA_026710105.1 Alphaproteobacteria bacterium
CTGCTATCCCCGCGATCGTATCGCCTGGGGTCGCCTTTGCCGGCTGCTCACCCTCGGCCAACGGCGGGCAGCCAAGGGCGGCTGCCTGCTGCGCCGGGAGGACCTGATCGCCCATGCCGAGGGGCAAGTGCTGATCGCACTGCCGCCGGAGGCGCCTGAAGATCGAAACAATCGGACGTTCGAGGCGGAACTCGCCAGACTCCGCCGCGCGCATGAAGGACCGCTTTATCTCGCTGCACACATGCTGTACCGCGGTTACGATCGCGACCGGCTTTGTCGCTTGGCGGCACTGGCAGCGCGCATCGGGACGCCGCTGCTCGCCACCAATGACGTACACTATCACCGCCCCGGACGTCGGCCTCTCCAGGACGTGCTGACAGCCATCCGTGAACGTGTCACCGTAGCGGAAGCGGGCTGGCGCCTCGCCGCTCATGCCGAGCGCCATCTCAAGGACGGCGCCGAAATCGCGCGGCTCTTTCGTGGCCATGAGGAGGCCGTCGCACGGAGCCTCGAAGCGGCGGCCCTGTGCACCTTCAGCCTGGACGAGCTCGCCCACGAGTATCCCGACGAACCGACGCCTCCTGGCAGCACGCCGCAGCAATATCTGGAGGCGCTTGTCTGGAAGGGCGCGGCATGGCGCTATCCGGGCGGCATTCCGGAAAAGGTCCTCGCCGCGCTTCGGCACGAACTCGGGCTGATTGGCGAACTGGACTACGCACCTTATTTCCTCACAGTCCACGACATCGTGCGCTTCGCCGACAGCAAGGGCATCCTCTGCCAAGGCCGTGGTTCAGCGGCAAACTCCGCGGTCTGCTACTGCCTCGGCATCACCGCCATTGATCCGGCGCGGATCGACCTGCTGTTCGAGCGCTTCGTCTCCCGCGAGCGCCGCGAACCGCCCGATATCGATGTCGATTTCGAACACGAACGGCGCGAAGAAGTCATCCAGCATATCTACAAGCGCTATGGGCGTGAGCGCGCCGGGATCGCCGCGACCGTCATTTGCTACCGCGCGCGCAGCGCCGTGCGCGATGTCGGCAAGGCAATGGGGCTTTCGGAAGATACCGTCGCCGCGCTTGCCGACGCCGCAAGGCATACCTGGCAGGAGCGTATTCCCGACCAGCGGATCCGCGAAACCGGGCTTGATCCCGCAGACCCGCTGCTGCGCCGGACCATGGCGCTGGCGAGGGAGCTACAAGACTTTCCCCGCCACCTCTCGCAGCACGTCGGCGGCTTCGTGCTGACTCGCAACCGGCTCGACGAAATCGTGCCGGTTGGCAACGCAGCGATGAAGGAGCGTACCTTCATCGAATGGGACAAGGACGATCTTGAGGCTGTAGGACTGATGAAGGTTGATGTACTCGGCCTCGGCATGCTGACCTGCATCCGCCAGGCGTTCGAACTGCTGGCGGCGTACAAGGGCAGCACCGTCACGCTCGCCACCGTGCCGGCAGAGGATCCGGCGGTCTGGAACATGATATGCCAGGCAGACACGGTGGGCGTCTTCCAGATCGAGAGCAGAGCGCAGATGACCATGCTGCCGCGGCTGAAGCCGCGCTGCTTCTATGATCTGGTGATCGAGGTGGCAATCGTGCGGCCGGGCCCGATCCAGGGTGATATGGTGCATCCCTATCTGCGCCGTCGCAATCGCCTGGAAAAGGTAGTCTATCCGGCGCCTGCGCCCGCGCACGGATCTCCAGACGAGTTACGCCAAGTGCTGGAGCAGCCACTCGGCGTGCCACTCTTCCAGGAACAGGCGATGCGCGTCGCCATGGTGGCGGCAAAGTTCACGGCGGATGAGGCCGACGCGCTTCGCCACGCCATGGCCACCTTCCGCAAGCGCGGCACGCTCAGCAAGCTCCGGGACCGGATGGTGGGGCGGATGATCGCGCGCGGCTACGATCCGGAGCTGGCGGCGCGCTGTTTCCGCCAGATCGAAGGTTTCGGTGATTACGGCTTCCCGGAATCCCATGCCGCAAGCTTTGCACTGTTGGTCTGGATATCCGCCTGGCTCAAGTGCCGCCACCCCGAGGTCTTCGCCTGTGCCCTGCTCAATGCGCAACCGATGGGTTTCTATGCCCCCGCTCAGATCGTGCGCGACGCCCGCGAGCACGGGGTGGAAGTGCGCCCGGTCGACGTCCATGCGAGTAGCTGGAACAACCGGCTGGAACGCATGACGGACGGAACCCATGCACTCCGTCTCGGGCTCCGTCAAATCGCCGGCCTCAGACGGGAAGACGCCAAACGTCTCCTCGACGGCCGCGCCGCGCGGCCCTGGCCGGATATCGCCGCCCTGCAGCACGGAACCGGACTTGAGGTCACCGCCATCGAGACGCTGGCCGCCGCTGACGCCTTCGGCTCCATGGGGCTCGACAGGCGTCAGGCACTCTGGGAGGCCAGTGCGCTCGCAAAGACGCCGCCGCTACCGCTGTTCAAGGCGGCCGGCGGACCGGCCGAAGATACGGTGACGATAGCGGCACCCCCCATCGCTCTGCCCCTGATGGAGCCGAGTGAAGAGGTGGTGGAGGACTATCGCATGCTTCGGCTCTCGCTCCGGGCCCATCCGCTCAAGTTCCTGCGTGCGCGCTTGGAAAAACGGGGCGCGCTTGCAGCCGGGACAATCGCCGCGGCGCATGACGGCGCACGCGTAGCCGCAGCCGGCATCGTATTGGCCCGCCAACGGCCCGGCAGCGCCAGCGGCATCATATTCATGACGTTGGAGGACGAAACCGGCATCGTGAACCTTGTGGTTCGGACACACGTGCTGGAGCGCTGCCGCAAGGCGGTATTGGGCGCGCGCCTTGCCCTTGTCCGGGGCCGCGTCCAGCGCGTCGGCGCAATCGTCCATCTCGTCGCCGACCGTCTCGATGACCTGACCGCCTGGCTTGACCTGCTGACGCCGGAAGGCATGGAAAGCCCTGCAGTCTCGTCTACCAACCTCCGCACCTTCCCATCACGCCATCCGCGCAACCAGCGCACGATCCCAAAGTCGCGCGACTTCCAGTGACGCAGGCCAGTGGCAGCAGCTG
>JAPORR010000039.1 GCA_026710105.1 Alphaproteobacteria bacterium
TCCAACCGTGTCTTCAAAAACTACGACGACATCCTCGATCACTGTTGTCAGGCCTGGAACAAGCTCGTCTCACAGCCCGAGCGGATCACCTCCATCGGGACACGAAAATGGGCCAATGAGTTCTAAATTGTGCCCTCTGATATGATATAGCTTGATTGTGGTTTTGTGCTTGGCGATGTAGTGCCATTTTATTTTTGCGTTGGGATTCCGGGGCCTTGCGCCTTTGCTGTGGACGATGTTCATCCGTCGGCAGCGGCGGCGAAGTCTACTATACGCCTCGCCTTGTTCGTTCGGAGCGCGTGGGGGAGAAGGTGCGGCAGCGCACGCTGCTGAACCTGGTTCCCGGTCGAGCGCTGCCACTGGCGGTTGTTGTGCGCGCGCCAGTTGCTGGCAGGGCGCTCTCGTGCCGCTGTCCTGTGGAGGTCGAGAGCCATGCGCCTGGCGGCGCAGTTGGTCGACCAGGCTCCGGGCGGCGAGGGTCGCGACCTTCAGGTTGTGGACATTGACACGCTGGAGTTGAGCCGCCCGCGCACTGTGGGGGTGGAGCATGTCGGTCTTTGGGCGATGGAGCGGCCTGCTTCTGGAGCGTCTGGGGTTCAACGGCCCGCAGCGCGCACTGGCGAATGTGATCGCGCGGCTGGCTCGGAACGCGCCTCGTGGCTGTGCGAGCGTTCGGCGCTGGGCGAGTTGCTGGGGGTGGACTTCGAGCGGATGAACATGATGGACCTGTACCGCGCCTCCGGCGCCCTGCTGTCCCGCGGCGATCGAGAAGCATCTCGACGGACCTGTTGCCCCGCACGGTAACGCTATACGATCTGACCAACACCTTCTTCGAGGGCGGCAGCTCAGGGCAAGGCGGGGCCACTCCAAGGAGAAGCGTTCGGACTGTGCTCACCCTGGTGCTCGACGGCTTCGTGCGGCGCTCCGAGGTGTTCTCGGGCGCAGTCAACGAGGACACCACCCTGGCCTCGATGCGCCCTGGGCGCGCCGGCGGACGCGCTGGTGGTGATGGACATCGCCACCGAGGCCAACATCGCTGGGCGCTACCGCTATTTGGCGGCGCGAGCGCACCCGCCGCCTGGCGCAGGCCATCGAGACCTGCCAGACCGTCCACAAGACGCTCGACAGCGGCGAGGCGCGCCTCTACGCCGAGGCGCGGGCGAAGAAGGAGCAGGGCATTGCGGAGCGCTTCGCGCTTCGAGGGCGAGACGCTCCACGACGGGCTCGCCGCGCACCCGCAAAAGGCCGGGTCTGGCAGCGCCTCGGCCGGATCGTCGAAAGGAGCCGCGGCGCCCATTACGACATCGAGGTCATCGCCGACGAAAACGGCGCAAACGCCGTCACCTGGAAACCCGGCTCCCTGCTCACCCATCCCGGCGTCTATTGCCTGCGCACCAATGACTGGGACGAGGAGACGCTCTGGCGCCCGCCCTCACCGATGTCGAGGCCACCTTCCGATCGCTCAAGTCCGAACTCGGACTGCTACCCATCTTCCACCGCACACAAACCCGACGGCCATCTGTTCATCACCGTCATCGCCTACCAGGTCCCATACGCCGACGCCTCGCCGAAAAGGGCGAACACGCAAGCGGGGCCTCCCATCCTCGAAGGACAGCAGCGCGTCACCGCAACCTTCCTGCGAAAGGCGTACCCTCCACGTCCGAAAAACCACCCGCGCCGAACAACTCGAAATCTATCGCGCTCTCGATCCAGCACCCGGAGGCGTCCGGGAAATGATCGTCTGAAAACCTCTCCAAAACCGAAATGTAGGGCCCCACGCGAAAATCTCGCTCCGTAACACACTCATAATCAACGATCTTTAATCAGGCCTGCTAAACTTGGGCTAAGCCACCACACAGCGTAGCCGTTCGGTCCAACCACACCGGGTAACCTACCAAGAAGTGCTCGACACGCATGCTTAATCGCCGAAATGATCGACGGGAACGCTCTATTAGCCGAGATTCGTCGGTGCCTTGAAATGACGGATGCCGTGGCGCCGGACAAGCTCGCCAAGGTCTCCGGGAAGGGGCGCTTGGGTGACCAGCACAGGGACGACTTGTGTTTCTGACCGAGTGTCCATGGCCTCCATGACTGCGCGGTACTTGATGCACTGGAAGACGCCGCGCCGGAGGTCCGTATCGTCTGAATCGAGCGATTTTACCTCGATGACGACCGTCGAGGTTGACCCGTAATAGACGACGTCAACTCGGTCCGCGGATTCGAGGATGACTTCGGTGTCAGTGCGGAAGTCCGCGTAGGCCCGCCGAACCCGGCGAGGGTTCTCCTTGATCCACAAGCGCAGCGCCTGGTGGTTGGGACCTTCGCCTCTTCTGGCGTGGCGGATACCGTCATGTTCGGCACCTGCGGACGGGACCGTGGCCGGTAGTTGGTGACCAAATGCCTCACAGTAGACCCGCTCCCAGTCCCTGAAGGCATAGACGTCGGTCGCAATCTCGTCGCATGCAGCGCGCCATCGCATCAGGTATGTGTTGCGGTATCCGGGCGTGGCTAGCCTGGGCTTGTCCAGATAGCTGGCCATGAACGAGCCGGCACCGTCACCCGGCATGCCGTCACCCTGACGCACCAGCAAGACGTTCACCAATGGGCAGTCGGGCTCCACAGCGAGAAGCCGGTCCATCACCGCACCGGCGGGATAACCCATGCTGGTCGGGAAGATGGTGTCGAACTCGAATTCAGTCTCCAGTCGCCGCTTCGCTTGGCCATAGGTGAGGGTCGATCGGTGCTGGGCGGCGTGCATGAGCCACTGCGCCAAGGGCTCTACACCGTGTCGTATGAGATTCTCGCGGCTGGCTTTCATAGCGATCCGATGTGTTGTCCATTCGGCATGCTAGGAGCCTGCGCGGTAGGAACTTTTGGATGGGATAATGGGCAAGTGGAAGATTTGAGAGAGAAGAGATGCCGCCGACGTTTCGCGCGTACCAGCCTGAGCAGGGGCTGCTGCTGCCGGAGGACATGAGGGAGTGGCTTCCGGAGGGTCATCTGG
>JAPORR010000092.1 GCA_026710105.1 Alphaproteobacteria bacterium
GCACACCTCCCTGGCCCTCGAAGTCCCTGACAATATCACCCTTATGCCACTCCCACCCCGGGCGCCCGAGCTCAATCCCGTCGAGAACGTAGTTCATGCGCGACAACTGGCTCTCAAACCGTGTCTTCAAAAACTATGACGACATCCTCGATCACTGTTGCCAAGCTTGGAACAATCTTGTCTCACAGCCCGAGCGCATAACCTCAATCGGAACCCGAAAATGGGCCCATGGGTTCTAAACCGACGCCTCTGGTATAACCCCGCTCGGCGAGCTGATTCTTTCTGCGCCCGGATCACCCCATCACCGTCATCCGGGTTTTTCTCCCAGCCATCGCACTAGCGCCTTCGCCGGATCAGCGATTTCCTCGACCGAGGCATACCAATAGTCTTCCCAGCCGGTGGCGGGCAGGCCGGCGAAGATCATCAGATTGAGCGGATATTGCTCGCTGTCGGTGCAGCGGCGGAAATCGTCACGAAACAGGAAGACCGGCTTGCCCCAGGCAAAGGCCATGCCGAGCTCCACCATAACCCCCTCGTCGGGCGGGCAGCCATTCACGACCGCAAACAGCCCGTCCGCCTCGCGCACATCGCGCATGTCTGCCTGTGCGATATGCCAAGCCCAGCCGGCCTCGGCACGGTCGATCTGGTTGTTACGACGGAAGGGCTCCCATATCTCCGCACCCACAGCCTCCAATGCCGCTGCCAACGCGCGCAGTGGTCCGTCCTTCTGCTGCGCCGAAAATCCGTAGGGGTTCGCCAGGTAAAGCGTCTTGTGCGTGCTCATGTTCTCTTCCTATCCCCAATAGAGCCATAGGCGATCCAGCGTCATCCCGTTTCCGCCTGGAGCAAAGGCGGCAGCAGAGTGCGGAGTGCCTCTCGGGTGGCGTCGCGCGGGCCGTAGATGGGCGGGCGGCAAGGTCCTGCCGGGCTGCCAGCGAGCTCTAGGGCATATTTCAGCGGAGCCGGATTGGGCTCCGAATAGATCCAGCGGCAGAGCGGCAGCAGGTCGAGCTGTATCCGCCGCGCGCGGTCGAGCCGGCCCTCGCGCGCATGTTCGAACAGCGCCCGCAGGCTCCTGGGGAGCAACGCACCGAGCGACAGGATTGCCCCGGCCGCGCCCAGCGCCAGCGATGGCAAGATCAACTCATCAAGGCCCTGCATGAACGCAAATCCATCCGGGGCGCCCTGAATCACCTCGCCGGCAAGCAGCATGTCACCCGATGCCTCCTTGATGCCCCGGATAGACGGATTGCCATGAATGAGGGCGAGCAGTTCCTCCGCACCCAGGCGGACGCCGCTCCGACCCGGCGTATGGAAGAACACGATAGGCAGGCCGCAAGCCTCCGCGACAGCGGCGACATGGCGCTCGATGTCAAAAGGCCTGACAGAGAAGAAGTAGGGCGGCGCAAGCATAATGAAGTCAGCACCTGCGGCTTCTGCATGCCGGGCGGTTGCAATGATGTCGGCCTGGGCGCCAAGAAGGCAGCCCACCGTAACAGGTGCGCGGCCGCTGGTCTCCTCGACCACTGTATCGACTGCCCTGAAATTCTCACCCAGCGTAAGCGACAGCGGCTCGCCCGTGCCGCCGAGTACACAGAGTCCGGCCGCACCGGCCTCGAGCTGGTGCCGGACGCTCCGTCGCATCGCAGCCTCGTCGAATACGAAATCTGCATCGAACGGCGTCACCAGCGCGGTGGTCATTCCTGCGAGTACAGCCACGGCCTCCTCATTCTGATCCTGCACCTGCAGCACATAGAGGAGCATCTTCCACGCCCCCATCCGGTGCGGCCCTCATCAATCGGCTCAGTCAGCCTGGCGCAGCGTGCGGATTTCGCCCATCGCCACAGATAGCATGGTGAAGTCCGTCTGGCCGGCATTCATCAGATCGCCAACGATCTGCCGACACCGAGTGGCTGGAATGCGGTTTCGCCTAAGCCAGACGTCTACGCGGTCAGCCGGCTTCGTCTCGCTAGTATCGAGCTTAAGCGTGTCGAGGGTCAGCGCGCTCAACTGCGCATACAGGTCGTCGCGGAGCGCTGCACGGGAAAGCGCCTGCCAGCGATTGTCGCGCGGCAGCGCCGCGATCCGGTCCCGAAGCCAGTGGAGATCAAGCGTTTCGCCAAGCTCGAAATAGACCGCCGCCGCCGTTTCGACCGGGATTGCGGCTCCTGTCGCAACCTCGACGACAGGCAGCGCCGAAACGAGGTCCTCGTAAAGCGCCGCATCCAGCGCAAGGCTCTCAGGAACGCCCTGCTCAGCGAAATGCGCGGCCGCTTCGGCGATCGCACTGCGGCTCGAAGCCGGAACGAGGTCCTGCAAGCCTTGTCGGAGCGTCGCCACGCCGGCCGCGAAATAAGCTATGTCGCGCTCGATATCGAGAGGCCGGGGGCGGTTCCTGAGCAACCAACGTGCGGCCCGCTCGACCAGCTTGCGTGCCTCCTGCAGCATGGAAATCTGGACCTCCGCCGCCACCCGGCCGTCCAATGCTTCAATCTCATCCCAAGTCTCGCGCATGCCGTAAACCTCGCGCGCGACAAGATAGGCCCGTGCAATATCGGGTTCATCAGCTCCCGTTTCCTCACCGAGTCGGAAAGCGAAGGTCATGCCGCAGCGGTTCGCCATTTCGTTTGCAACCCAGGTGCTGATGATCTCGCGTGCGAGCCGATGGGCCGGCATGAGTACGCTGAAGCGCTCACGGAGGGCAGGCGGGAAATAGGCCCGAAGCTCCTTCGCAGCGAAAGCCTCGTCCGGCAGGTCCGACGCCAGCAAGCGCTGGAACAGACCGATCTTCACATAGGCAAGTAGAACGGCAAGCTCCGGGGTGAAGAGCCGTCCGTTCGCCGCCAGGCGCTCGGCCATCTCCTCGGCCCCCGGTAGAAATTCGATCTCGCGGTCGAGCGCGCCGTCCCGCTCCAACCGGCGGATCAACCGGTCATGGACCTCCAGCATGGAGGAGGCCTGGCTTGCGGCTATGCTCAGAGCCTGGGTCTGGAGGTAATTGCTGCGCAGCACCAGCGCTGCTACATCGCCGGTCATCTCCTCTAGCAGGCGATTGCGTTGCTTGCCGGTCATGTCGCCGGCGGCCACCGCCTCATTCAGCAGCACCTTGATATTGACTTCGTGGTCGGAGCAATCGACGCCACCAGAATTGTCGATTGCGTCTGTGTTCACTCGCCCGCCTTGCGTGGCATATTCGATACGTCCGAGCTGCGTGAAACCGAGATTACCGCCCTCGCCGACGACCCGGCAGCGCAGGTCAGCGCCATTGACGCGCACAGCGTCGTTAGCCCGATCGCCGACATCGGCATGGCTTTCCCGCCGCGCCTTGACATAGGTGCCGATGCCGCCGTTCCAAAGCAGATCCACGGGTGCTTTGAGAATGAGGGCGATGAGCTCGTTGGGAGTTGGGGCTTTGGCATCGGTGCCAAGTGCCGCACGCGCTTCCGTGCTGAGTGGGATGGATTTGGCGCTTCTAGAGAAAACCCCGCCGCCTGCCGAGATCACCGAATTGTCGAAATCGTTCCATGTCGAACGCGGCAACGCAAACAGGCGCCGGCGCTCCGCGAAGGCAGCCTCAGCATTCGGGTTCGGGTCGATGAAGATGTGTATGTGGTTGAACGCAGCCACGAGCCGGATATGCCGGGAGAGCAGCATCGCATTGCCAAACACGTCGCCGCCCATGTCGCCGATGCCGACCGCCGTGAAACCGGTTGTGTGACAATCGACACCACATTCGCGGAAATGGCGCTTGACTGATTCCCAGCCGCCGCGCGCCGTGATGCCCATGCCCTTATGGTCGTAGCCCTGCGAGCCGCCAGACGCGAAGGCGTCACCCAGCCAGAAACCGTATTCTCCAGCCACACCGTTCGCAATGTCGGAAAAGGCGGCCGTGCCCTTGTCGGCCGCCACTACCAGATAGGGGTCATCGCCGTCATGGCGCACAACCCCGGCCGGTGGGACTACCCGGCCGCCGACCAGATTATCGGTAATATCCAGCATGCCCCGGATAAAGGTCCGGTAGCAGGCAACGCCTTCCTCCTGAATCGCCTCGCGGCCTGCTGCAACCGGTAATTTCTTGGGAAAGAAGCCGCCTTTGGAGCCGACCGGTACGATTACCGCGTTCTTGACCATCTGCGCCTTGGCGAGCCCCAGCACCTCCGTGCGAAAATCCTCGCGCCGGTCTGACCAGCGTATGCCACCGCGCGCCACCACGCCGCCGCGCAGATGGACAGCCTCGACACGCGGCGAATAGACGAAAATCTCGTATTGCGGACGCGGTTCCGGCAGTTCGGGAATCCGCTGCGGGTCGAGCTTGAACGAGAGATAGGGCTTCGGCGTGCCGTCAGCCCCCGGTTGGAAGAAATTGGTGCGCAGTGTCGCTCCGATCACGCCCAGATAGCTGCGCAGGATCCGATCTTCGTCTAGATTCGCGACCTGCTCAAGCGCTGTCTCGATCCGAGCCTGGATCTCGAGCGCAGCATCCAGCCGCGATACCGGATCGCTATCCTTCAGGGCGGGGTCGAGCCGGACCGTGAACAACTCCGCCAGCATGCCCGCAATCTTCGGGTTGGCGGCGAGCGCGTCCTGGATATAAGCCTCACTGAAAGTAGTTCCGGCCTGGCGCAGATATTTGCAACAGGCGCGCAGGATAACGATCTGGCGCCAACCAAGACCCGCCCTCAGTACGAGCCGGTTGAAGCCGTCATTCTCGACTTCACCCGACCAGATCCGGGCGAAAGCCTCCCGGAATATCCCCTCGATACGGTCCGGATCAAAATCCGGGCCTTCTCCGTGCAGCAGGCCGAAATCATGCAGCCATACCCTGGGCGCGCCAGCGCGTTTGATCTTGCTGGGGTGCTCGTCCTCCACCTTGAAGCCCATGTTCTCCAGCATCGGCAGTACATCGGAGAGCGCGACGGGCCGGCGCCCAAGCTGGAAGAGTTTGAAACGCAGCCGCGCCTCGTCGGCTTCGAGCGGGCGGTAGAGGCTCATTTCGATGCCGTTCTCGCGGATGCGCTCCATCTTCTCGACATCAAGCACGGCGATGCGTGCGGCATAGGCTTCACGATAGCCCGCGCGAAAAGCCTCTCCATAGCGGCGGAACAAACTCGTCCCCTGCTCTTCGCCGAAACGGTCGAGCAGCGCGTCGCGGAGGTCGTCACTCCAGGTGCGGCTGACGATGCGCAGCCGCCGCTCTAGATCTGCAAGGTCGTAATCGGCCCGGCGCCCCTCATCGACACGCATGACGAAGAAGAGCCGCGCCAGCACAGATTCCGACAGGCGCACGGTAAACTCGGTGTCCGTTGCGCCGAAAGCATCCTCCAGGATCCTCTGGACGATCAGCCGACTGCCCGTGTTGTAGCGGTCCCTCGGCACGAACACGATGCAGGAAACGAAGCGCCCGGACCGGTCCGTATGGACGAACAAGCGGATACACTGCCGCTCCTGAAGATGCAGGATCCCGGTCGCGGTCTCGAACAGCTCCTCGGGCGGAATCTGGAATAGCAACTCGCGCGGGAAGGTCTCAACAATGTTCTGCAACGCCTTGGCAGCATGGCTGTTCGGCGGGTAGCCAGTGCGGCACTGTAATGCGGTCGCCTTGCGCCGCAGGAGGGGAATGTCGCGTGGCGCGCGGTTGAACGCCTCCGAGGTGTAGAGACCGAGGAAGCGGTGCTCCCCGACGAGAGCCCCGGCAGCGTCGAACCGCCTGACAGCGATGCAGTCAAGATGGCTCGGCCGGTGGACCCGCGAACGCTCCTCGGCACGCGCGATCGACAGCAGCGCCGCATGCGCCTCCGAGTCTGGCGGCGGCCCATCCTTGCCGCGCAGCAGGCCGAGCCCGGTCTTCGGGCCGGCGCCTGCAGGCTCGGAGGCAATGTAGCCGAGGAAGGTGAAATGATTGTCCTCGATCCATTCGAGGAACGCTTTCACCTCGTCCCGCTCCTCGCCACCGACCGAGGGCGGCAGTGTGTCAATCTCCTTGATGGCGAGGCGCATCCGCTCGCGCATCGCACCCCAGTCTTCCACCGCGGCGCGCACATCATTCAGCACGGAATGCAACTCAGCCGCCACCGCATCCAATATGCTCCGCTCCGTCTGGCGGTCGGTCTCAATATGAATGACTGCCTCGACACCGGCGCCAGCGTCACCTGCCTCCTCGACGGAGAGCACCGCCTCGAGGCGACCGTCCTCTCCCCGTCGGATGCTTAGGACCGGATGGATGACGATGTGACTTGTATAGCCGCGCGCATTCAGCACCATGCGCACGGAATCGACCAGGAACGGCATGTCCTCGGCGATGATCTCGATGATGGTGTGGGTGGACTGCCAGCCGTGCTGTTCGATCTCCGGGTTGTAGACGCGGACCTTCGCTTCGCCGGGCGTGCGCCGACGGGCGAGGTTGAGATGCGCCGCCGCCGCGCCATAGAGGTCATCCGGGCGGCGTTCGGCGAGGTCATCCAGTGAAACGCCGGCGTAATAGGCGGCGATGAAGGAGAGCGCGGCGTCAAGCTCTGTGCCGCCCAGCCGGTCACGCGCGACAGCAGCGACGGCTTCGAACAGCTCGGTCCGTTGCATTGTGGGCTGAACCGCCATGGGAGACCTCCTTGGGCACCGTCCGGATCGGCCTGCCGCGCACGCGGCCGCTCGCCATAATATAGGTGATTTCCACCGTCCTGCGGGCGCTTGGGACAAAAGTCACCGCAGGTCCGGTTGCGGCTGGGGAAACAGGGGCGGCATAATCGGCGCATTAGGGTCCGCCGCATGGGGGAACAGGCGTATGGGAACGAGCCTCTCCCTCCACCCGCAAGGACGAAAGGTCTGAAATCCGGTGTTCGAAGCCGCTGAAACCCTCCAACGCGTCGCATGGCTGGCGGTGGCAGGTGGCCTGGGCCTGCTGGCGCTGGGCTTCATCCACCTGCTTCTGGTCTATGCAGGGCTGCTCGCCAGAAGCAGATCCAGCTGGGGCCATTGGGTCAGCAGGCGCGCATTCAGTGCGGCACTACTGCTGCTGCTCGGCGCCGCGCTGATGCAGGTGGTAGCGCATCGCGCGCTGTCCGGCCACCCAGACAGCGCTCCAACAATCACTACGGCACCGATGGAGGAACGCACGCAAAGCAGATCCACGCCGGGCTCTCTTGGCGGCTGAAATCGCGTTCAGTGCAGCACCCGCAAGGATGTCGCGCACGCTCAGGCTGGGCCGAGTTATGGGCGGTGGATCTCTCCATGCGTGGCACAATTGGGCAAGGTGAGGCCTAGTATGAGATCTGCCGCCCGGTCAGGCGATGGCAGCGCCTCCGGGTTCTCACCCGGATAGGCAGCCGCGCGCAGCCTTGTGCGCATCGGTCCCGGATCGACGAGATTGACCCGGAGCGCCGTGCGTGCTGTCTCCGCGGCCCAGGCCAGCACCAACGCCTCGAGACCGGCCTTGCTGGCGGCATGGGCACCCCAATAGGCGCGGGCGGCAGGATAGCCGGTCGCGAACACGGCCCGGCCCGCGAGCGCGCAGCGCAGCATCGGGTCGGCCATGCGGATGAGGCGTAAGGCGGCGTTGAGATTGGTATCGAACGAACGCCGCCAGGCGTCATCAGTGATTTGGTGCGCAGGCCCGAGCGCGCCGAGCGTAGCAGCCGCGGAGACGAGGATATCTAAGCGCCCGAAGCGCTGGCCAAAGGCGGCAAGGGCGCGTTCCAAGTCCCCGGGCCGGGTGAGGTCGAGCGGGCAGAGCGTCGCTCGCCCGCCTGCAGCGCGAACCGCATCGTCGGTCTCTTCAAGCCTGCCGACCGTGCGGGCGAGCAGCACGACATGCGCGCCAGCCGCAGCCAACTTTACCGCTACCGCGCGGCCGAGGCCGCCGGACGCGCCGGTTACGAGCGCCACCTTGCTGGCGAGTGGCTTCACCTCCGTAGCAGGCGGGAGCAAGAAGCAGCTCAGGCCAGTTCGTCGAGCAGCGATATCGGGGCAGCGGCCGCATCGTCCCGTTGGTCGCGCCGCTCGATTGGATAGTCGCCGGTGAAGCAGGCGTCGCAGAAGGCCGGCGACCTGCCACGCCCCGCGGCCGCACCAAGCGCACGGTAGAGGCCGTCCAGGCTGGCGAAGGCGAGCGAGTCGACGCCGATTTCACGGCGCATCCGTTCAAGGTCGAAGCGGGCGGCAAGCAGAGTTTCGCGGCGTGGCGTGTCGATGCCATAGAAGCAGGAATGGGTCGTAGGTGGACTAGAAATCCGCATATGCACCTCTGCCGCCCCGGCATTGCGCACCATCTCGACGATCTTGGTCGAAGTCGTGCCGCGCACGATGCTGTCATCCACTAGCACGACGCGCTTGCCGGCCAGCACCGCCTTATTGGCATTGTGCTTAAGGCGTACGCCAAGGTGGCGAATCTGCTGCGTCGGCTCGATGAATGTGCGTCCAACATAATGGTTGCGGATGATGCCGAGGCTGAAGGGCAGAGAGGCCTGCTGGGCGTAGCCGAGGCCGGCGGGCACGCCGGAATCGGGCACCGGTACTACCACATCCGCAGGCGCGGGTGCCTCGCGGGCAAGCTCGCGGCCGATCTCCATGCGCGCTTCGTAGACGCTGCGGCCAAACACAGCGCTGTCGGGCCGGGCGAAATAGATCAACTCGAAGATGCAGGGTCGCGGCCGGGCGGGACTGAGGGGGAACAGGGATTCGAGCTGGCCGTCTTCCACCACCACCATTTCACCCGGCTCGATGTCGCGGACATAATCGGCCCCGATAATGTCAAGCGCGCAGGTTTCAGAAGCCAAGATCCACGCCGCGCCCAACTGCCCCAGCACCAGCGGGCGGACGCCGTGAGGGTCGCGGACACCGAACAGCTTGCTGCGCGATATGGCAATGAGCGAATAGGCGCCTTCGACTTCCTCCAGAGCCTCAACGATCCGGTCCACCAGTCTGTCCTTCCGGCTGCGTGCGATGAGGTGGATGATGACCTCGGTGTCGGTGGTACTCTGGAAAAGCGCACCCCCACCCGCCAGCCTGCGGCGGATCGAGAGCGCGTTGGTCAGGTTGCCGTTATGCGCCACTGCCACGCCCCCGGAGGCAAAATCTGCAAATAGCGGCTGGATGTTGCGAGCCACCGGCGCACCGGTGGTCGAATAACGGTTGTGGCCGATGGCAATCGCGCCCTGGAGGCGCCTGATCGCCTCTTCATTGCCGAAGGTCTCACTGACCTGGCCTGGCCCACGCAGGCTGTAGAACTGCTCGCCGTCACTAGAGACGATGCCGGCCGATTGCTGGCCGCGATGCTGAAGGGCATGCAGACCAAGCGCGGTATGCGCGGCCGCATCGGCATGGCCAACAATGCCGAATACCCCGCATTCCTCATGCAACTTATCGTCGTCGAAGGGATGAACGGCGCGCAAACCGGCCTCTCTGCACTAATTCCCGTCGATCAGTCGGTCGAGGTCACGACGGTCTCGGTCGTTATAGCCTTTAGGGGGATCTGTTGCAGCCGTTTCCGCCTCTGCTTCGGGCCGCTCCAATTTCTCGTAGAGGCGATTGCCGGCTTCGATTCGCTCCAGCTCACGTTGGATACGGTCTTTCTCGGCAGCACCGTAGTCGGCGAGGCGAGGTGGCAGGAGTTTCTCAATCTCGCCCGCACCGGAGGCCACAAGGGGAATGCTGCGCGCGTTCTGTACCCAGCCCGGCTGATGCTCGGGCGGCACCAGCCTAGTTCCGACGAGATAGAACGCGCAGATGATGACAGCACCCCTGACAAGGCCAAACAGGAAACCAAGCGAACGGTCCAGGGCGCCGTGGCTGGAGCGTTCCACAAGGCCGGCGAGCCGCCCCGCGATGACGGAGAGCAGCGCCAAAGCGGCGAGGAAGCTGCCCGCACCGGCTGCAATCCTAGCTAGCAATTCCGGCTGGATATATTGCGACAACAGGTCCACGAGCGGATTGAAGGCAAACCAAGCGATGACGGCCGCACCGATCCAGCTTGCAAGTGAAAACACTTCGCGCACGAACCCGCGCAGATAGGCGACGATGGCCGAGACCACGACCGCCGCAAACAGCGCGAGGTCGAGCGTGTAGATGTCGGTCATGCGCGGGCGTGCCTCACCGCCGGCAAATCTGTGACGAGCCTAGCAGCCACCTCCGCGACATGGCCGACCGTCTCTATCCGGAGCCCACTAGCGGTCGGCGGCTTCCGCGCCGAGGGAATCACGGCCGTCTCGAAGCCGAGTTTGCGCGCCTCGCGAAGCCGCGCATCGCTGTGCGAGACTGGGCGGACTTCGCCGGTTAATCCTATCTCGCCGAACCAGACGCGGCCCGTCGGCACGGACGCGCCTTCCAGCGAGGTGATGAGCGCGGCAGCCGCGGCAAGGTCCGCCGCCGGCTCGGAAATGCGTAGCCCGCCCGCAACATTCAGGTAGATATCGCGTCCGCCGAGCGCGATACCGGCCCGCGCCTCCAGCACGGCTAGCACCATGGCGAGCCGGCCCACATCCCAACCAACCACCGCCCGGCGCGGCGAGCCGGCGGCGGGTGGTCCGACCAGGGCCTGGATTTCGACCAGCAGCGGCCGCGCGCCCTCCATGCCGGCAAACACCGCTGTGCCGGCGAGTGCCTTCCCATCCGGCCGCTCCGCCAGAAACAGAGCAGAGGGGTTGGCGACCTCGCCAAGGCCCCGGTCGGTCATCTCGAACACACCGATTTCGTCAGTGGCCCCATAGCGATTCTTCACAGCGCGCAGGATACGGAAATGGTGGCCACGCTCGCCCTCGAAATAGAGCACGGTATCGACCATGTGCTCCAGCACGCGCGGGCCCGCTATGGCACCGTCCTTGGTGACATGGCCGACGAGTAGCAGCGCCATGCCGCGTCGGCGTGCGACTTCGATCAGCGCCTGGGCCGAGGCACGCACCTGCGCCACCGAGCCGGCAGCCGAGTCGAGACCGTCGAGATGCACGGTCTGGATTGAATCCACCACCGCAACCTCGCCCCGCTCGCAAAGCGTGGCCGCAATGTCACCCGCCGCCGTCGCCGCTGCGAGCGCGACCGGTGCCTCCGCCATACCAAGGCGCCGGGCCCGCATGGCGATTTGCGAGACTGCCTCCTCCCCGGTGATATAGAGGCAGTCATGGCCCTGAGCCGCGAGGTTCGCCACCGCCTGCAGCAACAGCGTGGACTTGCCGATGCCGGGGTCACCGCCGATGAGCACGCAGCTTCCCGGTACCAGGCCGCCGCCCAGTACGCGGTCAAACTCGGCGATGCCGGTCGCGCGCCGCTCGACAACCTGCGGCGCGGCATCGAGCGGCTGCAACTCTAGCCGGCGCCCTGCCCGCCCCGGGGCCGCAGACACCGCCGTCTCCTCTACGAGGCTGTTCCATGCCCCGCAGCTTCCGCAGCGCCCTGCCCATTGACGCGCCGCTGCTCCACAAGCCTGGCAGACATAGCGGCGGTCCCTGCGGCTCACCGGCGCACCGCCATGCGGATCGGACCCGAAGCGCGGGCGTGGATGAACTGGTCCACATAGGCATTGTCGCACCTGTCAACCTCCGAGACAGGCCCCGACCAGACAATCTGTCCGTCATGCAGCATAGCGATGCGGTCGGCGATCTTGCGCGCACTTACCATGTCATGGGTGATGGAGAGCGCAGTCGCGCCGAGCTCGCGCACGCACTGGACGATCAGGTCGTTGATGACATCGGCCATGATCGGGTCGAGGCCCGTGGTCGGCTCATCGAAGAAGACAATATCCGGGTTCGCGGCGATGACGCGGGCTAATGCCACGCGCTTCTGCATTCCACCGGAAAGCTCCGCTGGCATCAGCTCGCCGACCTCGGGACCGAGGCCGACTCGGGCGAGCGTATCCAACGCCACCGGCTTCGCCTCGCGGCGGGATTTCTGCCCGGCTGCCACCAGGCCGAACGCAACATTCTCCCAGACGGAAAGGCTGTCAAACAGCGCACCACCCTGAAACAGCATACCCATGCGCGCCGTGACCGCTTCGCGCGCCGCGCCCCTGAGCCCGACCGATTCTATCCCGTCGACGAGGATGCTACCGCTATCCGGCTCGACAAGGCCAAGCACGCATTTGATCGTGACTGACTTGCCGGTGCCCGATCCGCCGATGATGACCACCGATTCACCCGCGCGGGCATCAAGATCAACGCCACGCAGCACGCTTTTCGCCCCGAAGGCTTTGCACAGGCCCCGGATGCGGAGCTTCGGTTCGTCCGGATTGTTCATTTGGCGAAAAACAGTTCGGTGATGATGTAGTTGAACACCAGGATGAGAATCGCTGAGGATACCACTGCATCCGTCGCCGCACGCCCGACGCCCTGTGCGCCGCCTTGCGATCGGTAGCCGTGATAACAGCCCATGAGCGAGACGAGGAACCCGAAGGCCGCCGCCTTGACCAGCCCCGTCGTGACATCATGGATTTCGACGAACCGCCATGTCTGGTCGATATAGGCGGCGGGCGCGAAGTCCAGCTTGTAAATGCCAACAATGTAGCCGCCGAATATGCCGATGACATCGCCGACCAGGACGAGCAGCGGCAACATGGTGAAGCCCGCAAGGAGACGCGGTGCTACAAGATATTTCATCGGGTCGGTCGAGAGGGTGGAGAGCGCGTCAATCTGCTCGGTAACACGCATCGTGCCGAGTTCCGCTGCCATGGATGCGCCGACCCGGCCGGCAACCATCAGCCCCGCCAGCACCGGTGCCAGTTCGCGCGTGATTGCGAGCGATACCACTCCCGCAACCGCGCCCTCGGCCGAGAAGCGCGCGAAACCGGTATGGCTCTGGAGCGCCAGCACCATGCCGCTGAACAGCGTTGTCAGCGCCACCACAGGCAGGGAGTAGTAGCCGATATCCACCATCTGTCGCAGCAGCACGCGCGGATAGAAGGGTGGACGCAGGATGTGTGATATGGCCAAGGCGGCGAACAGCGCCAGCCGGCCGATCCCCTCTAGCAGGGCCAAAAAAGCCCGCCCGATCGCGGCTAGCGCCTTCAAGCGCCGGCCCCTTCGCCGCCCGTATAGGTACGCTCATAGCGTGCGCCCAGTGAGGTCAGGAATTCGTAGCCGATCGTCCCGGCGGCCTCTGCCAGATCATCGGCGTCCATGCCCTCGCCGATTAGCACTGCCCAGTCCCCCGGCTCGACGGAGCCCGGTGGTAGCCCGGTCACATCCAACACGATCGTGTCCATCGACACGCGCCCAACCAGCGGCACCCTCCGGCCGTGCAACAGTGCCCCGGCTCCGGGGCTTGCAGCTCGTAGATAGCCGTCCGCATAGCCGGCGGCAACCGTGGCCAGCCGCTGGCCGGGGCGGATTTCAGCCTCCGCGCCATAGCCGACCGTGAGCGGCCGATCCGCCTCGCGGATCTGGAGCACGCGAGCCTCGAGGCGCAGAACAGGTCGCATCGGGCTCGGTAGGCCTGGCGTCGGGTTGAGGCCGTAAAGCGCCATGCCAGGTCGGGCAATGTCGAAGCGGTAGCCGGAGCCCAGGAAAATACCGGAGGAATTAGCAAGGCTCGCCGGTGCATCGAACCGGGCGGCCAGTTCCGCGAACAGGCAGCGCTGGGCCTCGTTAAGGCCATGCTCAGGCTCGTCAGCGCAAGCGAGATGACTCATCACCAGGCGAAAGCGCCGCCGCTCCAGCGCACGCACCGCCGCCGGGTCGAGACCGAGACGGGTCATGCCGGTATCGATATGCAGCACAGCGTCGTCGCCGGGCCAGGCAGCGAGGTCACCCCTGTGGTTCAACACCGGCAGCAAGCGGTAGTCACGATAGATCGCCTGAAAACCGTCCACCGGCGCGCTGAGCACGGCGATTTCCACATCAGGAAGCTGGCGCCTAAGCGCCGCGCCCTCATCCAGCCCAGCCACGAAGAACAGGGAGCAGCCAGCGCGGCGGAGCGCGGGCGCCACTTGGTCCATGCCGAGCCCGTAGGCATCTGCCTTGACGACGCCGGCGATAGCTGCCGGGGCTGCGAGGTCGCAAAGCGTTCGCCAATTGGTGACGACAGCGTCGAGATCGATCAGCAGACGGCCGGGCGGCGCCAACACGCCAGCCCCGCGCACCGACGCCTCAGACAGGCGGCTCGCCATCCTGAGTCTTTCCGAAATTGGCGAAGCGGGTAAATCGGCCGTCGAAAAAGAGTTCGATCTTTCCCGTAGGCCCATGGCGCTGCTTGGCGATGATGACATCGGCGAGATTGTGGACCCTTTCCATCTTGTCCTGCCAGTCCTGATGCTCGTCGGTGCCCTCCGGCGGCTCTTTGCGGGCGAGATAATATTCCTCCCGATAGATGAACATCACCACGTCTGCATCCTGCTCGATAGAGCCGGATTCTCGTAAGTCCGCAAGCTGCGGGCGCTTGTCCTCGCGCTGCTCGACGGCGCGCGAAAGCTGGGAGACAGCCAGGATCGGCAAGTCCAGCTCCTTGGCCACGGTCTTGAGGCCGCGGGTGATCTCCGAGACTTCCTGCACGCGGTTTTCCGGACGTCGGCCGGCGCCTGGTTGCATGAGCTGGATGTAGTCCACCACGATGAGATCGAGTCGGCCGTGGCTGCGCAGCAGGCGGCGGGCTCGGGTTCGAAGCTGTGAAACGGTGATCGCCGGTGTGTCGTCGATAAAGAGCGTCAGGTTTTCGAGCGTCTGGCTCGCCCGGAACACCGAGTCGAAATCGGCTTGGCTGATGCGCCCGCGCCGGATTTCGTCGGAGGAGACCTCGGCCTGTTCGGCTAGGATACGCAATGCCAATTGCTCGGCTGACATTTCCAGCGAGAAGATGGCCACTGCATGGCCATCGATGTGGCGAGCTTCATCATCCTCGCCACGTTCCTGAAAAGACAACCGTGCGGCGTTGAAGGCGATATTGGTCGCAAGTGCGGTCTTGCCCATGCCTGGTCGCCCGGCCAGCACCAGGAAGTCAGAGCGCTGGAGGCCGCCCAGCTTGGCGTCAAGATCGTTGAAGCCAGTTGCCACGCCAGTCAGGCTGCCTCCTCGGCGAAAGGCGCTTTCGGCCATATCGATAGCGGCCGCGAGCGTCCCGGAGAAGGGCCGGAAGCCCGGCTGCTCGGCCCCAGTCGTCGCAAGCTCGAATAATCGGTGCTCAGCCTTTTCGATCCGACCGGCGGCGGTGAGCTCAATATCGCTGTCATAGGCTTCGTTGACGACCTCGCCGCCAATAGAAATGAGCGCGCGACGCAGATGCAGATCGTGGATCGCCTGCGCGAAGGAAACCGCATCGATGACGCCGATGGCGCTGGCCGCGAGCTCGGCCAGATAGCGCGGGCCGCCAACATCGGCGAGCCGGGCCTGTTGCTGAAAATAATCCTTGAGGGTCGCAGGGCTCGCCTGGCTACCGCGCTCAGTCATACGCCGGACAGCATCGTAGATGCGCTGGTGGCTCGGATCGAAGAAATGGCCCGCCTCCAGAATATCGGCGACCTGTTCCAGGATACGGTTATCTACGAGAATCGCGCCGAGAAGCGCCATCTCGATCTCAAGATTGGCAGGGAGCTGGCGGTAGGCGGGGTCGTCGCCAGACTGCGCTTCGAAAGGTGGTTCCTCGGCGAACCAGGGATCGGCTTGTGCTGTCATGGGTGGATCATTAGACTCGAGAAGGTCCAGCTGTCTTGTGGACGATGTCTAATGACGGGGATAACTGCTGCCATGCGCTATCCAAACGCACTCGAAGGCTCCAATAACTGTCCGCGATCTCGGTGGCTGCAAAGCCCTTGACGACTACCGAGTCCGCCGCGGTCGCCTGTTCCAGGCTGACGGGCTGTACCGGCTGATCCCCGGCGATGGCGAAAGGCACCCGGCTCTCAGCCGCGCCCGATGAACGGCATGCCGTTCGCCATCACGGTCAAGAACGGCACATTGGCGTCCGGTGACAGGCCTGCCATGTAAAGCACAGCATCCGCGACATGGCGTACATCCATCACTGGCTCGACTTTCGTGGATCCATCCGGCTGTAGAACGCCTTTCTTCATGCGCTGTGTCATTGGCGTCTCGGCGTTGCCGATGTCGATCTGGCCGCAGGTGATCCCGACGCTACGCCCGTCAAGGATGGTTGAGCGGGTGAGCCCCGTCACCGCGTGCTTGGTCGCAGTATAGGGAGCGGAGTTGGGACGCGGCACGTGGGCTGAAATCGACCCGTTGTTGATGATTCGCCCGCCTGGCGGATCCTGCGACTTCATGACCCGGAAGGCTTCTCGCGTGCAAAGAAAAGTGCCGGTGAGATTCGTATTCACAACCGCCTGCCATTGGGTAAGCGGAAGGTCTTCCAACGGCACAGGCGGCGCGCCTGCGCCGGCATTGTTGAACAGCAGGTCCAGCCGGCCGAACTGCGCGATCGTGGCCTCGAACAGCGCTTTCACTTGCACCTCATCGCCAACATCCGTCGATTGCACCAGCACGCGCTCCCGCCAGCGCGCGGCGACCTGCTCCAGCGGCTCTATGCGGCGCCCGGCAAGCGCAACCTGATAGCCTACGCCTAGCAAGGCCTCTGCAGCAGCCTGTCCGACGCCGGTGCCGGCACCAGTAACGATGGCGACGGGCATAGCGCCCTCCTCCCGTTTCTCTCCAGACAAGCCACTCTAGAGCCTTTCTGCGCCATACGAAAACGGGCTACGCTAGGGTGGCGCGGCAAATGGAGACAGAGCCCAGATGAGTTCTGAGCAAGTGGCGGCCCTGAAGACCTTGCTTAGGGAACGCGGTAAGCCGAAAAACCCGACCGTGCCGGAAATGCGGGCACGCATCGCGGAAGTGGGCGAGCGGTTCCCGGCGCCCCAAGAGGCGGAAGTTACGCCCGTGACTGTTGCCGGCCGCTATGCTGAATGGATCGCAGCTCCCAGCTGTCTGGCTGACCGCGCCGTGCTCTACTTGCATGGTGGCGGCTATGTGATTGGCTCCTGCGAGTCCCACCGCAACCTGGCCTACAACATCGCGGCCGCGTCCAAAGCCAAGGTGCTGCTGCTCGATTATCGCCTCGCGCCCGAATCGCCGTTCCCGGCGGCGGTGGATGATGCAGTCGCCGCCTATTGCTGGCTGTTGGACGAAGGCTTTTCGCCGAGCGGCCTTTCGATCGCAGGCGACTCGGCAGGCGGTGGGCTTGCTGTCGCCGCACTCACCGCCTCGCGCTATCGCGGCCAGCCTATGCCGGCAGCGGGGCTTTGCCTCTCGCCCTGGGTCGATATGGAGGGTATCGGCGCCTCGATGGCCGCCAAGGAAGACGAGGATCCGACGCTCAATCACGAACTGCTGCTCTGGTTCTCTGATCGTTATCTTGCGGGCGCTGATCCCCGCGCGCCACTCGCCGCGCCGATCTATGCCGATCTCGCTGGCCTGCCGCCGCTGCTGATCCAGGTCGGCACCGCTGAGGTGCTGCTTGACGATTCGCTTCGGCTCGCCGAACACGCCCGCACTTTCGGTGTCAACGCCAGCCTCGATATCGCTCATGACATGGTGCATGTCTGGCAGCTGTTCGAGCCGATTCTCGATGAAGCTGGCAAGGCGATCGCGCGCGCCGGGGCTTTTCTGCGCGGGCGCATGCGATGATTGGGGAAAGCCTACCGCGCCTTGAGGATGCAGCACTACTGACCGGGCGCGGCCAGTTCATCGACGACATCGAACTGGCCAATCAGGCCTGGGTGCGTTTCGTGCGCTCGCCCCATGCCTATGCCGACATCCTCTGCGTAGATGACAGCGAGGCATTGAAGACGCCCGGCGCCGTTGCCTTGCTGCGCGATAGCCTGGAAACCGGGCCGCTCGACAACCAGTCGCCCGTGCGGCAGCGCGACGGAGTGCTGCTCACACCGCCACCCTTTCCGCCGCTTGCACGCGAGCGGGTACGCTATGCCGGCGAGATCGTCGCCATGGCGGTGGCCGAGACGGCAGCAGCAGCACGCGACATGGCCGAAGCGGTTATGGTGGACTATCGCCCCCTCGACCCGGCGGAAACAGAAGACTTGTTCGAATGGGCACTCGGCGATGCAGACGATGTCAAGGCACGATTCGCGCGGGCCGCCCACCACATCCGGATTCCGCTTGCGAACAACCGCATTTCCGCCGCGCCGCTGGAGACACGGGGCGCGCTCGCAGCATGGGACGCGCGTGACGGGCGCTACACCCTGTTCGCGCCGACCCAGGGACCGGGGCAGGTGCAGGAGGCGCTGGCCACGGCGCTCGGCGTGGCACGCGCCGATATACGTGTCATCACCCCCGATGTCGGAGGTGGTTTCGGCATGAAGAATGGAATCTTCGCCGAGCAGGTCCTGCTTGCCCATGCCGCACGGCAACTCGGGCGGCCGCTGAAATGGGTCGACGAGCGCGCCGAAGCGTTCCTTTCGGATTACCATGCCCGCGATCACTACACGATCGCTGAGCTTGCACTCGACACTGAAGGTCATTTCCTCGCAATCCGGACTTCGACCCGTTCCGATCTTGGTGCCTACGCCACCGGTGCCGGCCCGGTCATCCCGACAGATGGCGGCTCGCGCATGCTCGCCAATGTGTACCGTATCCCGGCTATCTATGCAGAAACGGTCGGTCATCTCAGCCATACGACCCCGATCACCGCCTATCGCGGCGCTGGCAAGCCAGAATATGGCTATATTGTCGAGCGCCTGGTGGATGAAGCGGCGCGCCAACTGGCCATGGACCCGGCGGAGCTCCGCCGGCGTAACATGATCCGCCCCGAGGACATGCCGTGGCGCACACCGACCGGTCTCGTCTATGACAGCGGCGATTTCGCCAACAATCTGAACGCAGCGCTCGAGCTCGCGGACCGCGCAGGCTTTACTGAAAGGCGGCGCATCAGCGAGGCCGCCGGAAATCTGCGCGGCTTCGGCTTTGCCTCCTATACGGAGCCCGATGGCTACAAGGACGGGCGAGTAACGATGCGCTTTGACGAGGAGGGCCTACTGACCGTCACGCTCACCGCTTCCAGCAACGGTCAGGGCTTCACGACCACCTTCTCGCAGATCGCGGCGGACCAACTGGGCTTGCCAGTCGAAGCTATAAGGGTGCTGACCGGCGACAGCGACATCGTGGGCCGCGGCAGCGGGGCCGGTGGCTCACGCGTCACTACCGTGGCGGGCGCGGCGATAGTTCGGGCCGGCGCACGCATCATCGAGAAAGGCCGTCGTATCGCCGCCGCCATGCTGGAGGCGAGCGAGGATGATATCGCCTTCGGGCAAGGCACCTTCGAGGTCGTTGGCACGGACAAGCGAGTCGGCCTCAGGGACGTCGCGGCGGCCAGCTTCAATCCGGCATTCCTCGACGAGGACATGGATATGGGGCTCGACGCCAACGGCCATTTCAACGCCCGCACCTACAGTTTCCCGAACGGCACTCATGTCGCTGAGGTCGAGATCGACCCCGAGACCGGGCATATCTCACTGGAGCGCTACAGCCTGGTCAACGATGCCGGTGTTGTCGTGAATCCGATGCTGCTGGAGGGCCAGTTGCATGGTGGCATCGCTCAGGGCATCGGACAGGCGCTTATGGAGCATATGGTTTACGACCCGGATACGGGCCAGCTCCTCTCCGGCTCATTTATGGACTACGCCATGCCGCGCGCCGCTGACTTTCCTTCCTTTGCGCTGGAGCGGAGCCAGACGCCCTGCCTCACCAACCCGTTGGGGGTGAAGGGTGTGGGTGAGAGCGGCACAACGGCCGCCCTGCCCGCGGCGATGAACGCGGTGGCGGACGCGCTCTCCTCCGCCGGGGCCGCCTACGTCCAGATGCCGGTGACACCGGAACGGCTCTGGCGAGCCCTCAGAGACCCCAAGCATAACACGGCATAGCAGTCCGTTACCGCCGCTTCCGCCCACAAACTATCCAAAAGGACGAGCGGTGATGGCGAGGCTTGCACGGGCGGCAGGCGGCGACTAAATTCATTTAGTTTGAAACAGCGCCCGTAGCTCAATCGGATAGAGCGTCTGACTACGGATCAGAAGGTTGGGAGTTCGAGTCTTCCCGGGCGCGCCACTATAACTCCTTTATACCACTTATGTTTTCTACATCTTTTCATATTTTGAGCACCGTCATATTCCAATCTTGGCAAACTATTGGCAAACATCCGCAAGTAATCTCCAGCCTCCCAATGTCCCTTTGTGCGCGTCTGTGTTCGTTCAGGAGGTGATGCTATCGCCGGGCCAGGGCGATTCCGGGTTCCGCCCAACGTATGCTTTCCGCAGATCTGCTCGCCTGATCTGTTCGAGCAATTGCCGACATACGCAGGGGGGCGATGGGAGAAGGGTCGGCTACCGCCGATACAGCTGGACGAAGCATGGTGGCCGTCGCGCCCTCGCTCCGCTTCCAATGCGACATCATCCTCACGCAAACCACCCCGCAGTGTCAGGACAGGAGCGATCGGTTCGCATTGACTTGACCGCCTCAATTTCGGAACTTCCTCTACGATTCTGGGGGGTGCATGAGTCGTACTTCAAGGGCCTCAGCGATACTCGACGCCGCCGAGCGGTGGAAACAAAGGTGTCTGGTCGATGGCCGCTCGCTCTTCGGTGAGGAAAGGCTCTGGATCAGCGAGCATTTCGGCGAACTCCAGACCTATTTCGTAGAGCAGCCGGACGAAACCAAGAACCGGTCGTTCCTGGAGAAGCTTCGGGACCAGCTTGCGCCTGCACCGCCCGAGGCCAAGCGGCTGTGGGCGGAATTGACGTGGGTGTACTACCTGATCGTGAGCTCGGTCAGAGGCGTGACGAAGCTGGACCGGATCAGGACCGTCTGGGAGTGGTCGGGAACCGCGCTGCCCGAAGACCACTGGGCCTTGGGGTCAGACGTCCTCGAAAAGGGCATCGTCCATCCCGGCCGAGGCTATACAGGCCACCAGTGGCGGGAGTACCGCTACGTCGTCGGCATGATGCTGGACTGGTATGCACAATCTGCTGACGAACGAAAGGCAATGCTGAGCGATCCATGGCGCTTCGCGGAGTATCTCGACGGACAGGGCGACCGCGGTCGGCAGATTCGGCATGCCCTGCTGTACCTCCTGTTTCCGGACGAGTTCGAACCGATCATGTCGCCGCAACACAAGCAGGAGATAGTCAGGGCGTGCGGGGACGGGTCCGATGGACTCCCCGATTCGGGCGAGGTCGACCTGATCCGTCTGGACAAGGCGTTGCTGGAAGTGCGGAGGCGGCTGACGGAAGAGCGATCCGGCGAGGAATTCAGCTTCTACGACGAGGACGTGCGGAGCGTCTGGCAGCCTGGAGTGCGGGAAGGCGGGGCGGAGAGCAGCCAGGACGTGGACGACGACGGGTGGTACGCGGGCCGCTTCGGTACGGTCAATGCTTGGGTGATCGCGCCCGGAGAGGGAGCACGGCTGTGGGTGGAATTCCTTGAAGCAGGCGTTGCAGCGATCGGCTGGGACGATCTCGGCGATCTGGCCGAGTACAAGTCGCGCGAAGCCGTCCGCGCTGCGTTGATCGCAAACGGCGCGGGGGAAAATCCTACCATGCAGTCGCTTGCGGTCTGGGAGTTCGTACACGAGATGGCAGTCGGCGACATCGTGCTGGCCAAGAGGGGGCGAAGCGCAATCCTCGGTTGGGGGACGGTCACTGGCAACTATGTCCACGACCCGGAACGCGCCGAGTACCAGAACACGCGCCCGGTCGACTGGCATCCCTGCGACGCGGCGATCGGGCTCAGAAGCTTGATCACAACCAAGACGCTGACCCGCTTCACCTCGGATAAGCCCTGGCTGCGCTATGTGTTTGAGTCGATCGACGCCGGCACAGGAGGTGGTAGGCAAGATGACAGGGACAAGCCCTACAATCTTGCCAAAGCCGTGAGCGATCTCTTCCTGGAGGAGGTCCAGTTGGGCCGCATGGTCGACGCCATCGCGCAGCGCAAGAACCTGATCCTCCAGGGGCCGCCGGGGGTCGGCAAAACGTTCATCGCACGTCGGATCGCGTGGTGCCTGATGGGCCGCAAGGACCCGGGCGCGATCGAGATGGTCCAGTTTCACCAGTCCTACGCCTACGAGGACTTCGTACAGGGCTGGCGTCCGACGGAGACGGGTGGTTTCACGCTCCGACCTGGCGTCTTCCTGGAGTTCTGCCGGCGTGCGGAGGCCGACCCGGACAGGCCCTACGTCTTCATCATCGACGAGATCAACCGCGGGAATCTCTCGCGAATCTTCGGGGAGTTGCTGATGCTCCTGGAGGCCGACAAGCGGGGCCGGAACTTCGCCATTCCGTTGACTTACAGTCCGCCGGGAGAACGGTTCGCCATCCCGGCCAACGTCCATGTCTTGGGACTCATGAACACGGCGGACCGGTCGCTGGCGATTGTCGACTACGCGCTACGGAGGCGGTTCGCCTTCGCGTCACTGCGGCCCGCATACGGCACGCAGCAGTACCGGGAATACTTGCTGGAAGCAGACATTGAGAAGGCCCTCGTGGACCGAATCGTGCGGAACCTGTTGGAACTGAACGAGCGCATCCGCGACGACAAGGACCTGGGACCCGGGTTCGAGATCGGCCACAGCTACTTCGTGCCCCAGGAGTCGGCGGACGAGCAGTGGTACCTAAGCACCGTGGAGACGCAGATAGTTCCATTGCTGCGCGAGTACTGGTTCGACAAGCCGGAGCAGGTCGACGAACTCGTCGAGAAGCTACGCCGTTGAGCGCCGGGCGGATCCCGATCGCGAATGTCTACTACCTGCTGTGTTACGCTTGGCGTCATGTGGAGGAGTGCGACCGGGTACGGCTGGACGCTTTGGACGAACTGGACCGGGTGCCCAATCTGCTGGGCACGGTGCTTGCCCAGGGTACGTTCCGGCTAACCCGTCAGGGCATTGATCGCGGGTATCTGGACGTGCAGGAGGATATTGCCGGCATCCGGGGGAAGGTAGACGTCGGCCGGACGGTGAAGCGGGCGTTGCGCAGCCGGGGCCGGGTCGCGTGCACTTTCGAGGAGCTGACGCCGGATGTGCCACATAACCGGCTCCTGCGGTCCACTCTATCCGCGCTGCTGCGTGTTCGGGATCTGGATGGCAATGTGCGGGCAGATATCCGACGGGCGTACGAGAAACTCGACGGCGTGACGGTCGTGCGAGTGACGCGACACATGTTCGACCAGGTGCAGCTTGACAGCAATCGGCGGTACTATCGGTTTCTGTTATCCGTGTGTCGGCTCGTCCACGACCTGTTGCTGGTTGACGAACGGTCCGGCGAGTACCGGTTTGCCGGCTTGACAGACGCGGTGATGTCAAAGGTGTACGAGGACTTCGTGCTCGAATTCTACCGCCGGGAGCAGGACCGCTACCGCGTGAACAGGCGCGGTCGCAAAATTCGCTGGGCACGAGATGGAACCCACGAAGACGAGCGCTCGAAACTGCCTCGTATGGAGGCTGACGCGATCCTCGAAGCGCAGGATCGTCGAATCATCATTGATGCCAAGTACTACAGGGAAGCCCTGGGAGGCCGCGTCGGCGGGAAGCTGCGCTCGGACAACCTCTACCAGTTGCTGGCTTACCTGAGGAACCGGGAGGCCACAGAGGCACCCGGGGCCATGCACGAGGGAATTCTTTTGTATCCAACCGTCGGACAGACGGTGTCGGCGAGGGTCCGCCTAGAGGGGCACCAGATACAGGCGCGCAGCATCGACCTCTCCAAGGACTGGAAGGACATCCACCACGACATGCTGCAGATCATTGCCTGAGATGCCGCCTCCATCTAGGCTGTCAGCGCCATGGACATGACGACAGATCCGATGTTCACGCTGTATGTGGTGTGGCATCCATCGTATCATGAAGGGGAACAGATTGCCGACCTGCTCCGTACGCACTTTGGTCGCGATCTCTATCGCGGCGTCGAAGAGGAGCGTGCCGTAAGTGTCCTCGAGCGCAGCCAACCCTTACCAGACACGCCGACCCCCTTGCCAATCGACTGGGATGATACTGAGTTTACCGCCGTCGTGGTGCTGGCGGAGACGTTCCTGATTGAAGATCGCGATTGGGTTGAGTACGTGCGCGCCATTGCGGAAACCGCGCGCGGGCTCCCGGCTGGTTTCTTCCCGGTGACAATGGATAACCGGGGACTAGACCTCGGTGTCGTACAGCAGGCCTTGAGGTGGGATCTCTGGGGGGCGTCGGATGTAGACCCGGTACGACGACTTATCTCAGATCTTACGCACGAGTTCTGTCGAATGCTCCGGCATCGCCTCGGTCAGCTCCGGCCTGCCGGCGGTGAAGACGACGCACTAGGAGCCTGCGCCGTAGGAAGATTTGGGATGTGGCGAATGGGTTGGGAAGTCG
>JAPORR010000210.1 GCA_026710105.1 Alphaproteobacteria bacterium
TGAGATAGAGCGCCGAAAACGCCAAAATCCAGGGCTTGCGCGGGCCCTGGGCATCTTTGATTTGCCACAGGACAGCGCCTGGCCGCGTGCACCAAGCCGACTGAAGAAAATGCTTCCATCACCAGGGGCATCCACCCAGGTGCGTCCACACATGGTGCTATCGCAGCCTGCGGTGGCCACCGGTGCCATCGAACAGAATGCGCTCGCGCCGTTCGCTGTCGGCAGCAATCCTCTCGAAATCGGCGTCATCCATCCGTCGGGCTGGTGGCGGCACGATGGTGAAATGTCCGAAGTGGTCTTCCCCTGCAATCAGCATTACCTCGGTTTCCGGACCAGAACGCGCACGCATGGAGGGCGCAATGTAGCGGATAGCAGCCCCGATGCGCCGGTCGCCGGTGGTGTTCGGGCCGGAAGCATGAAACAGATGGCCGTGATGGAGCGATGCCTGGCCCGGCTGCAACACGATATCGACCGCAGCGTCCTCGTCCACCTCGACCTGGATTTCCTGGCCCCGCGTCAGCAGGTTGTCCGCTGCGAAGCTGTCGGCATGCGGCAGGATCTGCTCCCGATGGCTGCCGGGGATGAAACGCATGCAGCCGCTTGCCTCCGTTGTCGGCGAGAGTGCCACCCAGATCGTCGTCTCCTCGGCCTTGTCGAGACCCCAATAGGTCAGGTCCTGGTGCCAAGAAACGTAACTTGGCGCGTTCGCTTCCTTGATGAACAGCCCCGACCCCCAGACCATCACATCGGAGCCGAGCACTGCCCGGGCTGCCTCGACCATCTTCGGATGGCGGACCAGGCGGTCGAAGGACGGCAGGACGCGCGCCGGGAAGCCGCGTAGCAGACCGAGCCGCTGCGGGTCGCCAGCGAGTTCAGCTTCGCCCTGCTCGAGGTCGGCGCGTAGCGCCTCAGCTCCTGCCCGCGTCATGATATCGAGTGGGAAGACGAAGCCATCGCGGGCATAGTCAAAGGCGATTTTCGATGCGGTCATAGTCATGGGCTGATGGTGAGGCCCTGCGGCCGTTCTCCTGTGCTGGCGGTTCGTGCGACGGCCTAGTCCCGGTAGCTTGGGTCTTCTCGGTCGAGCCTGTCCAGATAGGCAGGCCAGTCGTCGTCTCGGCCGGGCCGGGCTAGGAATTCGTCGAACTGTGTAGCCGTCTTCTCGCAGACCGATGCAGGCGGGAGGTCGGGCCGGGTTCCAGCCGCATGCGCCGCTCCCATGGCGTCCAGCTGCGATGCGCAGGCGCGCTCTAGCTCATAGAGCAGCACCCATGTGCTCGGGATGGATGGGCCGGCGGCGAGCAGGCCGTGATTCTTTAGCACCAGCGCGCGTCCTTTGAGGCCGATGTCGCGTGCAAGCCGTTCGCGTTCGTCCATGTCCGTCTCATGGCTCTCCCAGTCATGATAGCCGACACGCCCATGAAACATCATGGCAGTCTGCGAGATCGGCAGTAATTTCGTGTCCAGCGAAGCGAGCGCCATGCCAGGCACGGTATGGGTATGTGCCGTGCATGCAATGTCCGGGCGTGCGTCGAGCACGGCGGAATGCAACATGATGCCGACCGTATTGAGTGGGCTGCCGGTTTCCAACAGGTCGCCCCCGTCACGGTCGGTCTTGACCAGCGAGGATGCCGTGACCTCTTCGAACATGAGGCCATAGGGGTTGAGAAGAAAGCGGTCGGGTTCGTCAGGTACGCGCGCCGCGAAATGGGTAAGCGCCAGGTCGGAGAGATCGTGTCTCGCCGCCAGCCGGAAGAAGGCCGCCAGATTGACGCGCGCTTCCCACTCGGCCTCGGAGACACGGGAACGGATATCGGTCATGGGCTCGGCGCTCCCGGCTCAGTGTCGCCAGGAGGAGTCAACGCGGTCGAGCAGGCGAAGCTGCGATTCCCAGCCGTCATGGGGGTTGTGGCTGCGATTAGCCTTCGGGCGGTTTCCTTGCTCGTCGACGAAGGCGTCGGACAGTACCGCCAGAGGCGCGCCCGTCGCCTCGGCCAGCATCTGAGTCTTCGCCGCCTTTTCCAGATCATATAGCCGTGCCCAGGCTTCACGCACGCTGCGTCCGCCAACGAGGAAACCGTGGTTTTTTAGTACCATGACATCGCCGCTGCCCATATCGGCGATCAGACGCTCGCGCTCGTCGAGGTCGAAAGCGATGCCTTCATAGTCGTGATAGGCGAGCCGCCCGTGAAACTGCATGGCCTTCTGGTTCAGCGGCCGCAAGCCCTGCGGCAGCGCCGCGAGCGCGATGCCGGCGCGGGTGTGTGTGTGTGCGACACAGGCGAGGTCAGGCCGTGCCATATGGACTGCCGAGTGGATGGTGAAACCGGCGGCATTGACCCCGTAGCGGTTCTCGCCGAGCAGATTGCCCTCGGTATCGACTTTGACGAGGTTTGACGCTGTCACCTGGTCGAACAACAGGCCCCAGGGATTGAGCAGGAAGGTGTGCCCATCCCCCGGCACGCGGGCCGAGAGATGCGTGTAGGTGAGATCCGTCATGCCGTGCTGGGCGCAGAGACGGTAGAGCGCGGCGAGATCGATCCGGACCGCCCATTCCGCCGGACTGACTCGGTCCTGCATCGAATGATCGATGGCGTGGGAATCAGGCATGTTGCGAACTCCTTGGACAGCCTCGTTTGGCGGGCGGCTTTGCAGCAGGTGAATTACTAATAGGATAGACCGAAATTCGAAAGCGAAGGAACCGATTCCATGAATATCGGCTATGTCGGCCTCGGCAATATGGGCGGGGCTCTGGCCCAGCGCCTCGCACTCACTCATCGGCTGCGCGTGTTCGATCTGCGCCCGGAGGCGATGCAGGCGTTGTCGGCGCGGAATTGCACGCCTGTCCAGTCTATCGCGGCGTTGGGCGCGGAGTGTGGCGTAGTGATGACCTGCCTGCCGACATCGGACGATGTACACCGTGCGGTGTTCGAGTCGGGTGGGCTTGCCGAGGGCATGGGCGCGGGTGGCATCG
>JAPORR010000153.1 GCA_026710105.1 Alphaproteobacteria bacterium
TCCAGCAGATATGAGTCATAACGGCTTCATTCCGGCTTATGGAAGACGACCACATTCCGGTCGTCCGGTGATGCCTTCGACTCGGGATTGAACCCCAACTCGGCCATAAGCCGGGCGAGATCCGCCTGGCGCTCGTCACTGCCTTCAAGCTTGACAATCATGGGTTCAAATGCGCGTCGCACCATGCTGCGAGCACAACCTGCCGGAAATCAGCGGGGCGAAACCTGCCCCCGCGCAGCCGCCGGCGCGCTGCCTCTGCCGCGGCGGGATCAACGACGCCGCGGCGCAGGTTCACCTCCTTCCGCAGCAGGCTGTCCGCCCAGTCACAGAGAGGCCCTTGCAGCCATGACGACAAGGGACCGACGAATCCACGTTTCGGCCTTTGGAACAGATCCTCCGGGACATAGCGGGCCAGCAAGCTGCGGAGAATCCGCTTCGTCCCGGAACCGTCGGTCTTCATCGCCGGCGGAAGACGCCAGGCGAATTCAACAATCCGGTGGTCCAGCACCGGCACCCTGGCTTCAAGCGAGACCGCCATACTTGCGCGATCGACCTTGGTCAGAATGTCGTCGGGCAGATAGCTGGCGGCGTCGATATATTGCTGCCGTTCCGAGGCCGCCAGCACCCTGCTCTCCTCAAGCCATGCGGCCATTGCAGGCGCTATGGCGCGCGGGGCAACGCCCTTGCCGCCCACGCAACGTATCCTGCCATGGGCGAGGCGGCAGGCAATTTGTTCCGGATTGGCGATGGCGACGGCCAGCATTCGCATCTCCGTCGTTGACAAGGGTTCGAACGCCCTCCCTCGATGAAGCCTGTTCGTCGCTGCTCTCAGCCGTCGCGGTAAAAGCGGGATCAGGCCGCGGTACAGCGCCTTGCCACCGGGCCCGTAGCTCATGGCCGGGTGGTTCGCGATGCGTTCGGCGGCAAGATGCCGGTGATAGCCGCCGAACAGTTCGTCGCCGCCGTCTCCCGTCAGCGCGACCGTGACATCGCGCCGGGCCAGATGTGAAACGAACCGGGTCGGCAGCAGGGAATTGTCGGCGAACGGCTCGTCGTGATGGGCCAATACGGCCGGGCCGTGCTCCAGGATTTCCCCGGGAGTCAAATAGTGTTCGGTGTGGTCCGTGCCCAGATGGCCGGCGATGGCCTTCGCAAAGGGTGCCTCGTCGAACGCGGCGTTCGCGAAGCCGATGGTGAAGGTTCGCACCGGCTGTGCCGACTGCTTTTGCATCAGCGCGACCACCGTGGAGGAGTCAATGCCGCCGGAGAGGAACGCACCGAGCGGCACATCGGACACCATGCGCCGCTGCACCGCGTCCGACAGCAGGCGCTCAAGCTCGTCCGTTGCATCCTCGAAACTGCCGGGGAAACGGTTCGCCGCGCCCCTTTGTGCCGCCTCCGCCAGGGTCCAGTAGGGAGTAATCTCCACGGCGGTCGGCGCGGCAGCGGAGACCCGCAGGATTGTACCCGGCTGGAGCTTCCTTGCGTCGCGGAAGATGCTATGCGGCGCCGGGACGTAGTCGAGCGCCAGGAACGCCTCCACGGCTTCCCGGTCCACGGTCCGGTCGAAGCTCGGATGCGCCCTCAGCCCGGTCAGTTCCGAGGCGAACAGGAAGCGCTCTGGTGCTGCGCTGTAATAGAGCGGCTTGATGCCCATGCGGTCGCGGACCAGATAAAGGCAACGCCCGCGGCAGTCCCAGAGCGCGAAAGCGAACATGCCGATCAACCGCCGAGCCGTCTGCTCCACGCCCCATGCCGCGCAAGCTTCAAGCAGCACCTCGGTATCCGAACGGCCCCGAAAGACTGCACCCCGCGCCTCAAGTTCACTGCGCAGATCATCCGTGTTGTAGATTTCGCCGTTATAGGACAGCACATAGCGCCCGGAAGTGGAGACCATCGGCTGCGCGCCCGCCGGCGACAGATCGATGATCGAAAGCCGCCTGTGCCCGAGGGCAATGCCCGCCTCCGCATCGACCCAGACGCCGCCCGAATCTGGCCCCCGATGCGCCAGCGGGACCACCATCTTCCACGCAATGTCTTCAAGCGCAGGCGCGGCGCGCAGACGGCCCTCAATCGCGCCCGCTATGCCGCACATGCGCGTCCCCTTCGGCAATCCGTCACTCGGTCCCTTATATCATCACGACACATCCATTGGCCCAATGCCTCGCTCGCCCAGAGTGGTGGAGGGGAGGTTATGCGTTCCGCGTTCCAAGGATTTCGTTTTCTAACCAACGCTACGCAGATACAGCCAGTCTGCCAGGCGGTAGCTGGCTGCTGCCGCATGCTGGAGCATGGTTCGCCTGACTTTCGGCAGCGTCTGGATCACCGGTTGGACTGCGGCATGGGTGACGATTGCCGGATCGACGGCGCAGAATGCCAGCCCGTTGCGCCACCATTCTGCATAGAGCCAGTCTATCGGGGCGCGGATACGCCAGCAGTAGTGCAGCAACGCCTGGGCGGCTTCCCGCCGGATGAGATAACCAACAGTCCCTCCGACACGGCAGCGATGGCGGACAAGGAAGCGCTGACCATCCAGCACCGCCAGTTCCTGGTGGACCGGATAGCGCTTCTTCGGGGACAGCAGAACAACGTCCCAGTCCCGGGTCTGTTTCAGGAGTGCGTCGATAATGACCGGAAAGCCATCCTCCACCACGGCATCGTCTTCAAGAACAATCGCACAAGGTGTTCCGGTATCGACCAGATGCTGCCATAGCGCATAATGGGACAGGAAACAGCCGATCTCACCGGGTGACAAACGCCGGCCCCGCATGATGCGCCACCATTGCTCCTGCATTCGGTGGCGGTAGCAGCTCTCGGCCAGTTCGGCCCCGTCCACCGCGTCAAAGAAGTCGAAGTCGAGCTGCCGCGCCTTCAACTCCTTCTGCATGCGGGCGCGCCGGTCGGTCTCCCGGAC
>JAPORR010000133.1 GCA_026710105.1 Alphaproteobacteria bacterium
CGGTGCTAGCCTGATCGCGTCGTAGAGGCGGATAGTCTCCCCGTTCATCAAGCCGTTGCGGAGGATCTCCCAGTTCCCTTAATTGAATACCGACTGGACGATGGAGTTGGGTAGCCAGAGGGCAAGGATGGGAAAGAGCAGCACGAGGACAAGCACGATGCCGTCCGTGCAGAGGAACGGAATCGCGCCCTTCATCACTTTTGTCACAGGCACCCCGGTCGTGCCGCTTACGGCGAACAGGTTGAGCCCGACCGGCGGGATCACGCCACCCATCTCCACGGCCAGAGCAAACAATATGCCGAGATGGATCGGGTCGATGCCGAGCGTCAGCGATACCGGATAGATGATAGGCACTGTCAAGGCCAGTATCGCCACGCCCGTCAGGAACATGGACAACACCAGCAGCACGGCAAGCAGCACGATGAGGAACCCCATGACTGAGAGGCCCTGTGCCCCCACCCAGCTGGCAACATCCTGTGGCCAGCCTTTATTGGCGAGCAGGAACTGGAAGACGCCGACGCAGCCGAGCAGGAAGAACACGATGGCGGTGAGATTGGCCGCGCGCATGGTCGTCGGTAGCAGATCGCGCAGGAACGCACCGCGCCGGGCCGCGAGGCCGTAGACTAGCGCATAGGCACAGGAGGCTGCGCCTGCCTCGGTCGGTGTGAACACGCCGCCGTAGAGCCCGCCCAGGACGAAGACCGGCATCAGGATGGCCGGCAATGCCTCGATGGTTGAGTCCCGGAGGGTCTTCATGCTGAACTCACCGGCGGGCAGCTTCAGTTTCCAAGCGATGAAGACAATGATGATCGCATCCGAGATCGCCAGCATGATGCCGGGCACGAAGCCCGCGAAAAACAGCTTGACGATGGATTCTTCGGTGATGATGCCGAAGAGGATGAGCGTGATTGACGGTGGGATCAGGATGGCGATACCGCCACCGCAAGCGATCACGCCTGCGGCCATCCAAACCGGATAGCCGCGCCGGATCATCTCAGGGTAAGCGATCACGCCCATTGCCGCCGCCATAGCGGTGCTGGAACCAGAGATTGCGCCGAACAGCACGGCCGCGATCAGGGTGGCGTAGGCGAAACCGCCTGGTAACCAACCGATGATAGCGTCGGCAAATTTGAACAGCTTGGAGATCAGCCCCGTGCGCTCCATGAGGAAGCCCGCATAGATGAAGAACGGGATCGCCATGAGTGTGTATTTGTTGACAAAGCTAAAGAAGGCGCGGAAAGCGGTGTTCGCCGACAGCGCTGGGTCATAGAGGATGAAAGCGACAGCCGCCCCGCCGAGGGCGACACCGATGGGCGCGCCGAGGGCGAGAAGGGTGATCAGGCCTGCGCCAAGCGCACCCATATCAGATCTCGATTCCTTCCTCAGCCGGGGCCCAGGGGAACACGGTCCTACCGCGCAGCGCCTGTACATCCTGGTAGAGGTGGAAGAGGGTGACAAGCGCCATCAGTCCGAAACCGATGACCAGGCAGGCCTGGAACGGCCAGATGTAGATCACCATGCTCTGCGTGGTGCGGCCAAGCTTCTCGGCGCGTTCCACTGCCGGGATGCCCCAATAGGCCAGCGCCGTGAACAGGGTGAGCGAAACGCCGGACACCAATACTCGGATCGTTAGCACGGTGCGGACATAGCCCCGGCTGCGCAGAAGGTCCAGCAGGGCCAAAACGGCAAGATGCGAGCGTGAGGCCTGGGTCACGGCAAAATAGATGAACACTGCCGAGATGGAGACATAGGTGACGGCGTCCTGTCCCCAGTCGAATACCACCCCCAGTATGTAGCGGCGCACGATTTCGATGCAGGCAAGCAGCGTACCGCAGAGCAGGATAACGGCGGCGATGCGCGCCACCACCTTGTTGAGCAGGACATGCAGAGCGCGGTAGGTCCGGTCGAGTAACAGTTCAAAGCCGGCGGGCTCGGTCGTTTCGGTAGGATTACCGTTCATCAAGGCCGTCTCCGGTTCGTCGGGCGAGGCACCTGTGAAGAAGTGCAGGGGGCCGCCGCTAAGCCCCCTGCAGCAATAGCGTCGTTGCTATTTCTTCTTGGCAAAGCGTTCGAACCAGGGCTCGATCTCTGAGCAGTCGGTGCTCTCGAGCCAGTGCGAGCCTATCGGGTTGGCGGCAACCGCGGCCTTTGCTTCCATGGCGAAGCGGTCCACCCACTCATCAGCATCGCCCGGGGTGCTCTTCTTGATATGGTCCGCCGTGCCAGAGCCGAGCGCATCGGCCAGTACGCCAGCTTCCTCGGGCGTCATGATATAGATGCCGGGCTTTGAGGGGTCCTTGGTGCCGTATTTGTCGATCATGCGCTTGTCGTTGCACCAATTGGCCCTTTTCGCGAAGGGCAACATTTCCTCGACGACCAGCCTTTCGATAATTGCTTGCTGCTCCGCGTCGAGCGAATTCCACCAGCTCATGCTCGCGCCAATCCAGTAATAGTCGCCAACGATGCCGTTGATGCCGGCGACGGTAAAGTAGGGTGCCTGATCCTTAACGACATTGAAGCCACCAAGGCTGGTCAGCAGCCCGTCGATGACACCGGTCTCCAGCGCTGGTGGAACATCACCGAAGGCCATGGTGGTAGGATTCGCCCCCCAGGCCGATAGCGCGGCATTCTCCACCGGGCTCATGGAGCGGATCTTGCGGCCCTCGAAATCCGCTGGCCCGAGCAGGCGGGAGCCCGAGCCTGCCCCCATGTAGAAGCTGAGATGGGCGTGGCCGAAAATCTTGATGTTGTGCAAGTCCTCGAACCGCTCGGTCAGCATCTTATAGGTGTCGAAGCCCTCAATGGCGTCGATGGCGCCGGGCGTCGTCAGCAGCATCGGGCCAACGACCACGGACATGAAGGGATCGATCTGCGCTGTCTTGCCGAACTGGCCCCAGGTCATTTCAAGATTGCCTTCGGTCATTGCCTCGACAGCCTCCGGCACCGAATAGAGCGCCTTGGCCGGGAAGAGAAGCACCTCAGAGCCTGGAATTTCTTCCGCCAAGCGTTCCTGAAACAGGATTTCGGCGAGCGCGGCCGGATGCGGCGGCGGGGTGTGGTCGGACGCGATGCGGATCTTGACCGGCGCCGGCGCCGATGCAGCGGGCAAGGCGCCCGCAAGGGCAACCGCCGCGACGGCCAGACCGGCCATTGCAGTGCGGATAATCATATTGATCCTCCCTTGGATTTAGGTAAGCGGTGACCTTAGAGACTTTCCAGTGCAGGCGGAAGAGTCTCGGATCCCCGGCTGTCCTAGCTGCCATTGCCGCTCATCCTGCCTCGGGATAATCGGCCGGGCGGAGCAGCCGGGTAAGCGTCCCGGCGGCAATACCGCTCCACTCGACGGCGTCGAATTTCAGCACAGCGAGCCCTGAGGTCGGCATGCCGAGTCCGAGCCGGGAGAGCGCCGCTGCCTTGCCCTCACGCGCGAGGAAGCGGCCTGCCTCGGAAATCGTCGGGTTATGCCCGATCACCAGTATCCGCGAGACTGCTAACGGCCCGACGCTCCGGACAAGCGCCAGAAGTCCCGGCACATCGCCATCATAAAGGTCGGGGGTGAAACGGACTGTCGGGCTTCCTCCCAGAGCGAGGCCGTTCAGCGTCTCGCGGGTACGCCTGGCGTCGGAGCAAAGCACTAGGTCTGGCAGTAGATCCTCGGCGGCGAGATAACGCCCGGTGGCCGCAGATTGGCGCTGGCCTCGCCCAGTCAGTCCCCGGTCCCGGTCGGGCGCGCCGAGGCCCGCCTTGGCGTGACGGAGCAGCAACAGCGTCTTCATCGCCCTCCGCCTCGCTAGCGGCTCAGAAACGGATGACGCTGCGGATAGACTTTCCCTCATGCATCAGATCGAAGGCGTCATTGATAGCATCAAGGCCCATGGTGTGGGTCACCATGTCGTCAATCTCGATCTTGCCGTCCATATACCAATCCACGATCTTCGGCACGTCGCGCCGGCCCTTGAAACCGCCGAAGGCTGTGCCGCGCCAGACCCGTCCGGTGACGAGCTGAAACGGGCGGGTGGAGATTTCCTGGCCCGCGCCGGCCACGCCGATGATGATGCTCTCGCCCCAGCCGCGATGGGCGCATTCGAGCGCCTGGCGCATGGTCTCGACCAAGCCGATGCACTCGAAGGAATAGTCTGCCCCGCCGCCGGTGAGATCGACCAGGTAAGGCACCAGGTCGCCCTCAACCTCTTCCGGGTTGACGAAGTGGGTCATACCAAAGCGCTCGGCGCGCGGGGCCTTGGCGGGGTTGAGATCAACACCGACAATCATGTTGGCGCCAGAGAGCCGGGCCCCCTGGATGACAGAGAGGCCGACGCCGCCCAGGCCGAATACGACGACATTGGCACCGGGCTCCACTCCGGCCGTGTTGAACACGGCCCCGAGACCAGTGGTGACACCGCAGCCAATCAGGCATACTTTATCAAAGGGTGCATCCTCGCGGATCTTCGCCACCGCAATCTCCGGGATCACTGTATGGTTGGCGAAGGTGGAGGTACCCATATAGTGGAACAATTTTTCGCCGCTGATGGAGAAGCGACTGGTGCCATCCGGCATTAGGCCCTGGCCCTGGGTGTCGCGGATCGCGACGCAGAGATTAGTCTTGCCGGAAACACAAAATTTGCACTGGCGGCATTCTGGCGTGTAGAGCGGAATGACGTGGTCGCCCGGCTTGAGCGAGATGACGCCCGGTCCGATATCGACAACCACACCCGCGCCCTCATGGCCGAGAATGGCAGGGAACAGTCCTTCTGGGTCGGTGCCAGATAGCGTGTAGGCGTCAGTGTGGCAAACGCCGGTCGCTTTGATCTCCACCAGGACTTCACCCTCGCGCGGGGCGTCGAGGTCCACGGTTTCGATGCTGAGTGGCTTGCCAGCTTCCAAGGCTACGGCGGCGCGGGTCTGCATGGGCGACGTCCTTCCCTCGAATGCTCTTTGGTTCCAGACAGCGTAGCGACGTTTAACGGGTGGTCAATCACCAGGGCCTGTTGAGGATCAATCGAGAAAGCCACACCTTCCGCCGGGCTAGCGCCGCGACGGCTAGGCCCGGGTCTGCGAGAAGGGCGGCACGGGAATTTTACAAGGCCCTCATCCCGTAATATTGTCGTTCCCTCTCTTGGGGGACGCTGTGGCTTGCCCGCACGGCCGAACTGCTCCGGGGCTTCCCCTGTCATTGAACTGACTTTGAGAGTGCTGCCTTCCCGCCATTGACGGCGGTATCTGTAGCGGTCGAGCCGGCTGTAACGAGCCTCTGCCGGCATGCCTGCAATGGCGCAAGCACCTGCTTGGGCAGGCGCGCCAGATCCTCAAGGGGGCTGGACCGGTATCGGGCTGCCCCCGCTTGCAGGCGCAACCGGCATCTGATGAGTACCGCTCCGAGACCGGGGCGGTCCGTGACATGCCGACCCGGACGGGATCGGCGAGCAACTGGGAGAAGGATCGAATCATGGCGAACGCGTCCCTGTTAACGAGGAACCCGGAGTTCGCGCTCGACCGTCAGACCTACAGCGCCGACCCGCTTGGGGACCGCGCAACTGATCTCTACCGCGGCGAATACATTCAATCCTTCGTGGAGAAGTGGGACGAGCTAATCGACTGGATGGCGCGTGCTGGGAGCGAGGGGCAATTCTTCATCGATGTGCTGCGGGCCCGCGACAAGGAGACCGTTCTGGACGTCGCCTGCGGCACAGGCTTCCACTCGGTGCGCCTGACCGAGGCCGGCTTCAATGTGACATCGAGCGACGGGTCGGCCACGATGCTGGCAAAGGCCTTCGAAAACGCCAGGTCGCGCGGGCTGATCCTCAAGACAGTTCAGGCCGACTGGCGCTGGCTGAATCGTCACATCCAAGGCAAGTACGATGCGATCATTTGCCTTGGTAACTCGTTCACTCACCTGCATGAGGAGCAGGATCGTCGCCGCGCTCTGGCCGAATTCTATGCAGCGTTGAAGCATGACGGGATGTTGATCCTAGACCAGCGCAATTACGACGCCATTCTGGACGAGGGCTTTTCGTCAAAGCACAAATATTATTACTGCGGTGAAGAGGTGACCGCAGAGCCCGAATATATCGACGACAGCCTCATACGAATGAGATACAGCTTCGCCGACGGTTCCAACTACACGCTCAATCTCAGCCCGATCCGCAAGAATTACATGCGCCGTCTGCTCAGAGAAGCCGGGTTCGCGCGTGTGCGCACCTATGGCGACTTTCAGGAGACCTACGCCGAGAACAAGCCGGACTTCTTCATCCATGTCGCTGAGAAATCCACACTGCATGTCGTGCGCTGGGGTGGCGGCGTCCGCGAGGAAGGTGAGAGCGATATTCGCGACATCACCGAGGATTATTACGACAGCGACGACGCCGACACCTTCTACTCGATGGTTTGGGGCGGCGAAGACCTGCATCTCGGTATCTATGAGAAGACACAAGACATTCGCGAGGCCAGTGCCGAAACCGTCGATCGGATGATGGCGATGCTGCCTGATATCGGCCCCGACACCCGTCTACTGGACATCGGTGCCGGCTATGGTGGCTCGATGCGGCGTGTTGTCAGCCGGACCGGCTGCACGGCGACATGCTTGAACCTTTCCGAGACGCAGAACGACACCAACCGGGCCAAAAACCGGCAGGCCAAACTCGGCAGCCAGATATCGGTGGTTCATGGTGTCTTCGAGGCCATTCCTGACCCCGACTCCAGCTATGACGCGGTATGGAGCCAGGATGCCATTCTACACTCCGACCAGCGCAACAGAGTCCTGGCCGAAGTCTGGCGCGTGCTGAAGCCTGGGGGCTACTTTGTATTCACCGATCCGATGCAGGCGGACGACGTACCGGACGGCGTGCTTCAGCCTGTCTATGACCGCCTCCAGCTTAACAGTCTCGGCTCCATGCGCTTCTATCGTGAGGCTGCACAAGCACGGGGCTTCGAGGTGCTGGCGCAGGAGGACATGACCAACCATCTCCGTACCCACTATGACCGGGTGCGCGAGGACCTAAGGGCCGGTTACGACAAGCTGCGCGAAAGCGGCGCCTCTGCCGCCTATCTTGACAAGATGACCATCGGTCTCGAGAGCTGGGTAAAGGCTGCTGATGCCGGATACCTGGCCTGGGGCATCCAGCTCTTCCGCAAGCCGGAATAGGGCGCCGGTTAGCACGGCATTCGGATAGGGGCGCATGACTGTATTGCGACTGTATCGCGGCAAAACAGAACTTGAACCGATGGAAAGACTCGATGGCGGTCTGGCTTGGCACTGAGAACGACGAAAATATGGTAGGGGAAGACAGCAGCGAGATCGTTGATGCGGGCGGCGGCACGGATACGCTGCAGTCCGGCGACAGCTACAACATTGTCGATGGTGGTAGTGGCAACGACGTCACTGTTGGGGGCGGCACCAGCTACGACGTGGTCATGGGCGGCAGTGGTAATGATGCCATCATTGAGGCCGATCTGGCGCGCAGCGGCAGTGGTGACGACCACATCATGGGGACGCTCTATTCGGGGCCGTCTGCGTCCAGACGGCGCAGGGTGCCATAGGCTGACCAGGCCGGCAGGCTGAGAAGCAGCGCGTAGCAGGCCATGCTCCAAGACCCGGATACGCTGCCGGCCAGTGCGACCGGTGCTGTGAGCGTGCCTAGCGGCGCCGTGACCGCCCAGGCCGTTCCTCTCCATCCGGTACGACGCAGCGCGAGCCAGGCTCCGGCCAGCGGCAGGCCGCAAGGCATTGCGGCAACCGGCACCCACCATTGTCCAGCATCGACCGGCAGCGGGAATATGCGCGCCAGCAGTGCCACCGTCACACCGGCGGGCAGCCATAGCAGCGCCGTAGGCAGAAAGCGAGCCCAATGAATACCCGGCTGAACGCCCGGCATGGTTGACGCCTTATCCTGTCTCTTCCATGAGCTCACGGCCGATAAGCCAGCGGCGAATTTCACTGGTGCCGGCGCCTATCTCGTAGAGCTTTGAATCGCGAAGGACGCGCCCGACGCGGCTCTCGTTAACATAGCCCATGCCTCCGAGGCACTGGATCGCCTCGAGTGCCAGCCAGGTCGCTTTTTCCGCCGCATAGAGGATGGCACCGGCGGCATCCTTGCGCGTCGTGTCGCCTCGGTCGCAGGCCTGAGCCACCATGTATACATAGGCGCGGCAGGCGTTCATTGTCACATACATGTCGGCGAGCTTGCCCTGCATGAGCTGGAAGGAGCCGATGGGCCGGCCGAACTGCTGGCGTTGGTGTAGATAGGGTAGGGCCTCGTCCAATGCTGCTTGCATGAGACCGAGCGGTCCGCCGGCAAGCACAAGGCGCTCATAATCGAGCCCGCTCATCAACACGGCCGCACCTTCGTTCTCACGGCCGAGCAGGTTTTCCTCCGGCACTTCGCAATCTTCGAAGACCAGCTCGCTCGTGTCGGAGCCGCGCATGCCGAGCTTGTCAAGCTTTGGCCCCGGCCGAAAGCCTTGGAAGTCGCGCTCGACCAGGAAGGCGGAAATCCCGCGCGACCCGGCATCGGGTGTCGTCTTGGCATAGACGATTAGCACATCGGCGTCCGGGCCGTTGGTACACCACATCTTGGCACCGTTCAGCACATAGCGGGAGCCGCGCCTATCAGCTTGGCAGGTCATGGCGACCACATCGGAGCCCGCTCCGGGCTCGCTCATGGACAATGCGCCCACATGCTCGCCCGAGATCAGCTTCGGCAGGTAGCGGCGTTTCTGCGCCTCGCTGCCATTGCGGCGGATCTGGTTGATGCACAGATTGGAATGCGCGCCGTAGGAGAGGCCGACCGCGCCCGAGGCGCGGCTCACCTCCTCCATCGCCACTACATGGGCGGTGTACCCCATACCCGCGCCGCCGAATTCCTCCTCCACGGTGATGCCGTGCAGGCCGTGCGCGCCCATCTCCGGCCATAGCGCGCGTGGGAATTCGTTGGAGCGGTCTATGGCGTCGGCGCGGGGTACGATCTCCTCCGCGGCGAAGGTCTCGACCGAGGCCCGCAGGAGGTCGATATCCTCCCCGAGGCCGAAATCGAAGAACGGCAGCGCATTGGGGCGCATGGGAAGCCTCCGGGCCGCTTAGCCCACCGCGAGCGAGGCGTTACGCCGGTCCGTCACCAGCATATGCGCGGGCGTGTGGGTGATTGCGAGCGGCGGGCGAGCGGAACGTATCGCGACCTGAGGCGTCACCCCGCAGGCCCAGAAAACCGGCATTTCATCCGCAGTAAGGACGGGGTCGTCGCCCTGCCAGGCGCGGCCGACATCTTCGATGCCAATAAGCTCCGGCATGCTGAGATGCACAGGCGCCCCGTGGACGCGCGGATAGCGGCTGGTGATCTGGACGGCTTTGATCGCATCCGCTGGTGTAAAGGGCCGCATGGAGACCACCATCCTGCCGCGGAACCGCCCGGCGGGCGCGCATTCAATGTCGGTCAGGAACATCGGGCAGACGCTGCCATCTTCCCAGTGGCGGAGCCTGAGCCCAGCGTCCACTAGCGGTTCCTCGAATGAGAAGGAGCAACCGAGTGCGAAGACGACGAAGTCCTCCTGCCAGAGGTCCTCAATGTTCACGACATCGCCGTCATATTCGCCGTCTCGGAACACCCGGTAGCTCGAAATGTCGGTCCTAATATCGAGGTCCTCCGCAAGCCCCGGTAGGCGAGGGTCGCCGGGCTCAGATACCGCCAGCAGTGGGCAGGGCTTGGGGTTGCGCTGGCAGAAGCGCAGGAACTCATCGGCATAGTCCCTGGGCAGGATTGCGAGATTGGCCTGAACATAGCCCCTGGCGAGCCCGCCGGTATGGCCGCGGTAATCACCGGTGCGGATATGGCGACGGACCTCCCGGGGGACGGTCGCGTCCCAGGCGATGTCGAGACCGTGAGCGGCTTTGGCCAAGGCAGCTGGAAATGCGTTCATGACTCCTCCTCGCCGGGATGCCCCGACATGTGCTCTTGTCTTCCAGGCTACGAGTCTAGTGCGCCAGTCGGGAGATTTGAATGCTTTAGGTTGCCGTCCCAAGAAACATCGGCGGCACTTTGATAGTCACCCTGAAGAGTCTTAGAACAGGAGGCCACAGCCTGGCGGCCGTTACAAATCGCTGCCTCGCCCGTCATGCCGGTCTTTATCCTTGCCGTTCGGGCTCACGATCGTTTGCCACCACACATCCGTCGGCGTCTTGCCGCGCGCCGCCTTCGCCAGCCCGACAAGGTCAATCGTCATGTAGGCCGTCGGTGCCATGATAGCCATCGTACCGGCGGCCAGATGGAGGGTGCCGGGATGAGGCTTGCGTCGGCGCTGTCGCCGCCAGCGAGAATTGAGTCCGGTCCCGATGCTGTACTTCGGCTCAGGCATGACTGGTGCAGATCAACCGGCCGCCGCGCGGCGACGCATGAACATGACGCAACTCGAGTTGTAGATCGTCATGAGGCACGCAAGCGATCCGGGCTGCACTCCGGTGCTGGGAGGCTACGAAGGAGAAGCCGATGCCCGGCCCGGTCGTGCTGGCACTCGAATTGTTGAAGGCGCCGCGTGATCCGGAGGACGATGATGTTGAACTTTCTCGTAAGGACGGGCCGCGATGATGGTCCCGCAGCTGTCTGAACGCACGGAGCCTGAACGCACGGGGAGTCGGCCTGCCAATGTCGCGCGCTACCAACGCGCCGTGCGCGCGATCTTGCCAGCGACCGGGCGCACCTATGCAAGGGCCTGGCGCGCGTTCGCCAACTGGTTCCAGACGCGCGGGATTGCTGTTGCACTGGCCGATGATGCGGCACTCGCCTAGCATCTCGCCGACATGGCCGATGAAGAGGCTGTGCTGGCTACGATCCGGAAGTGCGCGTTCGCGATCCAGCCTCTGTCCGATCCGCGCGCTGGCTACCACCGGCCTGCCCACTTCCGGCTACAGCACCCAATCGCTCCGAGCTGGCGCGATCTCCGAGGCCTTGGCACGCGGCACCGTCCGCGACTTTGCCCGCCATCAGTCGGTGCTGACAATGCATAGAGTCTGACAGCGAATAGGCCGGATTGCTCGGTGACGATGATCTCGGAGAGGAAGTGTGGCAGCAAGGGGCCGAGCGTATGGGCATCACTTTTCGCTAGCCCCCGCGGCGGATGGACTCGCAATGCCTCGACTGCTATCCGGGGAACACGGCTTCGCAATCAATGGAAAGCATTGGGCAGTTGATGAAAACGCTTGATTGACCGGTGCAGCCAACAGGGAACCAAGTTCACCTTCCGCGAGTCTGTCGTGGTCACTGATGCAGTGACGCGTTGTGTCTTCGCGCGTCTTGGAGTGATGGCGATGGAACAGTTGAAGACGATTTACAACGGCGCGAAGACCCGCCCGACATTCTCGACCGCTGAAATGGAGCGCCGGTTGGTGGCGCTGCGCGCCCACATGGCGGAGAGTCGAATCGACGCCTGCCTGTTCACCTCTTGGCAGAACATCAACTATTTCAGTGATTTCCTATATTGCGCCTTTGGTCGTTCCTTCGGCTTGGTGGTGACGCATGAGGACCAGACGACGATCACGCCGAATGTGGATGGCGGCCAGCCCTGGCGGCGGAGCTTTGGCGACAATCTCGTCTATACCGACTGGCACCGGGACAATTATTTCGCCGCGGTGAAGGCCCTTATCCCGGACGGCTCAAGGGTCGGCGTCGAGTTCGACCATGTGACGGTGGAGAACTTCCGCAAATTACAGGGCGCGCTGCCGGTCTCGGAGCTGGTGGATATCGGCAGGCCCGCCATGCGTATGCGCATGGTGAAATCCGGCGAGGAGATCGCGTGGATCAGGGAGGGCGCGCGCATCGCCGATATCGGCGGCGCGGCGGGCGTCGAGGCGATTGCCGTGGGCGTGCCTGAATATGAGGTAGCACTCCATGCGACGCAGGCCATGGTGCGCGAGATCGCCCGCAGCCAGCCGCATGTGGAACTTATGGACACGTGGTCCTGGCTGCAATCCGGCGTCAACAGCGACGGCGCGCACAATCCCGTCACCTCGCGCCGGATCGAACGTGGCGACATCATGGTGCTGAACTGCTTTCCGATGATGGCCGGCTACTACACGGCTCTCGAACGCACGCTGTTCGCCGAAGAATGCTCCGACGAGCATCTCCGGCTCTGGCGGATCAATGTCGAAGTGCATGAGGCAGGCTTGGCGTTCATTCGTCCGGGCGCGTGCTGCTCCGACATCGCGAAGGAACTGAATGCGATCTACAGTGCCTATGGCCTCTTGCAGCACCGCAGCTTCGGCTACGGCCACAGCTTTGGCGTGCTCTCGCATTATTATGGCCGCGAGGCTGGGCTGGAACTGCGCGAGGATGTGGACACGGTGCTGGAGCCCGGCATGGTGCTCTCAATGGAGCCAATGATCATGATCCCCGAAGGCGAACCCGGCGCCGGCGGCTACCGCGAACACGATATCCTCGTGGTGACGGAAGACGGCGCGGAGAACATCACTGGCTTTCCCTACGGGCCAGAGCACAACATCGTGACGAAATAGAACGGCCAGTCCTGCTGTTCATCCCGTACCCTCTTTGATGTCGCCCAGTAAATCCATGCCTGTTCCGGACTTTCAGTCGCTGATGCTTCCGGTTCTTATTGTGCTGTCGAACGGAGATGCTCTCCCGGTCGCGTGCGTGCGCGGGTCGCCGAGACGGAGGGATTGATACCAGCGGCAGGGCAAGCAATGTCAGTCAACTGTTCCACCAGGGCGTGTCACTGAAGGAGCGCAGGTCGATTTCGTTCGTCCATGTAGAGCGGTGCTGACGTGCGAGATGGAAATAGGTGTCCGCGATCTTCTCCGGCAGCATGAGGCCGTCATGTTCCAGGCCGCGGGTCTCGCGTAACGCGCGATATTTCTCGGGCCCGAGCATCCTGCCAAGTGTATCCGGGGCGTCGACCGCACCGTCCACCAGGACATGGACGATGTGAATACCCTTCGGCCCAAACTCGGCATTGAGAGTCTGGCACAGCATGCGCCGCCCGGCCATCGAAGCCGCATGCGAATGCTGGCCTTTGTTGCCGCGCACGGCTGCCGTTGACGAAGTGACGAGGATGGTTCCGCTGCCACGCTCGACCATGAGGGGGCAGACAGCTGACGCCGTGCGGAACAGACCGAAGGTCGCCATACGCCAGCCGAGCTCGAAGACCTTGTAACTGGTCGTTTCCAGGTTCCGATCACCAACCTGTGAGCCCAGATTATAGAGGACCGTTTCAATTGGCCCGATCTCTACTTCGACGGCGGCAATGCGATCCTCAATGCTGTCTGGCTGGACGGCGTTGAGCAGGTAGCCTGTGGCGGTCCCGCCCATGCTCCTGATACTCTCCACCAGCTGGTTCAGGCCTTCTTCATCGCTGCGGCGACAGAGAACGGCATGGTAGCCCCCTCGTGCGAAGCGGCGCCCGACAGCGCCGCCGATTCCGGCCCCAGCGCCGATGACAAGGCAAACGGGTTTCAAAGGAGTTGCACTCCATGAACTGATTGCTGGGTTTCGGACGGGCCGAAACAGGAAAGGTGGTGCCCCCGGGGAGACTCGAACTCCCACGCCCTTGCGGGCAACAGATTTTGAGTCTGCCGCGTCTACCGATTCCGCCACAGAGGCATGGAGCCTAAGCTCAAAAGACGATTTTAGCGCTGCGGAGCCGGTCAATCCAGCCCGAACTCTTGCCATCTGGCAGCGATGCGCGTTTCTATCTCCTCGCTCATGGCGAGCTTGCGGCCCCATTCGCGCCCCGTCTCCGGCGGCCATTTGTCCGTAGCGTCGAGACCGATCTTGGAGCCGAGGCCGCTTTCGGGGCTCGCGAAGTCGAGATAGTCGATCGGCGTGTTCTCGACGAGCACGATGTCGCGGGCCGGATCCATGCGCGTGGACATGGCCCAGACTACATCCTTCCAGTCGCGCGCATCGATATCGTGGTCCACGACGACTACCCATTTCGTGTACATGAACTGGCGCAGATAGGACCAGATACCGAACATGACCCGTTTGGCATGGCCCGGATAAGCCTTGTGGATCGAGACTACGGCGATGCGGTAGGAGCAGCCTTCTGGCGGCAGCCAGAAATCGCGGATTTCCGGGAACTGCGCCCGGAGCAGCGGAATGAAGACTTCATTCAGCGCCTCGCCAAGCACAGAGGGTTCGTCCGGCGGGCGGCCTGTATAAGTGGTGAGGTAGATCGGTTGGCGGCGCATGGTGATCGCTGAGACCGTGAACACCGGGAAACGCTCGACCGCATTGTAATAGCCAGTGTGGTCGCCATAGGGTCCTTCGTCGCCGTAATCGTCCAGCGAAACATGGCCCTCCAGCACGATCTCGGCCTCGGCCGGCACCTTGAGCGGCACGGTACGGCAATCCACAAGGTCGAGGCGCCGACCCGCTAGTAGGCCAGAGAAACGGTATTCCGAGAGCGTTTCGGGCAATGGCGTGACGGCGGCAAGGATGGTCGCCGGATCTGCTCCGATTACAGCAGCGGCGGGCAGCGGCTCGCGTTTCTCCGCGGCCCAGCGCGCATGATGGCTAGCGCCGCCGCGATGCTTCAGCCAGCGCATCAGAGTCGTGTTCCGCCCTGTAACCTGCATCCGGTAGATGCCGAGGTTGAAATCGTCCTCCGCCGTCCGTCGCGGTCCGCGGGTGACGACCAGTGGCCAAGTGATGAGCGGGGCGGGCTCGTCTGGCCAGCAGGTCTGGATGGGGAAGAGTCCGAGGTCGATGTCATCCCCCTCCAACACGATCTCCTGTACGGGGCCGCGCCGGATAGTGCGCGGCGCCATGGAGAGCATGGTCTTGAGCAGCGGTAGCATGCCCACCGCCTCGCGCCAGCCTCCCGGTGGTTCGGGTTGGCGTAGAAAGGCCAGTGTTTCGCCGATTTCGCGAAGCTGCTCCGGCTCGCGTCCCATGCCCCAAGCGACGCGTTCGACTGTGCCGAACAAGTTGGCGAGTGCGGTCATGCCCCAAGAGCTGCCGTCCGGGCGGCGCAGGTTTTCGAAAAGCAGTGCCGGCCCGCCGGCGTGGAGCACGCGGCGGTGGATTGCCGTCACCTCCAGCTCAGGCGATACCGGCGCGGCTATGCGCCTGAGCCGACCCGCGCTTTCCAGCCGGTTGATGAAATCGCGAAGGGAGCGGTCGGTCACGGAAAGCGGGCCTCCAGTCATTGACAGATTTGCGCCTTCCTCTTATCACGCCGTCTGCCTTCGGCCCCATGCCCAGGTGGCGGAATTGGTAGACGCGCAGGTTTCAGGTACCTGTGGCCGCAAGGCCGTGGAAGTTCGAGTCTTCTCCTGGGCACCAGAATTTCTGGCTACAGCTCAAGGCCCACGAGCCTGTGCATGAGAACAGGCTTTAATTGACGCGGTCCTGACGGCTGGTGGCTCATTGATGAGCCGGGGCTGCATCCCACCGATGACATCGTGGTGCCGGGCCCTGCCGGTCTCTCTGGGCCGATACCCTATAAGGGCCTGAAACAGGCCATGCTGATCGGGCGCTGGATACTGGCGACGTTTTGGGCTGGCGGGCCTGTGAGAATCGGGCTATTTCTGTTGCAAGATTGATACCCCGTTCGTCATATGTCGGCTTAGTCCAGTGCGCCGCTGCGAGGATCCCAAACCGTGATCGAAGTAGCCCTTGTCGTCCATGTGCTGATTTGCTTGGCGCTGGTTGCCGTCGTACTGCTTCAGCGCAGCGAGGGCGGCGGGCTGGGCATTGGTGGCGGGGGCGGTGCAGGCGGTGGGTTGATGACGGGACGCGGTGCCGGCAGCATGCTTACCACTATCACCATGTGGCTGGCGGCGGGTTTCTTCGCGGTCAGCCTGTTCCTGGCAATCATGATGTCCACGACGCGCGAGCCCGCATCGATCCTGGACCGCCCGGCGCAGGAGGCCCCTTCCGGGCCCGCGGCGCCGCTCGGCCAGTGAGCCGGGAGGGCGGCCCGCGCTTCATCTTCGTGACGGGCGGCGTGTCATCGTCGCTTGGCAAGGGTCTCGCCGCCGCATCGCTCGGTGCGTTGCTACAGGTGCGCGGCTACCGAGTCCGCATGCGGAAGTTTGATCCCTATCTCAATGTCGACCCCGGCACGATGAGCCCCTACCAGCACGGCGAAGTCTTCGTCACTGTCGACGGCGCGGAGACCGATCTCGACCTCGGCCATTACGAACGCTTCACCGGCAATGATGCTACTCGCGACGACAGCGTCACCACCGGCAAGGTCTATAAACATGTCCTCGACCGCGAGCGCGCAGGCGACTATCTGGGCGCGACCGTGCAGGTCATCCCGCATGTGACCGACGCGATCAAGGAGTTCATTCAGGCGGGGCTAGATAGTGAGGACTTCGTGCTGGTCGAGATCGGCGGCACGGTCGGCGATATCGAAAGCCTCCCTTTCCTGGAAGCGATTCGCCAATTGCGCCAGGAACTCGGGCCGGAGCGCACGATGTTCGTGCATCTCACACTCGTGCCTTTCATCCGCTCCGCCGGCGAGATCAAGACCAAACCGACCCAGCATTCCGTCAAGGAGCTGCTTGGTCTCGGCATTCAGCCGGATCTGCTGCTATGTCGTTCGGAAGGACCACTGCCCGAGGAGGCGCGGCGCAAGATCGCGCTCTTCTGCAATATCCGCGCGAGCCGGGTGATCCCGGCGTATGACGTGGACCCGATCTACGCTGTACCCACCGCTTATCACGACCAGGGGTTTGACGGCGAGGTGTTGGCCGGATTCGGCCTGCCTCGCGACCCGAAGCCGAACCTAGAGCCCTGGCGGGAGATCACCCGGCGCGTGCGCTCGCCTGAAGGCAGCGTGCGCATCGCCGTGGTCGGCAAATACACGGACCTCAGGGACGCTTACAAGTCACTCTCGGAAGCGCTCCGCCATGGCGGTATCGCCAATAATGTGCATGTCGAGGAAGACTGGGTAGAGGCCGAGCGGTTTGACCGGGAAGACATTATCGGGCGTCTCAACGGGGTCCACGGCATCTTGGTGCCAGGTGGCTTTGGCGAGCGGGGGGCCGCCGGCAAGATCGGTGCCGCACGCTTTGCCCGCGAGCGCAAGGTACCCTATTTCGGCATCTGCTTCGGCATGCAGATGGCGGTGATCGAGGCGGCCCGGTCGCTCGCCGGGCTCGACGGGGCGGGCTCGACCGAATTCGGGCCGACGCCGGAGCCGGTGATCGGCCTCCTCGAGGAATGGATTGCCGACGGACAGGTCCAACACCGCTCCGAGGCCGACGACAAGGGGGGCACCATGCGCCTCGGCAACCACATCGCTGAGCTCGCAGCCGGAAGCCGGGTCGCCGGAATTTACCGCACGCGCCGGGTCGAGGAGCGCCACCGCCACCGCTATGAGGTCAATATCCGCTACCGTAGCCTGCTGGAGGCGGCGGGGTTACGCTTTTCTGGCCTCTCGCCGGACGGCAACTTGCCGGAGATCGTCGAGATCGAGGACCACCCCTGGTTCATTGGGGTGCAGTTCCACCCGGAATTGCGTTCACGTCCCTTCGACCCGCACCCGCTATTCAAGTCTTTCGTGACGGCCGCCGTCGCGCAGGCGCGGCTGGTCTGATGCGCGAGGTTGCGGTCGGCTCCGTCCGGTTTGGGAATCGCTTGCCTCTGGTGCTCATTGCGGGTCCCTGCGCGATCGAGAGCCGAACTCAGGCGCTGGAGATTGCCGAAGCGTTGATGGGCATGACCGCCCGGCTGGGTTTGCCTTTCGTTTACAAATCCTCCTTCGATAAGGCGAACCGCACCGGTGGCGAGAGCCCGCGCGGCGTCGGCATGAGATTGGGCTTGGACATCCTGGCTGAACTTCGTGAACGCTTTGGCTGTCCTGTGCTGACTGATGTCCACGAGCCGATCCATTGCAGCCCTGCAGCGCAGGCGGTGGATATTTTGCAGATTCCGGCCTTCCTCTGCCGCCAAACCGATTTGCTGGTTGCAGCGGCGAAGACCGGGGCGGCGGTGAATGTTAAGAAGGGCCAGTTCCTCGCGCCCTGGGACATGGCGCATGTGGCCGACAAGGTCTCTAGCGCAGGGGGAGAGCGCATCCTGCTGACCGAACGCGGCGCTTCCTTCGGCTACAACATGTTGGTCTCGGACATGCGTGCATTGCCCGAAATGGCGCAGACCGGCTGGCCTGTGATTTTTGACGCCACCCATTCCGTGCAGCAGCCGGGCGGACTCGGCGGCAAAAGCGGTGGGCAGCGCGAATTTGCGCCGGTGTTGGCCCGGGCGGCTGCTGCGGTCGGCGTCGCTGGCATCTTCATCGAGACCCATCCGGACCCGGACAGTGCCATCAGCGATGGCCCCAATATGATCCCGCTTGACCGGCTTGCCGGCATTCTCGAAACGCTGCTCGCCCACGACGCGATTGCGAAGGGGCTTTCTGAGAGGACTGCATGACTGCCATCACTGACATCCATGCCCGCGAGGTGCTGGACAGCCGCGGCAATCCGACTGTCGAGGTCGAGGTGCTTCTGGAGGACGGGTCTGTGGGCGTGGCGGCTGTGCCGTCGGGCGCTTCGACCGGCGCGCATGAGGCGCATGAACGGCGCGACGGAGATCTGGCACGCTATGGCGGCAAGGGCGTGCTCGCGGCCTGTGACGCGGTGGACGGTGAGATCTTCGATGCGCTAGGCGGCATGGAAGCGGAAGAGCAGCGCCGCTTGGACCGCACGCTGATAGCGCTCGATGGCACGGCGAACAAGAGCCGGCTCGGCGCCAATGCGATTCTGGGAGTCAGTCTTGCCTCTGCGAAGGCCGCTGCGGCGGCAGCCGATCAGCCGCTCTACCGCTATGTCGGGGGCCTCGGCGCGCATGTCCTGCCTCTACCGATGATGAATGTGCTGAATGGCGGCGCGCATGCGGACAATCCCATTGATATCCAGGAATTCATGATCATGCCGGTGGGGGCGGCGAGCCTCGCTGAGGCGGTGCGCATCGGGGCAGAAGTGTTCCACGCCCTCCGAGCCTTGCTGTTGGAGGCGGGGCAGAGCGTCAATACCGGTGATGAGGGCGGCTTCGCACCGACGCTTTCCAGCGCTGACGAGGCGCTCGGCTTCGTCATGCGCGCCATTGAGAGGGCGGGCTACCGGCCGGGCGAAGAGGTGGCGCTTGCGCTCGACGCTGCGGCCAGTGAGTTCTGGGCAGAGGGCTGCTACCGACTTAAGGGCGAGGGCCGGATGCTCGATGTGGACGGCATGGCGGGCTATCTGGAGGATTTATGTACCCGCTATCCCGTTGTCTCTGTCGAGGACGGCATGGCCGAAGACGACTGGGAGGGCTGGCAGGTGCTGACGGAGCGGCTAGGGAACAAGGTACAGCTCGTTGGCGACGACCTGTTCGCAACCAATCCCGGACGCTTGGCGCGAGGACTCAGCGAGGGCGCGGGCAATGCCATTCTGGTCAAGGTCAACCAGATCGGCACACTCAGCGAAGCGCTTGATGTCGCGGCGCTAGCAATGAATGCCGGCTGGCGAGCGATCATGTCACACCGCTCGGGAGAGACAGAAGACACGACTATCGCCGACCTCGCGGTCGCTACCGGTTGTGGTCAGATCAAGGCTGGCTCGCTTGCCCGCTCGGATCGGCTGGCGAAATACAACCGGCTGCTTCGCATTGAGGAGGAGTTGGGCGCCATGGCGACCTGGCCGGGCAAGGCGGTACTTGCGTGGGCCTCGGACTGAGCAGGGCGGCCAATTGGCTTGACCCGCGGGCGTTCTGAGCAGATAAGAACCTATTGCAGCGAGACAAAAGAGCGAGGCCATGCGAGCATGCATTTTCAGCCCGGCCCGCACGGCGATGCAGCAGGGCCGGGGACGCACCGGCATGTGGGTGGTCGAGTTTGAGCAGGCATCGGCACGCCGCCTGGACCCACTGATGGGCTGGACCAGCTCAAGCGATACCCGTCAGCAAATCCGACTCGAATTCGCGACGCGCGAAGCAGCAGTCGCCTATTGCGAGAAGCACGGTCTTGACTACAGCCTGCGCACGCTACAGCAGCGGCAAGTGAAGCCGAAGTCCTATGCGGACAATTTCCGCTGGAACCGCGTCGTTGGATGAGCGGACATGCGCGCCCTTAGCTCAGATGGATAGAGCAGCGGACTTCTAATCCGCAGGTCGGAGGTTCGAGTCCTCCAGGGCGCGCCAATAAAATCAATGAGTTAGAATCATCATATCGACATTCCAGAAATTTGAAGTCAGCATGGAGTCAACAATAATCCCTCGTTTCCATGGAATCATGCCATATCCGGCTTTGGCCTTCCCGACGCCGATGCTCACCTCGTGAAGACTGGTCAGCCGCATCGACGACATCATACGCTTGCGGTATTACCCAGATGGAGACCGCGCGGCTATTCGGCCTCTCCCAGCCCGACATGTCGCGGTTGCCACGTGATGACTGAGTATTCGTTGGAGCGCCTGTTCCGCCAGCTGACCACGCTCGGGTGCGATATTGGGATTGTCGCCCGACCGCGGCGCTCGGCCACGTGCGGCAAGCGGCGCATCGCCGCTGCTGGACCTATCTGACGTTCCCGCAGCGGTACACGGTGTTGAGCTGGGAACCGAGCCCCCATGCCCGCGCTGCTTGACCGGGGCTTCCGGCCGTTCTTCCTGCTCGCCGGCCTCTGGGCGCCCACGGCGCTTCTGCTGTGGCTGGCGATGCGGGCCGGCATCCTCGAACTGCCCACTGCGATGGGCCCGGTCGTCTGGCATGTCCACGAGATGCTGTTCGGTTTCGTCGCCGCCGCGATGGCTGGGTTCCTCCTGACCGCGGTCCCTGGCTGGACCGGCCGCCCACCTCTGCGGGGTCTTCCCCTGGCCGCGCTCGTCGCGCTCTGGCTCGCCGGGCGTCTCGCCGTCGCGCTTTCGGCCTGGATCGGCGCGGTGGCCGCTGCTGCCATCGACATCGCCTTCCTTGCCAGCCTTGCTGTCTTCTCTGCCCGCGAGATCATGATCGGGCGGAACTGGCGCAACCTTGTCGTCATCGCGCTGCTTACGATCCTGATCGCGGCCAACGCGCTCTTCCATCTTGGTCAGACCGAAACTGCCGAGAGGGGCGCCATCGCAACAATCGTCATGCTCATCGCCCTGATCGGCGGGCGTGTCGTGCCGGAGTTTACGCGCAACTGGCTGATGCAACATGGGGTGGCGAAGCTTCCAGCAGAGAGGGACCGCTTCGACAGTGTGACCATGGCTGCGACCGTTGCCGCGACCCTCGCCTGGACCCTCGTCGGCGATCATCCCCTGGTCGGTGCATTGCTGGGCCTGGCCGCGATAGCTCTCGCAGCTCGCCTGGCGCGCTGGTGCAGCCTGTCGACCATGTCGGAACCCCTCCTCTGGGTCCTGCATCTAGGCTATCTCTGGCTGCCGTTGGGCTTGGCACTGCTCGCCGTCTCCGTTTACGCTCCGGGGGTGCCGCAAGCTGTGGCGCTGCATGCGCTCACCGCCGGTGCGATGGCCACCATGATCCTCGCCATGATGACGCGCGCGACCCTGGGCCATACTGGGCGGCCGCTGACCGCATCACGCGCGACCACGGCAATCTACCTGCTGGTCACTACCGCCGCCGCCGCCCGGCTGGCGAGTGGGCTGGTGGACGAGGCCGGCTCCCTGCTGCTGCATGGGTCCGCCGTGGCATGGGTCGCGGCCTTCGCTCTCTTCGTTCTGGCCTACGGCCCGATGATGCTGCGCCCGAGGCTCGACCCAGCGAGGTAACGGCATCGAAGAATGTGGGCGAGCGACCATTGCCGGTTGCTGATTGAGGTCGGCGCTGATTGACCGTGAGGTGCTCCTCGAACTCGCTGGGTCGCGCCTGGCCCAAACAGACCCTGGCCGCTTTCCATGCCTTCGTCGACGATGCCGAACGCTAGCGCCTCAACGTCTCCGTCCGAAGTCTCGCCCGCGACCTGTCGCCCGCACTCGCCAGCTTCCACAATATCTCCGAGGAAGTCTGGAGCCGGCAGGGCGGGGTCATTGCGCGATAGCAGGCAAGCACGCGCGGATATGGCATGTCGATGTGACGCAAGGGGGGTATCACTATCCTTGGACGCAGTCGCTTGCACCAAATTCTCCTTTCGGTACTGTCTTGAGCCAAGCTGTCGATCAATCCAAGGCGCTGGAGGTGTTGGATGTACCAGCTGGGTGGAACCATCAAGCAAGCCTTGGACAAGATCATTTCGAACGAATATGTGCTCCCGGCGATCCAGAGAGAATTTGTCTGGAGCCCGGATCAGATCTGCAGGCTGTTCGACAGCTTGATGCAGGGATACCCATTCGGAGAGTTCCTGTTCTGGCGCCTCGAACCGGAGCATTCGGCAGATTACCGCTACTACGGATTTGTTCTCGACTATCATCAGCGAGACAATCCCCATTGTCCTGACCTTGGCCAGTTGCCGAACCGGCAGATCACTGCAGTGCTTGATGGGCAGCAACGGCTGACCGCCTTCAATATCGGATTGCGGGGATCAATGGCCGTCAAGCTTCCCTACAAGTGGTGGAGTAGCGAGGACGCATTTCCGCAGCAGTTTCTGGCGCTGGACCTACTGGCTCCTGATGAACGAGACGAAGATGGCAGTCGATTCACTTTCGATTTCATACAAGAGGCCCAACTGGGGCGGGATGGAGACCGGCTCTGGTTCAGGGTGTCGGACATCGTCGGCATGAAATCCGGACCGGACATGCACGACTGGTTGCTTGCGAGAGACCTTGAGAGGGAAGATCAGGGTCGTGCCTATCGCATCTTGGACCGCCTGTACCAGGTCATCCACACAGAGCCGACTGTTGCCTATTACGAAGAGCACAATCAGGACATTGAGCATGTGCTCAGCATATTCATCCGGCGCAACAGCGGCGGCACCACGCTGTCCTACTCCGATCTCCTGTTGAGTATCGCAACCTCGCAATGGAAGACACGGGACGCCCGCAAGGAAGTTCACCGACTAGTCGACGACCTCAATCGGATCGGGCCAGGGCTCGGACTGACAAAGGACTTCGTGCTGAAGGCAGGACTAATGCTGACCGACATCGCCAGTGTGGGATTCCAGGTTCGTAACTTCACTCAGGCGAACATGGAAATCCTCGAAGAAAACTGGGAAAATATTCGGGGTGCCTTGACCGAGACAGTCCAGATCGTCACCGGTTTTGGCTTCAATGCCAACAACATCCGTGCGGCGAGCGCCCTCCTGCCGATTGCCTATTATGTTTATCGAATCGGTTCACCGATGAATTTTGATACCCACGTGAGTTATGAGAATGATCGGAAGTCGATTCGCGGCTGGCTGACGCGATCCATCCTGAAGGCATCCGGGATTTGGGGGAGTGGTCTGGATACCCTGCTGACAGTCCTCCGCGAAGTGATCCGGGATGCCATTGACGCCGGTGATATGGAATTTCCGGCTGCTGAAATGCGGCGTTTGATGGCACAGCGTGGCAAGAGCCTGGAATTCTCGGCTGAGGAGATTGAAGATCTGATCGATATGAGAATCAGTGATCGACGAATATTCAGTCTGCTGGCATTGCTTTCATCGTTTATCAACTTTCAGCACCATCAATTCCACATCGATCATATCTTCCCGAAGAGCCGTTTCACCCGAAAGCGCCTTCAAGGTGCAGAGATAGCTGCCGACAAAGTGGAGAGATTCATCGACTGCGTTGATCGTATTGGAAATCTTCAGCTTCTGGAAGGGACCAGCAATATCGAAAAGCAGGCTACATTACCAGCAGACTGGATCAGGGCAAAATATCCGCGTGAAACAGATAGGGAGCACTACTGTGAGAAGTACTTTCTTGGTGAGGTTCCGGACAGGATGGTCGGTT
>JAPORR010000042.1 GCA_026710105.1 Alphaproteobacteria bacterium
TTACGATGAGATCAACTCGACCCCTGATAGCGGCTGCCAAAACATGCCGATCCCTCGGATCAGGAAGGCTGAGGCCATCAATCAGCGGCTCAAAGCCCACTACCAAGGCGTCTGGGAAATGCTGATCCATCGTTTCCCTGGTTCTTTCAAGCTGATCGGGGCTTAGATCGGGCCGATCGTTTAGCACGTTCCGTATCCACTCTTTATGGATCATAGCGCTCCAGCGAGCGCGATAGAGGTTGCGGTCAGCGAGTCGAAGAAGCGTGTCTCGAAGACCGGCCGGATAGATGACGTTGGCATCCAGGAGCGCAGTGAACCGGTCCATGCGTTATTGAAGACCAAGCTCTTCATCGAGCTCTGTCAGTTCGTCTAGTGCCCTGCGACGCGCACGTTCAGTCTCTCGCCGGTAGGCAAGTACATCTTCCGCCCGCACCCGCCGGTGCGTGCCTACCTTCCGGTGTGGAATTTTCTCCTCATCGAGAAGCTGCACGAGATGCGTCCGCGAGACATTGAGCAGGTCTGCCGCTTGCTGAGTCGTTAGCTCGGTATGGACGGGCATCAGTGTCACCGCGTTGCCGCGCGCCATCTGCTTGAGGATGTCCAGGAGTAAACGCACCGCAGCGACCGGTAACTCTACGGTCGCAGCACCCTTCGGCCCAAAGTGTGCCGACACGGTTTCTGCTTCGTGAATCACGGACGCGATCTGACGGCCGGTCTCAGCCGCCAGCGCCGATTCCTTGTCGGTCGGCATAGCCAGTTCGGCTTCCTTCAAAACCACGAGGTTCATGGCAAATCTCCTTTCGGTAAGAATATAGACCACAAACGACGCAAACGCAACAAACAACATAAACGAAAGTAGCGACTGGAACCTGAGGAGCCAAGCCCTTGACTCCTGCGGGCACACGCTGCCGTTACGGTATCCTGACATCACCAAATGTCGTTCTATAGTTGTATTTATATGACGAATGTGCTCGCAATCTCACGTCTCCCGCCGGTTCCAGACCAGAAACGCCGCACCGTCCTCCTCGAACAGCGCCGCCCGGATGGGCTCCGGGAAGCTCGGGTCGTCGAGCTGGACGCTGAGATAATCGCGCGGCTCCTCGCCGCCTGATTGCGCCTTCCAGGCCGCGCCGAGCTCGGCGCGGCCGGCATAGACGCGGAAGTCCGGCGCGCCCTCGCTCTTCTTCTGGTCGTTGGCGACGATCTTGGCCTTGACGTTGACCGTCAGGGTCCGGATCGTTCCCGTATAGCCGCCTTTTCCGGCGGTGAAGCTTCCAATCGTAGCCATGGGTCAAACCTCCTTCGGTTGGGTTGCAGTTGAGGATGGGCGCGCGTTTTCGAGCTCCTTGCGTGCCCGCTTGAAGCCGGGATCGGCGTTCATGAACGCCTCCAGCATGAAGGGGATCAGCTCGGCAACACCTTCCTTCTGGCCGTACGTCCGGCGATAGATCTCGGCATAGTCGTTGAGCGCCGCCTTGAGGTCGGCGTCGGCCGTGAAGGTGATCTTGACGGCCTCGCGGTCGGACAGCCTGTCAAGCTTCAGGCAATTGCTTGGCTTCAGTCACCAAACGGGATATCTCGGTTCTGATCGCCTGGTAGGCGGCGGCGCGGGAACGCTCGACGGGGAGGCCGAGTTCCCATGCGATGGACTTGTACATGTCAAGCACATTGCCGGTGGTGAGCGAGATGTAGTGGACGCGATAGAGCCCCGGGTGGAGCCGGGCGGTGAGGTGGCGGCATATGGTGGTCTTGCCCGAGCCGACCTCGCCAGTGAGCAGGCCGATGCCGCGCAACTCGACAAGATGGTCGAGCCGGGCCTCGCGCCGGGCGGCGGAGTCGAACAACTCGTCGGTCTCGGCCGGGGTCTTGAAGGGTAGGCGTGTGAAGGCGAAGTGGCGCAGATACATCAGTCTTTCTCCCTGAACTTGCGCATTGCCAGCGGCGAGGGCGGCGGCTCGGGGGCGGGATCGCCGGGTTCGATCTGCTTGGTGTTGTGGGTGCGCCTGACAGCGGTATTGGCGTAGGCGTGGGTCGCCTTGCCGGCCGGCTTGCCGTCATGGACCACATCGAGCGGCCGCGACGGCGGCGCTTCGGGATCGTAGCGGAGCGTGACCTTCTGGCCGACCAGAAGGGTATCGACCTCGTAGACGCGCCCGTTCAGGCTGACGGTGCGGTCTTTGTAGACGCGCCGCCGGGCCTCGAACAGGAACAGGTCGTCGAGGTCCAGCGTGGCGTCGGGGTAGCGGAGCGCGCCCGAAGCCAGCACCCACTGTTCGAGCGGCGTACGCCCCTCCAGGCCACGATGCGGGGTCTGGTGATACTCGCCCTCGATCCAGGCCCACAGGCTGCGGTTCAGGGTTTCCAGCGTCTCCCGCTCGCCGGCGCCGATGTGCGCCAGCCAGCCGGCCCGGAGCGTACGGAAGAACCGCTCGATCTTGCCCTTCCCCGCCGGCTGGAACGCTCTGGCGTGGATCAGCGCCACGCCGAGCTTCGCGCAGACCAGGGCGAGATGACGGGAGCGGTAGGCGCTTCCGTTGTCGACATAGAGCCGCTGTGGCAGGCCGCGCCGGATGAGCGCGTTCCTAAAAACCGGTAGGAAGGCAGGGACAGTCTCGGCAAGCGCGAAGGCGGCGAAGGGGACGACCCGGGTAGCGTCGTCGATGAAGGCGATTAGGTAGCTCTTGCGCCGGGTCCGACCGTGCCGGACCGTGGGACCGTGACGCTACGAGGCGACCGGAGGCGGATCAGGCCCCATCGAGTGTTGGAAGACCGGCTTGCGACTCCGCATGCCCAGACCGTGCGGCTGGAAGCCCAACGGAGCCGGAAGCGCCCGCAACTGCGCC
>JAPORR010000144.1 GCA_026710105.1 Alphaproteobacteria bacterium
ATGTGGATTCCTAACCGACCAGGGGGCTGCACATCTTGTTCAATTAGGACACGATTGCTGTCTGCATCGGTTTCGATGTGAATTTCCGGGCGAATAAGCATGGCCGCGCTCCTGAACTCCTTGAGCAAGCCTATCCAGCGCTAATAATTGATACTGGCGTGACCGAGAGTTGCATCGACTCTGAACTGGCTGCTCGGGTTGCCCATCGTCGATGGTCGAGGGGCTGGCATGGTGGAACGATCTTAGGGTGCATTGCCCACGCTGAAGACGCCATTGAAAGGCGGGCGCGTAAGGGTCAACTCGGCCACCTGTGTTGGAGGCATGCGGCCATGACGAGAGACTACAGCATCGACAACGCCGCTGGCGAACACAGGCAATTGCGTCTTGCCTTCGACCAGGCGCCGGAAGCTGTGCGCGAGCATGGATTGCGAGCGCCCCCTCCTCGCCTGCTGGCCTCGATGGACAGGCGGCCAGGACGGCCCATGACATCGCAGCGTATGTCACCAAGGATCGCTTGGCGCTTCCTGGAGGTCGAATATGGCCAAGCTATGCGGCTTTGGTCTTCAATTGGGACAACCCGGAATTGTGGCGACGCGCGGCACCCGTGGAACGAGATTCGCCGCCGGCACCATGACCACGCGCCTATTGTCTGGTGCTTGGAAAATCCGGTCCATCGGCACCTAAGAGCCCGCCGGGTGCCGCTCCGGTAAGAGGCGGGCGAGGGAATAGAGAGGGGCACGGAACCATGTATATCGACGGTGTGTGGTGCGACGCGGCGGCGCGTTTCCAGGTCGTGAACCCGGCCAATGGGGAGACGGTGGGCGAGGTACCGGACGGCGGCGACGCGGACGCGGCGCGCGCCATCGACGCGGCGGCCCGCGCCTTTCCCGGCTGGGCAGGCCAGACGGCCTATGACCGCGCACGCCTCCTCTACCGCGCCTGGGAGATCATGACCGAGCGCGCAGAAGACCTCGCCCGCACTATGACGCTCGAACAGGGCAAGCCGCTGCGTGCTGCGCGCAACGAGGTGCGCTACGGCGCGGATTTCCTGCTGTGGTACGCCGAGGAGGCGAAGCGCGTCTATGGCGAGACCATCCCTGCCCCGCGCGGCGACCAGCGCTTCATAGTGCTGCGCCAGCCGGTGGGCATCGTGGCCGCCATCACCCCCTGGAATTATCCGGTCTCCATGGTGACGCGCAAGGTGGCACCGGCCATTGCCGCCGGCTGTACCATCGTGCTGAAGCCGGCCGAGGCGACGCCACTCTGCGCGATCAAGGTATTTGAGTGCCTGGAGGCGGCGGGCCTGCCGGCAGGTGTCGTCAATCTCGTGACGGCGGCGGACCCCGCGCCTATCGGCGACATCTTCCTGACGGACCCGAGAGTGCGCAAGATCACCTTCACTGGCTCGACTGCGGTAGGCAAGGCGATCGCTGCGCGCGCCGCCGCGCAGATGAAGCGGGTCTCGCTGGAGCTCGGTGGCCATGCGCCCTTCCTGGTGCTGGAGGACGCGGATCCGGTCCATGCGGCCAAGGGCGCGGCGATGGTCAAGTTTCTCAACACGGGCCAGGCCTGCATCTCCCCGAATCGCATCTTCGTTCATGAGCGCGCGGTCGACGCTTTCACGGAGGCGTTCGTCTCGCGCGTCGGCCGGATGCATGCCGGTAACGGGCTGGACGACGGCGTGCAGATCGGCCCACTCATCAACGAGGCGGCGGTCGAGAAGGTCGAGAGCCAGGTGGCCGACGCTGCCGAGCGCGGGGCGGAGGTGCTCTGCGGTGGGTGCCGGATGACCGAGGGCGCGCTCGCCAGGGGCGCGTTCTATGCGCCGACCGTGCTTTCGGGCGTTGTGCCCAGCATGCGGATCTACCGCGAGGAGACTTTCGGGCCGGTGGCGCCGATCATCGCCTTCCGGGACGAGCAGGAGGCGCTCGCCATGGCGAACGACACCCATTACGGCCTCGCCTCCTATGTCTATACCCGCGACATTGCTAGGGCGTTCCGGATGTTCGAAGGCCTTGATTTCGGCATTGTCGGCATCAACGATATTAACCCGACCGCGGCTGCGGCCCCGTTCGGCGGCTCGAAGGAAAGTGGTCTCGGCCGCGAGGGCGGTCATGAGGGCATCACCGAATATCTGGAAACGAAGCTCGGTGGTTTCTCGATCTGACGGCAGGGTGCCTGTCCGAAACTGCTCGTAACCACCCGCCCGTCGGCGTGGCGCTATGGATTGCGAGGCGCATTGCCGATATCGTCCTCCAGCGCGGTGTGAGATAATCGTTTACCAACCCCAGGCTCTCGTCCACGGGCACAAGCGAGGTCTGGTATGTGCCGTGGCGATAGCGCGCCCGCCTGTAGGTCACCGGACCAAACGTGCTCATGATCGTCTTCGCCGTCGGAGCTACCCGGAACCAGCATTGCCCAGCTCGCTCGACCCGCAGCGCCCCGTCGTCCAGACCCCCAGAACCTCGCAGCGCGTTCACGCTCTCCCGAACACGAAGCTCCGCCTCCTCGAATGCGCCCGCGCAGGGCACAGATGCAGGGAGCGCGTGACAGACCGCGAAACTGTCATGGGGCCGTGGTTGGGGTTTGTGCAGAACGACATCCTACCCGCCTCTGGTGGACGGAGCGGCCCCACGACCGAGCGGCCGTGACAAAATCCTGCCCTCAAAACCCTGATTGTCACGACCATCAGCCCCAAAGGCTATCGGAGACAAATGCAAAATCTCAATGCCAGACTTGCACCCGAGAATGTGGTTGCCCAATCCCGGTGGAGAGGCACCTAATACCAACGGCTGATTTTTGAGACTCATTTTGGGGATTCCCAAGGGGAGCGTGTT
>JAPORR010000111.1 GCA_026710105.1 Alphaproteobacteria bacterium
ACGGCCAAACTGTGCGGCATTGCCGATCTCGCCACCCCCGGCGCGATCAACTCATACCAGAGGCGTCGGTTTAGAACCCATGGTGCAAATTCCTGGCGCATTTGACGGTGATTCCTACGACACTTGACGGTGATTCCTACGGGATTTGACCGTGATTCCTGAACACTTGACCGTTCTGAAGCCGTCGCTGGCGTTGCGCTGACGGTCTACCGGCCGGTTATGGCCACGAGTGGGGTGCTGTTTCTCTCCCATCCCTTCCTCATCGACCGCTTTTGCGGATCGAGGAGGCACGGGTTCGATGAAGAGGACCGGCATAATGAAGATCAAGGATATCCTGCGGCATCATCACGATCTTGAGTTGCCGCGCGCAGAGATCGCAGCTGCGACCGGGGTCAGCACAGGCACGGTCTCGCATGTTCTTGCCCGGGCGACGGCGGCGGGCCTTTCCTGGCCGCTGCCCTCCGGGCTCGACGATGAGGCGTTTCGGGCGCGGCTCTATCCGGCACCGGGGTGATCGGGTGCCCCCCGACTGGGAGGCGATCATCGAGGCGCTGACCACGTCTCCCAAGCGCCGGCGTGCCCGGCTGACGCGGCGCCAACTCTGGGCCGAATACCAGGCCGAGGCCAAGGCTCAGGGGGGCAAGGCCTATACCTACAGCCGCTTCTGCGGACTGTTGAAGACGCATCTGCACGACCAGCCCGTGCTGGCGCAGATGCGCTTCCACTACGAGCCGGGTCTCTACGGGTTGTCAGACTTCTCGGGCAAGACACTGGCGCTGCGCACTGGTCGTGGCGAGACGGATGTCGAGATCTTTGTCGCCGTGCTGGCGTACTCGAACCTGACCTATACCGAGGCGGTCCCTGATCAGAGCCTGCGTCACTGGATCATGGCGCACCGCCGCGCCTTCGAATACTTCGGCGGCGTCCCCGCCCGCTGGATCATCGACAATCTCAAGGCCGGCGTGGACAACGCGAGGCGCCCCGGCTCAATCCGAGCTTCGCCGAGTTCGCCCGGCATTATCATGTCGCCGTGCTGCCGGCGCGCGCGCCCGACTGACAAGGGGCTGGTGGAAGCGGCCGTGGGCACGGTGCAGTCGCGCATCCTGCTGGCGCTGCGTCATGAGGCCTTCTTCTCGCTGGACGCGATGAACGCCGCGATCCGCCGTGAGCTTGACCGATTCAACGAGGCTCTCATGGCATGCGGCCAGACCCGGCCTGTTCGAAGCTACGGAGCGGCTCAAGTCCTTGCCCCGGATCCCCTGGGAATGGGGCGAGTGGGTCGAACGCAAGGTCGGCCCGAGTTGCCATGTCCGGATCGCCTTCAATCACTACTCCGTGCCCGAGCGCCATATCGGGCGCAAGGTCCAGGCCCGCGTCGGTGAGCGCACGGCTCTTCCTCGACAGGGGCGGCGAGCGCATCGCTGTCCACCGTCTGAAGACCGGACGCAACCAATACGCAACCAAAGCCGACCATATGCCGCCTGAACGCAGTGTGCGACATCCGCGAGCCCGATTACGGCGAGATCCTGCTCGCCCGCGCGCGCGACATCGGACCCAACACCTTCGCCTGGGCCGAACGATGCTTCGCCTCGCGCGACTTCCCCGAACAAGCCTTCGCCACCGTGCAGGGCATGATCCGCCTCGCCGACGACCACGGCACCGAGCGCCTCGACGCGCTCTGCGCTGAGGCCCTCGACCTCGACCGTTTCTCCTCTGCCTTCCTCAGGAAACGCCTCAAGCATGGCGGCGGGCAGACCCAGCGGCGCGTCGACCCTCCGGAGACCATCCCCGAACACGCCAACATCCGTGGCGGCACCTACTACGCAAATGACAAGGACACGTCAGCATGACCCTCAGACAGCCCAATATCGACCGCATGCTCCAGCTCGGCTTCACCGGCATGGCCGAAGCCCTGGAGGAGCAGGCCGACATCGCCAATATCGATCAGCTCGGCTTCGACGACCGCCTCGCCATGATGCTCGAACGCGAGGCCGAACACCGCGACCAGAAGAGCTATCTTGGCCATTTGCGCCAGGCCCAGCTGCGTATCCGCGCCGATGTCCAGGACGTCGACTGCCGGACGCGGCATCGCACGCACCACACTCACCCAGCTCGCCACCGGCGACTGGATCCGCCAGTCCCTCAACTTGATCGTCAACGGGCCGACCGGCGCCGGGAAGACTTTCGTTGCCTGTGCGCTCGCCCACCAGGCCTGCCGGCAGAAGCGCTCCGTCCTCTACCGCCGTGTCCCCGAACTGGTCACCGCTCTCACCCGCGACAGGGAACACACGAGCGCCTCATGAAACGCCTCGCCGGGGTGGATTTGCTTCTGCTGGACGACTGGGGCCTTCAGGGCTTCTCCGCCGAGGGGCACCTGCTCGAAATCGTCGAGGCCCGCCACGCGCGCAAATCCATCCTCATCGCCTCCCAGATCCCCGCGCTGGCCCAAGATCATCGGCGAGGCCACCATCGCCGATGCTGTACTCGACCGCATCGTTCACAACGCCTATCGCATCGGTCTCACCGGCGAGTCGCAGCGAAAGCGCAACAAGCCCCTCGACGGCGGAACCGACAAGTGAGGGAGCCTGGCGGCCGGGTCCATGGGCGCCTCTGGCGCCTTCCCGCCCGCAACACCAAACAGGCGCACCTGCCCGCCCAATGGAAGGGGCGAGCCGGCGCGCTCAACACGGCTTTGCATCACAAACAAGGCTCGCTTACGCTCGTATCCGGCTGGCCGCCGGCCAGCCCCCTGAAACCACTAATAAAGACAAACACTCAAACACACAGGAGAGATTGATACCGGCACCGCCGTCAAATGGCTAGGAATCGCCGTCAA
>JAPORR010000032.1 GCA_026710105.1 Alphaproteobacteria bacterium
ACGAGTGGCGAGGGCGCGCAGATAGCGGCGGTCCATGTCGGAAAGTCCTTCAGTTGTTGCCTCCTGGCGAATCTCCCGAAGCTCCTCCTTCAGCGCGCGCGAGAGGCCCTTACGCTCCAGCAACTTCTGCAGAAGCTGCATCTCGTCCGAGCCGTCACCCTCAAGCAGCGCCTCCTCTTCCACTCCGTCCTCGCCATAATCCCCATCTTCTTCACCGTCATAATCGGCGGTAGTGAAATCGTTCTCCGGCGGGTCTTCCGGCATGATCAACTCGTCCCAGTCGAGCCCAGAGTCCGAAATCCTGGCCGCAAGCTCCCGCGCCGCCTGTAGCACCTCGGCATCATCCGCCGCGCTCAGCCGTTCCAGACGCTCCAGAAGATAGAGGCGTTCAGATTCATTCATGGCCGCCATCAGTGTCGGTTAGGCGTCTTCAGAAAGGAGCGGCGGTCGGCCGAATGCACCTTGACATGCACCAAGTCCCCGTCGCGATAGATTTCCAGCGGCACTTCCACACCCGCCGGGCCGAGCGCCCATACGGCGCGGTAGAAATCCGACAACCCCCCCACCGGCTCGCCGGCCACGGCCAACACCAGGTCACCAACTTGGAGCCCCGCGCGGTCGGCCGGCCCGTCATCAGTGACCCCGGCGATGACCACCCGGTCTTCGACCTCTGCGCCGAACATGCCGAGCCAGGGACGTGGCGGGCGCGCGGCGCGGCCCGTGGCTGCCATGTCCTCGAAAATCGGAAGCAGTAATTCGGCTGGCACAAACATATTGCCAGGCCGGGCCTGCTCGCCGGGCAGGCTATCCTGCACATAAAGCGAGCCCACCGCCACCAGCGTCCCCTGCCGGGAAATCAGCGCCGCGCCGCTCCATCGGGGATGCGGCGGGGAAGTGAACACCGCTTCGTCCAGCAGATATTCCCAATAGCCCGCAAACTCTCGCTTCGAGACCAGCGAAACCACCATGGCGAAGTCATGCCCGCCGCCCGCGGCCGCGATGGCCCGGTCGCCCACTCTCATATCCTCCACGCCCCCGAGCGTCATCGGGCGGCAGTCTAGCGCCTGGTCAGCGCGCAGCAGACCAAGCCCGGTCACCTGGTCGTAACCGACCACACGCGCGGGCACCTCCACGCCTTCGACATCGGTCAGCGTCACCTCATCGGCTTCCGTCGCCAGGTAGCCGATGGTCAGCAAATGGTTCTTGTCGTCGATCAGGACGGCATTGCCCTCACGTTCCTGACCCAGCGTCGAGGCCGTGAAGGCATCCTCCGGGATATCGGCATGGTAGCCAAACACTGCCGCGAGCGCCTCATCCAGGTCGAACGACCACTCAGCCGGGTCGGGCCGCAGCTTCTCCGGCACGCCGCTTTCGGTCGTCTGGAAGCCCTTGAAGCGGTGGCCGTTGGCACGGGAAACACCAGCCATAGTCATTCCTATCCGGATCGAAAGGCACAAGCTAGACCACGGCGCGCCCGAACGCCAACGATGCGAATGCGCGCAGCCTCAAGGGTACCATGACAGGCGCAACCGCGCGTCAGTTGGTGTATAACCTGTGCTGATTTCGATTTGCCGGCAACATTGTGGACTGTCCCTTTCGGGAAACACTCGGGCCGCAGGAAGCCGAAAGGAGCCGCGTAAGGCCATGCCGATAGACGGGGGCGACTTCGACTGGTCCGACCTGGAGTCGCCCTCGCGGTTCATCAACCGCGAAGTCTCCTGGCTGGCGTTCAACGAGCGCGTGTTGGAGGAGGCATCAAACCCGGCCCATCCGCTGCTGGAGCGGCTGCGATTCCTGTCGATCTCTGCGCAGAATCTCGATGAGTTCTACATGGTGCGTGTCGCCGGGCTGAAGGGGCAGGAGGCCGCTGGTGTGCGCACGCCGAGCGCCGACGGGCTGACGCCGACTCAGCAGCTTGACGCCATAGACAGTCGCGCGCGGCACTTGGTGGAAAGCCAGCAAGGCTGCTGGCAGCGCCTGCAGCCGGAGTTGCGCCGGGCCGGCATCGAACTCGTGGACGACCGCACCCTCTCCGAGGAAGATCGAAGCTGGCTCGAAGCCTGCTTCATGAGCGACGTGTTCCCCGTGCTGACGCCGCTTGCGGTCGATCCAGCGCATCCTTTTCCGTTCATTCCGAATTCCGGCTTCGGGCTAGCGGTCGATCTCCACAATCCTGCTGACGGACGTGACTTTGAGGCGCTGGTGCCGATTCCTGCCAAGCTCGACCGCTTCATCGCCCTGCCTGGCCCGGCCCGCCGCTTCCTCGCCATCGAAGACATGGTCACGCTCTTCCTCGGCTACCTCTTCCCACGGTTCGAACGGCGCGGGGCCGGCACCTACCGTGTGATTCGCGATAGCGAGATGGAGATCGAGGAGGAAGCGGAAGACCTGGTGAGGCTGTTCGAATCGGCGCTACGCCGCCGCCGGCGCGGCAATGTCGTGCAGCTTTCTATCGATTCACGGATGCCGCAGACGCTCGCAGTCTCTCTGGCGAGGCGGCTCGGTGCCGGGACTGGTGACGTGTTCACCCTTGAAGGCCCGGTCGGCCTCGGCGACATGGATCAGCTCATTGATGTACGGCGGCAGGACCTGCTATTTAAGCCCTTTGAGCCTCGCTTTCCGGAGCGCATCCGCGATTTCGGCGACGACTGCTTCGCCGCTATCCGCGCCAAGGACATCGTCGTCCACCACCCCTATGAGAGCTTCGATGTCGTGGTACGTTTCCTGCGCCAGGCAGCAAGCGACCCAGATGTGGTGGCGATAAAACAGACGCTCTACCGGACCTCGGAGGACTCGCCCATCGTTGCCGCCTTGATCGAAGCAGCCGAAGCCGGCAAGTCGGTGACCGCACTGGTGGAGCTCAAGGCCCGGTTCGACGAGGAAGCGAATATCCGCTGGGCCCGGAACCTCGAGCGCGCCGGCGCCCTGGTGGTCTATGGCTTCATAGATCTGAAAACACATTGCAAGCTCTCGCTGGTCATCCGCCGCGAGGCTGACGGGCTGCGCAGCTACGCCCATTACGGCACTGGCAATTATCATCCGCTCAATGCACGTGTTTACACAGACCTGTCCTTCTTCACCACGGACCGGGACCTCTGCAATGACGCGACGCGCCTGTTCAACTATACGACTGGCTATGCAGAGCCGGAGCGGTTCGACAAGATCGCAGTCTCGCCGCTGTCACTAGCTCCCCGGCTGCTACAGCTGATCGAGGCAGAAATCGCCCATGCCAAGGCCGGGCGTCCGGCGCAGATCTGGGCCAAGATGAACGCGCTGGTCGATCCGGAGGTGGTGGACGCGCTCTACCGCGCTTCGGCTGCCGGAGTTGAGATCGACCTTGTCGTGCGCGGGATTTGCTGCCTCCGCCCGGGGGTACCCGGCCTTTCGGATAATATCCGGGTGAAGAGCATCGTCGGGCGCTTCCTCGAACATGCACGCATCGCCTGCTTCGGGACCGGCCACGGCTTGCCGTCACCGCATGCCAAGGTGTTCATCGGCTCGGCCGATTGGATGCCACGCAACCTCCATCGCCGTGTCGAAGCGTTCGTGCCAATCGACAATGCGACTGTACACCGGCAGATATTGGACCAGATCATGGTCGCCAATCTAAATGACACAGCCCAGAGCTGGTTGCTCGGGCCGGATGGCAGCTATACCCGCGTAGCGTCGGGACAAGTTCCCTTTTCTGCGCACCAGTATTTCATAACCAATCCGAGCCTGTCCGGGCGCGGCAGTGCGCTGGAGCGTCCAGCCATGAAGCCCGAGCCCCTGCCCACCCCCGCCTAGAGCGGCAAGCGCGCGGCATGCCAGAACAGACGCAGGCCTCGCGTCGGGTCGGCATCGTCGATATCGGCTCTAATTCCGTGCGTCTGGTGGTCTATGGCAACCGGCTAGACAGCTTCCGCCCGGTCTTCAACGACAAGGCGACCTGTCAGCTCGGCGCAGACTTGAACCGCACGGGCAAATTGAACCCGGCGGGGCGCAGGCTCGCTGAGCAGGCGTTTCTGCGATTCGTCAATATCGCGGCGCAACTCCGGGTGGAACGGTTTGAGGCTTATGCCACCGCCGCCATGCGCGACGCCAGCGATGGGGAGGCGTTTGCCCGCCATCTGGAGCAGATGAGCGGCCGGAAAATCGAGATCTTGAGCGGCGCTGACGAGGCACTCGCCGGCGCGCGAGGCGTTCTCGGCGCAATCCCGGATGCGGCCGGTGTGGTCGCCGACCTCGGCGGCGGCAGCCTTGAGATCGTGCATGTCGGGAACCACCGCGCCGCCGAAAGCAGCAGTTTCCCGCTAGGCGTGCTCCGCCTCGCCGATATCAGCAATGCGAAGGACCTTGCCTGCCATGTCACCGCCAGCCTGGACGGTGCCAGCTGGCTGCGGCCCTTGGATCCACCGGGCAGCCTTTATTGCATCGGCGGCTCGTGGCGAGCCTGGGCACGGCTCCATCTGACCCACAACCGCCATCCGCTTGATATCGTTCACCAATATTCGGTGCCGGCGCGGGAAGCGCGCGCCTTTTGCGACATGTTGACTCGGATGAGCAGGGCAAGCCTCGCCGAACTCACCCCAGTATCATCGCGTCGTCGGCCGCATCTGTCGGCCGCTGCTGAGATCATGTCGCAACTGGTCGACCGCATCGTCCCGGACCGGGTCGTCTTCTCCGGCGCGGGCCTCCGCGAAGGGCTGATGCTGCACCGCCAGCGCAAGAAACAGCGCCGGCGTGACCCGCTGCTTGCCGCCTGCGCGCATATCGGGCGCCACGGTGCCCGCCAGCGCGTGACCCCGGGCACCCTCATGAGCTGGGTCTCGGGGCTCGGACTCGACCTCTCGCCCGCCGAGGAGCGTATCGCAGAAGCGGCTTGTCGCCTCGTCGATATCGCCGGCATGGAGCATCCGTCCTACCGCGCGGAGCATGCTTTCATGCGCGCCTTCCGCCTGCCTGCGGTCGCCATTGAGCACACCGAGCGTGCCTTTCTCGGCCTCGCGCTGGCCGCACGCTATGACGGGCGCATAGACCGGGACTGGGCTCGGCCAGCCCGGGTGCTAACGGCGGAAGACGCGCGCCGTCGCGCCCTGGCGATCGGGCTCACGCTGCGACTCGCCATGACGCTCGCCCCTGGCACCGAAAACGCGCGTCTCAGGCGCAGAGCGGGGACGCTCGTGCTTTCCGTACACAAGGACTTCCTGAGCCTGGAAATCGAGCGCCGCCTCGGTGCGCTTGCCTCCGCCCTTGATCTCTCACCAGACCTACAGGCGCTCTGAAGAACACGCCGCGATGTGCGGCCCTTGGCGCCTGACCCGGACAGCACCACGGTGTCGGCAGACAAACTTGTTCGGCTCACTCGAAAGGCCGCACACGGTTAATGAGCATGCGGGCTCCGAAGGACAGACAAGAGGTGTGCGAATTTTCGCCTGACCTCCTCAGCCTTGAGCCCCAAGAGTTGACAATATTAAAATCAACAATAACAAAGAGTTAGCGGCATTTTCAAGATTCTTAACCGGCGAGGAAGTGGATCAAGATTCGGCTGCCGGCGGAGCAAAACCGCACACCCGACGCTATTCGTAGCGTTACTTCTTTCCTGCCGCGCCTGCGCCGAGATAACGCGCAAGCACGACGGCGAGCACCGCGCCGACGAACTGCGCGAGAATAAAGGCGGGCGCATCCTCAGGCCGGATGCCAGAGAAGGTATCGGTGAAGGTGCGCGCCACCGTCACCGCCGGATTGGCGAAAGACGTGGAGGCGGTAAACCAATAGCCGGCGGTGATGTAGAGCCCAACCGCCCAGGCCACGGCCTCGGCCCGAGCCTTCAGGCAAAGCAGGATCGTCAGCACCAGTCCGAAGGCGGCAATCCCCTCCGAAAAGGCCTGCGGAAAGCCCGCCCGTTCCTTGCCGGACGCGAAGAACAAATCCGACTGCTCAAACATGACATGCGCGCAGGCGACACCGAGCAGGCCTCCAGCCATCTGCATGAGGATATAGAGCGCGGCGTCGCCGGGCCTGATCTCACGCCGTATCAGAAAGGCGACCGTGACCGCCGGGTTGAAATGCGCACCGGAGATCGGCCCCAAGATCAGGATCAGCACCACCAGAATCGCGCCCGTTGCAATGGTATTGCCGAGCAACGCGATGGCTGCATTCCCACTGGCAAGAGTCTCGCCCATGATGCCGGAGCCGACTACCACTGCAAGCAGCATGGCGGTGCCGGCGAATTCGGCCGTGAGGCGCTGCGAAAGAGTCATGCCCGACCTTCCAGAACCGCCACGCCTGGCAATATCTGGCCTTCCAGCCATTCGAGAAAGGCGCCGCCGGCGGTCGAGACATAGCCGAATCGCTCGACGACGCCGGCCTGAGCGAGCGCGGCAACCGTGTCGCCGCCGCCGGCGACAGTCAACAACCCCTTCATATCTGCCGCAGCCTGCGCCACCTCATTGGTGCCCCGGTCGAAGGGCGGCACCTCGAAGGCGCCGAGCGGACCGTTCCAGACTAGTGAGCGCAGCAGGCCCAGCCGGTCGATCAGGTCAGCAATGCTACCCGGGCCGATATCGAGGATCATAGCGTCCGGTGACACCTCGTCAATCGCCACGACCTCCGTCGATGCACCCGCTTCGAGTGTCGGTGCCACAACCGCGTCCTTCGGCAGAACTACCGTGCAGCCGCATGCTTCCGCGTCGTCGAGGATGGTACGCGCCAGCGCCGCCAGGCCACGTTCGCAGAGGCTCCTGCCCACCTCGACCCCCTGCGCATGGAGAAAGGTATTCGCCATGCCACCGCCGATGGCAAGCATATCGACCCGGGCAACGAGGTTACCGAGCAGAGAGAGTTTGGTCGAAACTTTGGCGCCACCCACGATCGCCCCCGATGGACGCTTGGGTGCATTTAACGCGACCTCCAGTGCCTCGATCTCACGCTGCATCAGCCGCCCGGCCGCCGCCGGCAGCAGCCGTGCGAGCGCTTCGGTTGAGGCATGCGCCCGATGTGCGGCCGAGAAAGCATCGTTAACATAGAAGTCGCCAAACGCCGCCAACCGGGCCGCGAAATCGGGGTCGTTGGCTTCCTCGCCGGGGTCGAAGCGTAGGTTCTCCAGCAGCGCCACCCCACCCGCCGGCAGGCCGGCGACAACTGCTGCCGGGTCCTCCGCGGCGAACGCTACTGGTGCTACCAGCGCATCGGCCAGTGCCTCCGCTATCGGGCGCAGCGATAGCTCGGGAGAGGGCTTGCCTTTGGGCCGCCCGAGATGGGAGAGCACGACGACGCGCGCGCCCTGGCTCGCGAGCTCGCGAATCGTCGGCAAGGTGCGCTCAATGCGCGTCGCATCGCTGACCCTGCCATCGCGCATGGGCACATTCAGGTCGGCCCGCAGCAGCACCGTCCGCCCGGCCACATCAAGATTATTCAGCGTCGGCACCGTCATCAGTTGTTGCCGACTGCGCCGCCCAGCACATCCCCGATTTCATTGTGCACGGTGAGATCCGCGAAGCGGTCGAGATCGGTCGGCTCACGGTTGACGATGGCAAGGAAAGCTCCATTGCGTTTCGCCGCCACGGGAAAGCCAGCCGCCGGATAGACCACCAGCGACGATCCACAGACGATGAACAGATCGGCGGCGAGCGTCTCAAGCTCGGCGCGCCGCATAGCATCTTCGGGCATGGCCTGGCCAAAGGAAATCGTTGCTGTCTTCACAATGCCGCCGCAGAAGGCACAGAGTGGCAGTGTCTCGTCCTTGCGGAAGGCTGCCAGTATGCCATCAAGCTCGCGGCGGCGGCCGCAATCGAGGCAAGCGGCATAGGTCGCATTGCCATGCAGCTCGATCACTTTCTCATCCGGCACGCCGGAGGCCTGGTGCAAACCGTCGATATTCTGCGTGATGACGGCTGACACGATGCCGCGCTCGACCAGCGCCGCGACAGCCCGATGACCCCGGTTCGGTTGGGCGTGCGTCATGGTCTTGTCGGTCTCGATCTTGCGCCGCCAGGTCTCGCGCCGCATTTCTTCCGACGAGATGAAATCATCGAACATGATCGGCTTGTAGCGGTCCCAGACGCCGCCGGGGCTGCGGAAGTCCGGTATGCCGGACTCGGTGCTGATGCCGGCCCCAGTGAACACCACCGCCCGCCGCGCCCTGCCGATCGCCGCCTTCAGCTGTTCGATACCGTCCGTCACCGCCGCCTCTGTCCCACGCCTACCATGGGTTTTAAGTCACGCCATAGCGCGAATCCGGCCCCGGGGGGTCGTCGCCGCAAACAGCGCGGTCGTCCTCCACCATATGCAGCAGATGCGACAGCACGGAGCGTCCGGCGGCACGGTGTAGGCCTGGATTGATATCCGTATAGATGCGCCGGACCATTTCCGGAATCGCCGTCACACCCGCTTCGAGACAAGCCAAGATGTCCCGCTCGCGTTCCTCGCGATGAGCGATGAAGGCGTCGACGAACGGCCCTGGATCTGTGATCGGTGGCCCGTGGCCCGGCCACCACGGCGTTTCTGTGCGCGCCCTTATCTTGTGCAGGCTCGCTATGTAATGCGCCATGTCACCGTCAGGCGGCGAGACAATGGAGGTGGACCAACCCATAACATGGTCGCCGCTGAACAGCGAACCCTCCTCCGGCAGCGCGAAGCAGAGGTGGTTTGAGATGTGGCCCGGCGTGAACACCGCCTCCAGCGTCCAACCCGGACCTTCGATGTGCTCGCCGTCAGGCAAGCGGATATCGGGAGTGAAATCCATGTCTCCGCCCTCGGGTGAGTCGAAAGGCCAATTGCGCCGCGCGCCGATACCGTGTGGGCCGTAGCCGCAAAGAGGCGCGCCGGTCGCTTCCTTGAGCGCCGCGCAGCCAGGCGAGTGGTCGCTATGGGTATGGGTTACGACGATATGGGTGATGCGCTCGGCCCCGAGCGCTTCCAGGATCGCGCTGGTATGCCCGACGTCCTCCGGGCCCGGGTCGATCACCGCCACCTCGCCCCGTCCAACGAGATAGGTATTCGTGCCCTTGAAAGTGAAGAGGCTTGGATTGGCGCTGGTGATACGGCGCACAAGCGGTGTCAACTCATAGACCCGTTCCGGCTCGATATCGAAATCCCGATAGAACGGAAGCAGCGCGGCCATGTCTCTCTCGCACAGATTACGGGCGCAGACCGGATTGATGGTCCACTACCCTGCTGCTATCAATTGCGCATGCGCCGGTCAACGCGGATCGCCCCGTCGATACTCTCTGCCGACTTTGCGGCGCTCGGGGCTGCCGTCGATTGCCTGGTTGCAGCCGAGGCCGATTATATTCATATCGATGTCATGGACGGGCATTTTGTTCCGAACCTCACCATCGGCCCGGCGGTGGTGCAGGCGCTTCGCAAGCGTACCGCCCTGACCTTCGACGTGCATCTAATGATCTCACCTCTGGACCCGCTGCTGCCTGACTTCCTGGATGCCGGAGCGGATATCCTGACCGTCCATGCCGAGGCAGGGCCGCATCTCCACCGCAGCGTGCAGCAAATCAAGCAAGCCGGGTGCCGAGCGGGCGTGGCGCTCAATCCCGGCACGCCAGCCTCGGCCGTCGATGCCGTGCTCGGCGATATCGACCTCGTGCTGGCGATGACGGTCGATCCGGGATTCGGCGGCCAAGGCTTCCTCCGGGCGCAATGCACCAAGATTGCCGAACTGCGCGCCCGCATAGACGAATCAGGCCGCACCATAGATCTGGAAGTCGATGGCGGCATTAATGAGGGAACCGCAGCGGAAGCCCGAGCCGCCGGCGCCGATGTGCTAGTCGCAGGCAGCTTCGTGTTCGCCGACGGCCCCGGTGGCTGCGCCGGGCGCATCCGTCAGCTGCGCGAGGCGGCGCCTTGATCGGCCTGCCTGGCCTTGCGGGGCGGCGGCTGTTTTCTGCAGGGTTTTCGAGACGAACCGGCCGCGTACGCAGCCTCACGCTCACGCCGCGTGATCTCTGGCCTGGCGTTTCGAGCCGGGGCCAGGAATTGCTGAACGATGGCGGGCAGCTCGCAGCGGTGCTCGAGGCCCGGCCGGAGGACAATGCTGCACTGCTGCTGCACCGCTTCGGCTGGCTGCGCCATCTGCGCGCCATCGGCGGCGATCAGGGCCGGCGCGAGGCACGGCGACTGGTGCTGCTGTGGCTCGACGCGCATCGGAACGGACGCAGCAAGGTCTGGCGTGCGGACATTGCCGGCGCCCGGCTTTATGCCTGGCTCGGCAGTTTCGAATTCTTCGCCGCGAGCGCAGGCGATCTCTTCCGCGCCCAAATCGTGGAGAGCATAGCCCTGCACATCCGGCTACTCATGCGCGGTATCGAGTCGGCTCCGGAGGGCGCGCCGCGCCTCGCCGCACTGACGGGCGCGCTCGCTGCCGCCATCGCTTTCGGGCAGCATACAGGGGCGCTGCTGCGCCGGATCGAGCGCATGCTTGATGAGCAGTTCTTCGCCGACGGCTTTCACCGCTCACGCAACCCGGTGGCGCAATTGTCGGCGCTGCGCCGTCTGATCGAGATTCAGAGCCTCCTACATGCGGCCGGCATCGCGCCCCCGGAACGTCTCGCCGGAACCGTCCGTGACGCCGGGCCAGCGCTCGCTTTCTTCCGCCACGGTGACAAGCGGCTCGCCTGCTTCCATGGTGGGCATGAGTCGGAAAGCGTGCTGGTCGATCTGGCACTGGCACGGGTGGACCGCCATACCCGGCCGCCGACGCGCAGTATCGAAGCCGGCTACGACCGCTTACAGGCCGGGCGCACCCTGGTTCTGGTGGACAGCGGCCTGCCAACCGCGAAGGGCTTCGATCTGGGCGGTCATTCGAGCCCGCTCGCCATGGAATTCAGCGATGGGAAGCAACGCATCGTGGTCAATTGCGGCGCGCCTGCGGACGGGTCCCGGCCCTGGAACGAACTGGCGCGGGCTACCGCCGCACATTCTACCCTGACGGTTGACGATGTGCATGCCTTGGAGATTGAGGAGGGTGGGGGCGTACGCGCAGGCGGGCTCAATGTCGAGGCGCGACGCGCGGAAGCCGAGGGTGGCCTCTGGTTAGATCTCAGCCATGACGGCTACGCTGCACCCTTTGGCCTCATCCACCGCCGACGGCTTTATATCACGCACCAGGGCGGTGACCTGCGCGGCGAGGATCTGCTGGAAGGTGGCGCCGGCTGGCCCTTCAGCCTGCGCTTCCATCTCCACCCCGATATAGAGGCGCGGCTGGAGTCTGGTGTGGCGCAGCTGACGCTGCCAGGGCGCCAGCACTGGAGCTTCCGCGCCTCCGGCGGCCGCCTCAGCCTCGCCAATAGCATCTATTTGGGAGAAGGGCGCCCTCGAGACACGACCGCCCTCCTGATGGAAGGCCTCACAGGTGCGGAAGGCGCAGCGATGAAATGGGCGTTCCGGGCTGTCGGGCGCGGCGGATAGGGACCACACAATGCGAGGCCGCCGCAGGTAGTCAGGAAGGGGGATCCGTCACGCCTGAAGGCAGTGGGCGATCCATGCCGCAGTCAATTTTTCCTGGACACCGTTCTGCGAAAGCCTACCCCTCAGCGTCGGGAAATCCACCAAGTCGAGCGGCTGGTCCTGATTGAAACAGGAATAGACCACTCGCTCCTCTCCAGTTTCCGGATCCCGGTGCAGCTGGAGGCACTGCGCGCAGACCTCCTTCATCATGCACTGCATTGGCGAGTTAATCGATCCGATGGCCTTGTGCCCTGGCTTGAGTAAATGCCGAAGCGCCCCCCGCCGTGCGGCATCAACCGCCGCCATCATGCCGTCGGAACCGATGGCAAGGATGCGGTCCACCTCGCTGAGCGGGATCGGTGGGGGGCCCATCCGCCCTTCACCATAGGTCGCCATGGCCTCCACGATATTGCCAGTATGGGCGAAATCCTGGGCCCGCCCAGGGCGGAATCCTGGAGCCTCGTCGCAGCACCAGATCACGACATCCGCCGCCGCCTCAATCTCGGCAGTCTTGTAGCGGTCGTCCACCGCCTTGTAGCCTGCGAAATAGAGAACGTGGCTACCTGCCTCCCGCAGCGCGCGCCCGATGGAGAATAGCACCGCATTACCAAGCCCGCCGCCGGCGAGCAGCACGGTTTCACCCTCGGGAATCTCGGTCGGCGAGCCCGTCGGTCCCATCAGTACCACCGGCTCGCCCGGCTGCAGCCTAGCTGCAAGGTCGGAGGAGCCACCCATCTCCAGGATGATCATCGAAAGCAGGCCGCGCTCCTGGTCCATCCAGGCCCCAGTCATTGCCAAGCCTTCCATGGCAAGCACAGTGCCAGGACAGCGAATCGCGTGGCTCTCGAAATTCTGCAGGCGGTAGAACTGGCCTGGCCGGAAGGCTCTCGCCGCTGCCGGTGCTTCGACCACGACCTCGACAATCCGTGGCGTCAACCGCAGGACCTCGTGGACTCGGGCTCGCAATTCCTGATTGGCGCGTTCTGCGAGATTGGCCTGCGTCGCCGGCGGATGCTGCGCCAGCAGCCGACTCACCAGCGGGTAAGCCTGCTTGACGCCACCCATCGCCTTCACGACGTTGCCAGCGAAAGAAGGATGCAGATCGCCGAAGAAACTGACCCCGCGCCCGTCTTTCCGGCGCTGCATCGTCACCTGCGGCACGACAGGTTTCGCCGTCGGCTCGGGAACAACAGGATTGTCCTCGTCGTCCACAGCCTGGAAATAGCGTCCGTCGAGCGCGACGCCTTCGCTTTCGCGCGCGAGCACGGTATTGGGCTGGGTGCCGGCCGCCACCAGCACCGAGCGGGCCGGCAGCGAGACCGTCTCGCCGTCTCCAGGCGCCCGTCGCCGGCCGCGTTCATCAATTTCTACACGTTCGAGCCGCAGTGCGCATGCTCGCCCGCGCTCGTCTAGCTCTACGGCAACCGGCGAAAGGCATTCGGCAAAACGGATGCCTTCCTCCAGCGCCTTGGCCACTTCCTCATGGTTCAGCGTATAGCTCGGCGCGTCGATCAGCCGCCGTCGATAGGCGACGGTGACGCCGCCCCAAGCGCAGAGCAATTCGCGCAGGCGCGGTGCTTCGCCGGTTGCGGCCGCTCGCGTCCGTTCCGCCCGGATGGCGCGCGCATGAGCAAGGAATTCCTCTGCGACCTCCGCTTCGTCCTCCGTCCATGAGACCTGGCCGTCCAACGCTTCATAACGTGTGAGAAATTTCTCGACCTGCACCGGGTAATAGGCGAGGGACTCGGTTGCGGTATCGATGGCGGTGAGCCCGCCGCCGACCACGACTGTGGGCAGGCGTATCTGGAGGTTAGCAATGCTGTCGGTGCGCGCCGCGCCGGTGAGCTGGAGCGCCATCAGGAAGTCGGAAGCCATGCGTACGCCGGGTGCCAGCGCATTTGGCATCGGCACATGGGTCGGTCTGCCTGCGCCCGATGCCAGCGCGACATGATCGAATCCCCATTCGAACGCCTCGTCGAGCCCGAGCGCACCGCCGAAGCGCACACCGCCTATCATGGCAAACGCTGTGCGGCGCTCCAGGAGCAGGCGGATCAGCTTGAGGAAATTCTTGTCCCAGCGCACTGTAATGCCGTATTCCGCGACGCCGCCGAAGCCGGCCATGACCCGTTCGGATAGGTCCTCGCGGATCTCTGCCATGTCGCGCACGGGCCGGAAGGCCTGCCGCGCCCCTGCTTCGTCTACGCCCGAAAGCGCAGCCGGCAGCGGCTCAATCTTGAGGCCATCCACCGCCACGACCCTGTGCCCGTCATTCATCAAGTGGTGAGCGAGGCTGAAGCCGGCTGGGCCGAGGCCTACCACCAGCACCTGCCGCCCGCTTTCCGGCAAGGGCAGAGGGCGAGTGAAATTCAACGGATTCCAGCGCGTCAACAGGCTATAGATCTCGAAGCCCCAAGGCAGGTCGAGGACATCCTTCAGCACCCGCGTCTCGACCTGTGGAATATCGACCGGATCCTGCTTTTGGTAGATGCAGGACTTCATGCAATCATTGCAGATGCGGTGGCCTGTTGCGGCGCAGAGCGGGTTGTCGATGCACACGGTCGCAAGCGCGCCCAGCGCCCAGCCCTCGGTCTTGAGCAGCTGCATCTCGGAGATTTTCTCTTCCAGCGGGCAGCCAGCGAGTTCGACATCGAACACCGTCCTGCTGAAGGCACCGGTGCGACGGTCCTGAAGTCCGTGGGCACAGCTGTCCTTGCCCTGGTTGTGGCAAAAGATGCAATAATGAGCCTGATCGAGTGCGGCCTTGAGATCCATGCCGCTGTCGGTGAGCCCAAAGCCCTCCCGTCGGCGCAGACGCGATTCGGGGAGTTCGTAGGCTTCCGCACCATTCTCCGTACGCAGTTCCGTTTCGATCAGCCGCATGGGGTCGATGCGCCCCGGCTGCCTGAACAAGATGCCCCCGCCGTGGCACGCACGCCCCTCGGGATGGTAAAGCGCCCACGCTGCATAGCGCGCCGCCGCCTCAAGCGGCTCGGCGCAAGCCGCCTCGTCCTCAAGCCAGCCAAGCACGGTTCTAGCGAAGGTTTCTTCTTCAACCGGCACTGGCATATGCGCGGTCAGGGCCGCCTTGACTGCCGCACCGTCGAGGGCCGCCGCTTGGTCCGGCTTCACGGCTCGGGCAGCGCGGCGCTGCACAAACAGCCGCTTGCAGCGATAGAGGGGCGCCAGCGCGGTATGGCGCACGGAAAGCGCCTCCACCTCCGTTTCAATGCCAAACAGCCGGGCTAGGAATCCTTCTAGCTTAGGCGCCAGCGCCAGCACCAGAGCCGAGTCTGTTTTTGGCTCCAGCGCGCCCGGCGCGTCACGGGCGGCTTCGAGTTCTGCTCGCAGCAGCTCATCAAGGGTCTCCAGGAACAGCGCGTCGAGCTTGAGGAGTCCCTGGCGGCAATAAAGATCCCCGAAGCGGACCCCATCGGCAAGAGCAAGGTCGGTCATGGAGTGCGAAGATCACCTGGCGCGACAGGGGCGACCCGCTATTGCCGGGCCGAGCGTGGCCCTCTAACTAAGCCTTCCATGAGCAGCGGGCAAGCACCCCCATGCCGCGCGGTGACCGTCTGGCTGATCTTTATGGCAGGCGCCGTGGCTGTGATGGTCTCGATAGGCGGTATCACGCGACTCACCGAGTCGGGATTGTCAATGGTGGAATGGCGCCCGCTAGTCGGCTGGCTGCCGCCGCTCTCCGAAGCCGAATGGCAGCGGGTTTTCGCCCTCTACCGCGAGACTCCAGAGTTCCGGCAGGTCAATTTCGCCATCGGCCTCGACAGCTTCCGGGCGATTTTCTGGTGGGAATATGTCCACCGTCTTTGGGGGCGCCTGCTCGGCGTGTTCTTCATCCTACCGCTTGCCTGGTTCTGGCTTCGGAGCCGGATCGACCGGGCGCTCTGGCCCCGCTTGCTGTTGCTGCTGGCGCTCGGCGCGCTGCAGGGGCTAATCGGCTGGTGGATGGTGCAAAGCGGCCTCGCCGACCGACCTGATGTGAGCGCCACGCGGCTTGCTATCCATCTCGGCATGGCGCTTCTCATCTTCTCGCTACTTGTCTGGACGGTCCTCGACCGCCTTCACCCGCACCGAGGCCGCCGCGCGCTTTCGGCATGGCTGCTGCTCGGGCTGATCGGTATCACAGTGCTCAGTGGCGCATTAGTCGCCGGCAATGATGGCGGCCTCATCTACAATAGCATTCCACTGATGGGCGGCGAATTCGTGCCGGCGGACTATCGGAGCGAACGGGTCTGGATCGCAGATGCTCTGGAAAACCCCGTTGCGGCACAGCTCCACCATCGCCTGCTGGCGATGGCGACCCTACTTGCCGCCATTGTCGCCTGGCTCCGGGCAGGCAGCTTCCGGGCTGGAACGCCAGATCACGTCCTGCTTGCCACCGTGCTGCTTCAGGTCGCCCTCGGCGTGGCAGTACTGCTTGCCGCGGTGCCGCTCAGCCTCGCTGCGCTCCACCAGTTCGGCGCCGTGTTGCTATTGACCGCTGCCCTGTTGCGTACCCACACCATCGCCACTGATGAAAATACAGAATCGGGAAATACAGCGACTATCTCAGCAATACAGTAAATGAACGGTGAACCTGGCTCGCTCGATATCCCTCGCTCGCCGCCATCTCCTCACCGATATTCGAGCGCCGGCCCGCAGTGTTGCGCGCCGCATGCACCTCAGCGCCGAAGGCTTTGCAGATCCTGACGAACTCAGCCGTGTCGTAGGACCTTGTACGCTCCCACCGTCACAGCCCGATCCTCCCGGCACATCACCATAACCTCGCCGGCCAGGCATTCCGCCTGCCCCGCCGCCTGAAGGCGCGGCTGTGGGACCGCTATCCGCCCGCTGATCGACACGCGGCTCATGTGGCGGGTGGAGAAGCAGGAGCTATGACTCGAAGACGCCGATCACGCGGCCGTTGTTCCCCGACCGTGCCGATGTCGTCGTCCACGACGAACGCGGTGTCCTGCGTCTGCCCCGAGACAGGTGAGGTGCTGTGCCGTCATTGAAAATTCACCCGCTTCATGCAAGTTTATATATTCCCAGCATTTATCCGGAATTGAGGAGTTTTCTGCAATGGCAGAACGACTGGCCGAAACGGCCGAGGACGTCTCCCGGCTGGCTTTCGGTTTCATGGCTTCCAAGGCGCTGTTCGCGGCGCTGCATGTCGATGTTTTCACCCAGCTTGCGGATGGTCCGAAAACAGTGGGCGCGCTTGCTGCGGACACGGAAGTGCCCGTCAACAGGATCACGACGCTAATGACAGCGTTGACGGCGATCGGTCTCGTGGACAGGGAAGAGGACAGCTATTTCAATGCACCAGCGGCAACCTCCTTTCTAGTACGCGGTGCGCGCCACGATTTTGGCGACTATCTACGCTATCAGATCGACCGGCAGATGTATCCGTTCCTGATTCAGTTGAACGAGGTGATGGACGGCTCACTCGCTCCGCAAGCCGTGGACAGCTATCAGCACTGGATGTCGGACCCGGAGCAAGCCACGCTCTATAGTGAGGCGCAGCACGCCGGCTCGCTTGGGCCCGGGCGTACGCTCGCCCGGCTGGTTGATCTTTCTGATTGCCACAACCTACTGGATGTCGGTGGCGGCACAGGTGCCATGACTATTCGGCTGCTGGAGACCTTCCCCGACCTCGTCTCGACGATCATCGACTTTCCTAATGTCGCCGAAATCGGATGGCGGTTCATCACCGATGCCGGCATGGTGGATCGGGTGCGCTACATACCTGCCAATGCGCTGACCGCAGACTGGCCGACGGAGCAGGACGCGATTCTGATGTCCTATCTCTTCAGCGGCATCCCTGGTTCCGAACTGCCGCGGCTGGTGCAACAGGCTTATGACTGCCTGGCCCCGGGCGGACATTTCATCGTCCATGATTTCATGGTGGAGGACGACCGCACCGGCCCACCCATGGCGGCGCTCTGGCAGTTGCAGCACATGGCCTTCACGCCGGATGTGCGCTCGGTCACGCCCGGCTGGCTGAAGGGGCGGATGCTGGAAGTTGGCTTCACAGTGCCCCACGACGAGGAAATGGTACCGGGCATGACTCGACTGATTCACGCCCGCCGGCCGGATTAGGCCGTGGACTCATAAGTGTGCAGCCAGATTCTGTCCGTCGCGATTTTTATCATGGCAAGGAAGTTTGCGGCGAGCTTTTCGTATCGGGTGGCGATGCGGTGGAACTGTTTGAGCTTGTTGAAGGCGCGTTCGATCCGGTTTCGCCGTCGATACAAGGGTTTGGAGAAGGGGTGCCTGGTCTTCAAGCCTTTGCGGTCAGGGATTATCGGGACGGCATCATGCTGTTCGATCAGGTCAAGGATCCATTTGGCGTCATAGGCCTTGTCGGCGATGAGGAAACTGTTGGGCGGCAGGGCCGCCAGCATGGCACCGGCGGCCGTGGTGTCGTGCGCCTGGCCGGGGCTGAGGTCATAGCGGATCGGCAGGCCGGAAACGTCCGCTACGGCGTGGAGTTTCGTGGTCAACCCGGGAACGACCCATGCAACGATCCGGCCCTTTTTTCTGCCGCTCAGCATCCGACGGTCCCCACGGCACTCCCCGAGGCTTGTTCGGCAGCAACGGCGCGATCACACACCATTCGAAGTCTGGCAGATCGTAGCGGCCCAAGCTCCCTTCATCGCAAAGCTTGAAGCACATCTTCGATCAGGTCTCGGCTCCGCTGTGCCAGGGTGCGCAACTGCGCCGCATCGAAATCGTCCCTCAAGGGGATCACTGGCCTCATACCTACCCTCCAATCGCAGGATCGCCATTGAGTCAGAAGCCCCCTTGGGAATCCCCCCAATGAGTCTCAAAACTCAGCCACTGGTATGACGGAGGAGATGTTCCAGCTGAGCGCGCCCGAGGATGATAACGGCAATGATGCTCATTTCAGCTGAAATCACGTCTGTTCGGACGGTTCTGCAAGAGGTTCGGGATGAGAACTATATACTTGACTAATTGTGCTACAGAGCTTTCCGAAGATTTTTAGCAAAAAACGCAATAGTGCGCTTTAAAGCATCGGTAGTAGCTGCATTATTACCTCCGCACATACCCTGCCATTTTACACAATTTGGCCAAGGTTTTTTTGCTTTTATCCTTATAGAAGACCCTCTTTTCTTATAAAACACTCTGACTCCACAATCGGCATAAACCGGGCTATTGACTGAGGATCTCAACCTCGCGAGCCTGTCTGAGCTTGTCCTGTTCAGCAAACTCCAATTCACGGGCTTGCTGTTCGATGGCCTCGTCGAGACCGGCACCTTCGGCAGCCTCGATGCGCGACCTGAAACCGGCGATTGATTCTTTCAGACTGAATTGCTTGTTGCGCCTCTCCTCGAGTGCCTTTTCAAGGCGACTGATGCGCGCCTCCAATTGTGGCACGGTCTCGTCGCCGCGCTCCCCCTCAAGACGAGCAACCATGGTTTCCTGCTCGGCGAGAGCCGTCTGTGCTGCTTCGATGTCGGACTGAAGTTCATCGTCCGAACGGCGCTCTTCCTCCTGCGCAACCTCGACCTGAAGCCTTTTCAGGCGGTCCTCGCTTTCGTCGTACCGGCCCTGAAGAGTGGCAATTTCCGTCTGCAATTCGCTCAAAGTGCCTTCGGGACCGCTCAATGCGGCACGCGCTGTATCGCGCGCACTCCGCGTCTTGTCCGCCTCCCCCTGAGCCGCAATCAATGCCGTCTCAGCATCTCGCCCGGCCGGCAGATCTTGCAAGTCCAAATCATTCATCTCCCTTTTCAGAACCTGGCGCAGGCCCTTGATGTAGTCGCCAAGCCGCTGTGCACCGGCCTCGTAGTCGACTGTCGCGGGGGCGTGGAGCTCGGCCCCCTGCCGGGCAAGTTCCGCATCCCGCAGCAGCCTCTGGCGCTTGGTGTTTTGATCTTCAGCATCGATGACGGACTCGGCGCCGACATCCTCCAGCGCTTCTCGCAGCGCCGTTTCGGCATCGCGCCGGCGGCGAAGAAGCTTGTCGCGGTCCTTGACCGCGGGCTCGACCGTGATACGGCCGCGGTCGGGAACCGTGATGGTGACCGGCTCGACGGACCGGACGGACCGGCGATCGCCGGTAAGCGGTTCCCCATCTACATCAATGCCGGAAATTCCATCCTCGGTCATGTCGAACGATACCAGGGTTGCCGCTGCATTGAGGCGGCCTCGAATGATCTCCAGTCCTTGCGCGGCCTGGCGTATCCCTTCAATGGCTTCATCCGTAACCAGTATGGCGGCGGTAGCCTGCTGGGCCTCGCGCTGAAGGTTTTCGGCCGCCTCGGCCTTCTCGTATCGCTCCTCGAGATCACGGAGTCGGGCTTGACGCTCTGCAGCGCCCAGTACGCGACGATGTCGGGATACCGCTTCGTCGGCCTTGGTGACGGCGGCTTCCAACTGACGCACATCGCCACGCAATGCGTCCACCTTGGATCGTGCCTCCTTTTCCTGCTCACCTGCTTCGGTCAGCCGTAATCCGGCCGTTCCGAGAGCTGCTTTCTCAGTCTCGACGTCAGCCTTCAACCGCTTCCTGGTCTCAGCCGCCTCCTCGGCCTGTTCAAGCTTACGCTTCCTGAGTTCCTGTTCGGAGAGGGCAGCCTCTATACGGGCTTCCAGTTCAGCGAGTTGGCTGTGGCGTTGCCGCGTTTCATTAAGCTCCTTCAGATCTTCCCGATCCTGGTCGCCTGTGGAGAGGCGCCGAAGATTTTCCTGAGCTTCTTCGAGATCCTCCAGCGTTTGTGTGAGATCCCGACGGCGGACTTGCAGGGTGGCGAGTTCCTCGTGAAGCTCGTCGATCCGGTCGATCAGCTTCTTGTATGCGCCGCGTGGTCTATTGGTCGAAGTAACCAGTTCACCGAGCTGGTTCTCGATGGTCTTCGGCAGCGCACGTCCTCGCCGGCCGCCCAGGACTGCACCGACCTCGGATTCCAGGGCGCTGTGAAGGCTTGAGCGGGCGCTGTCCGGGAGATCAGGCGCACCGAATGACTGTCCCTGCTGCACCCACAGGACATTCCACATTCCAAGTGTCTCCGGCTTCGCCCCGGTCTTGCCTGGCTCATGGAAGTCGAGAAGCGTGCGAAGCGTGTCTTCCGCTATATCGCCTTCCAGGTTTCGCCCATCGGGACAAGCCAGACGGGCATAGGGTTTCCTGATGAAGCGCTTAGTGATCCGGTAGAGACCGTCGTCGAGCTCGATTGTCAGTTCGACCACCGGTGCGGCCTGGTTCCGGTCGTTCTGCAAGGCCATGATCGGCTGTGCTCTGGAACTGTATTTCTCGAACAGAACGGCGCGAAGGGCGTCGAGCAATGTCGACTTGCCCATCTCGTTCGGACCGACAACGACATTCAGGCCATCCTCGACCCCATCCAGGCGCGTCGGGGACGTGAATTTCCTGAACTGGTTGACGGCGAGCGATCGGATTTTCATCGCTTGTCCGCCTGCAGCTTCATGTGCTCGACAAAGAGACGCTCAAGCGCAGCGGCTGCGATTCCGCCATGCCCCTCACCTTCATCGGCCAGTCGTTTCAACTGTTCGGCGGCCGTGCGCACGAAACCGCCGCGATCAATCCGATCCAGGTCTTCGGCCGTCGGCTGCGCGAACAGGCGGCGATCATCCACACGCATGAAACAGAACGCGGCCGATACCCCGTCCACGATCTGCTCCTGGAAATACTGACGATCCTCCAATGACAGCGCGCCTTCGATCCCCAGATGGACAAGAACCCGATCCAGTTCGTCGGCAGTGTTGCGCAGCTTTTCGACGAGATAGTCGATGTCCGCGCGGCTGCCGAGCTGCTCCGACCGTCTGATCCAGCTGTATTGTCCCGATGGAATACTGGTCACGGCCGGAACCGCATTCGGCCCCTCGATCTCGACGAGCAATGCCTGACCACCGTCGATCACGTCAAAGGCGTCGATTTCGGGTGTGCCGCTATACCAGCACCGGTCATTGATCTGTCTCTGACCATGCCAGTCGCCCAAAGCAAGATAGGCGAGCCCGGCAAGTTGTGGTCGGTCGGGAGCAATGAAATTGGGAACATCCTTGTCGTCAGAGCCGAATCCTTTGACAGTGCCGTGAGCCAGCCCCACCCGGATGACACCTTCGGGCAGATCCACGTCATCCATGTAGGCCGTGAGATCATCGAGCGTCCGGCGATGAAACAGCGGTGCGGGCAAAATGACGAAGTCCTCGAGTACCTTCGGCCCAGGCGCCACAAGAGCGCTGACGTTCTCGGGCAATTCTTTGCGGAGGAGCTGATCCCAGAGCCCGTTGGGGCGGTGCGGGTCATGATTGCCCGGCAACAGATGCCACCGGACGCCAGGAAAATTGCGCATCCGCTCCAGTGGTTGGTTGAGCGAACGTGGCGACAGCGCCTCCATGTCGTAGACATCACCCGCCACCAAAACGTGAGATGCCCCGTATTCCCCGGCGAGTTCACCCAACCGCGATATGACCCGCAATCGAGCTTCCTGCAGAAGCCCCATCGTCGCATCGTCGACAAAGCGGAAGACCTTCCCGATCTGCCAGTCCGACGTATGGATGAACTTGACAGTCATCGATCATCTCCCACCAGGCTCAATGGCACGCCAATCCCCAAACAAAGTGGCAACACGATAAGGAGAATTGGCGGATGACGTGAAGGATTTCAATCTATCGGCACGCTAAGTTCACGTTGGGAGCCCGCGAGACGGGACATGTCATAGCCGTTTCAAGACTTTTTCGGGGCGTAGGGGACCTACGGCCGCGCCGCACCCAAAAGCGATTTGCCCTGTGCTTGGCAGACCTCACTATCGAAATAGGGTATTCTCGCAAATAACATTCATGCAGATTGGCAGCCGGGCTAAACTCCGGTCTGATGCGGCGTAGGCCTATCCTGCCCCAGGCCTTCGGTGATGTTGTCTTCGGCCGTCTTTCGCGACGCGGCAAAGCCGCTATCATCGGGCTCTGAGTCGTAAACCAACGCGATCCCGCAACCCGAGGGGTGTTTCTTGTCCGACTACCAGAAATGGATACCCGTCCCGACGCCGGAGACCCGGCATTTCTGGGACGGCTGCCGCGAAGGCAAGCTGTTGCTGCAACGCTGCGGCGACACTGGTAGGGCGTATTTCCCACCGCGCCCGTTCAGCCCGTATACGGGCAGCCGCAATGTCTCGGTATTCGAGGCGTCCGGGAAGGGCGTGCTCTACAGCTATGTCATCAACCACCGGCCGGCCCGGGGCTTCGATGCCCCCTATGCGATCGCCATCGTCCAGCTTCCCGAAGGCGTGCGCATGATGACCAATATCGTGGACTGCGAGCAGACGCCGGAGGCGCTCCAGCTCGACATGTCGCTTGAAGTCTGTTTCGAGACGATCGACGACGACCTCGCGCTGCCGCTCTGGCGGCCGACGCGCGGCTGAGGGAGGACACGACATGGCTTATAAACCCGGCTCCGTCGCCATTGTCGGCGCTGCCGAGACCACCGAGCTCGGCAAGCTGCCGGACATCTCGCAATTGCAGCTCCATGCCGACGCCGCGCTGAACGCGATGGCGGATTGCGGCCTGCGCCCGGCCGATATTGATGGCGTCGCTACGGCGCGGGAGGTACCGACCGAGCTTGCCCACTATCTCGGCATTGTGCCGAAATGGGTAGACGGCACCTCGGTCGGCGGCTGCTCCTTTATGATCCATGTGCGCCATGCCTGTGCCGCCATCGAGGCGGGGCTGTGCAATACCGTGCTCATTACTCATGGCGAGAGTGGCCGCTCGCAGATCGGCCGGCCGGTCCAGGGCGTCGGCCCCTCGACGCAGGAAGGCCAGTTCCAGATGCCTTACGGGCCGATGGGGCCGCCGACCATGTTCACCATCCCGGTGCTGCGCTACCTCAAAACATACGGTATCGGCATTGAGAAAGTCGCCAATGTGGGGGTGGTACAGCGCAAAT
>JAPORR010000001.1 GCA_026710105.1 Alphaproteobacteria bacterium
GGTTCGCCAACAAGGTCGAACGTGGGCAGCTCAGCCGCTTGCGCGGCGGCCTCGGAGGACAGGCCCGCCAACAACGGCAGGCCGAGCAGAGCTGCGGCAACACCGCGCCGCAAATGGCGCACAGCGCGTCCAACGCTTGCGGTCGGGCAGGAAGTGGAAAGGGCGAAGCTCGCAGAGGAAGAACCACGTCGGCGAGACGCGGGGCGCTGATCTGTGGAAGAAAACTCAGATGGGGAGGACGGACGATGCCATCGGCGTAGCCATGCGGGGTTGCCTAATGCACAGAGCTCAGACGTGACATTTCGTCGAGCGTCGAGCGTCGAGCGTCGAGCGTCGAGCGTCGAGCGTCGAGCGTCGAGCGTATTATACCCAAAGTATCAGACGGGTTTGTCAAGACCCTCGCCCCATAATTTTCCTTCGCCCCGCGGGTCAGGCCCAGCGATTCCAGAAGCACCATGCCTACCCCGTTCAACGCGTCTCGTGCCGTGTCCACCATAGTCATCGCATCCGCTCCAAACATACCATGGCCCAGTCTGGTAGTGCAGCGCAGAACGCAGACGCGCATCTACCAAGACTCACCTAACCCGTCTCTTTAAGCCGAGCACAGCCCAAACGCAAGCCGAGGCATGTGCGCGATTTTCGTGGTCCCTGATATTGCGGATAGCCATGCCGACGCGCCCGGAATGGGCGGAATAGCTATCGCCCAGGCCTCCGTCATGGCGGCAATCCGGCACGCGATCTGGGTGATTCCGAATACCGGTGCGTCCGTGCCGGATTTCGCGCGACCAGCAATCTATCGGTGTTGCGCCTCTCGCAGAATTCTGGCCGAGGTCTCGCAGATGAACGTCTCTCCCGGTCAGGATTTCGTCAACGATCGTCAGGTTTGGGGGCGATGACGGTTTTCCGTCCGGGCGCGGCAAACGTGCCCACGAACATAGGACCCTCTCTGTATGGTGTGGAGGTCAAAACCTGCCCATACCGGAGGGACGGCTCAATATCCAGGCTCAGCCCTCCCCCAAAGCGAAAACCCGCCTCGGAATTCTGCAGGGAGTTCATTACATAGATCCGAAACGGAGGATAATTATGCTCTCTGCACAAGATCTTGCATGACAAAACCAGCAGCTGCGCCGCATTGCAGGCTTGGGCCGGTGCGACTATTGGGAGCGGGATCATGCTGCGCCGCCTCTATGATGGAACCATACGCCTCGCCAGGCATCCGCGCGCTGCCTGGATACTGGCGGGCGTGGCTTTTGCGGAAAGCATCTTCTTTCCCGTGCCGGTGGAGGCGCTGCTGTTGCCGATGGTGCTGGCAGCGCCAGAGCGCGCCTGGCGCTATGCGGCTATCGGCACTGCCGCCTCGGTGGCGGGGGGCATGGCGGGCTACGGAGCCGGCACCTTCCTCTTCGAAATCGTTGGTCGGCCGATGCTGGAGTTCTACGGTTACAGCGAGGCGTTCGCCAAGGCGCAGGCCCTCTATAACGAGCATGGCGGATTCATCGTCTTCACCGCCGCTTTCTCGCCCATCCCCTACAAGGTCTTCACCATCGCCAGCGGCGTCGCCGGCACCGATTTTGGCGCCTTCATGCTGGCCTCGGCGCTGGGGCGGGGGCTGCGTTTCTTCGCCATCGCCGCGCTGCTCTGGCGCTTTGGCGTGCCCATAAGGGCGTTCATTGAACGCTGGCTCGGACCGGTCGCCCTAGCGTTCGTCGCCCTGCTCGTGGCAGGATTCGTCCTGTTGAAAGCATTTTGATGCAGGTCCTGCTTCATCCTGCAGTTCTGGCCACGGGCAGCCTTACGGCACTCGCGGCCGCGTTTGCCTTCCAGCATCTGGGCGGGTTGGAGCCCTGTTCGCTGTGCATCTGGCAGCGGTGGCCACATGCCGCAACCGCCCTGTTTGCGGTGCTTTCCCTCGGTCTGCGAAAACCAGGAGCCGCCGTTACCTTGGGGATGGCAGGGCTTGCTGCGCTTGCCGGCACAGGCCTTGCCGGCTTCCATATCGGCGTCGAACAGCACTGGTGGCCAGGCCTTGCCGCCTGCGAGGGCGGTTCATCGGCGAAGACGGTGGCCGAGCTGCGCGAGCACCTGCTGAACGCGGCACCCACGCGCTGCGACGAGGTGGCATGGTCGTTCCTCGGCCTCTCGATGGCAGCCTGGAATGGCCTGCTTTCATTAGCGCTGTTGGGGCTGGCGGCCGGCGCCCTGAAGCGTGCGATCCAGGCCAGCGGAGACAAAACACCATGAAGCGTCTTCCCGGAGACCCGTCACGCAATGCGCGTATCGAGGCGATGGTCCGCGTCAACCATGCAGGCGAATACGGTGCGCAACGCATCTATCAGGGCCAGCTTGCCCTTCTCGGCCGCGGACCGGTAGGGCCGGCGCTGCGGCATATGGCGCGGCAAGAGGCACGGCATCTGGCCTTTTTCGAGAGTGAGCTCGCAACCAGGCGAGTAAGACCGACCGCCCTGCAGCCGCTCTGGCATCTTGCTGGTTTTGCGCTTGGCGTTGCCACTGCAGCTCTGGGAGAGCGTGCCGCCATGGCCTGTACTGTCGCGGTCGAGGAGGCCATAGACGAACATTATGCAGGCCAGCTCGAAACGCTGGATGGCGAGGAGCCGAAGCTGGCGGCCGCCATCGAAGAGTTCCGCGCCGAGGAACTAGAGCACCGCGACACGGCGCTTGCCGCAGGCGCACAAGACGCGCCCGCTTACGCCCTGCTCTACCGTGCGGTGAATACCGCCTCGAAACTTGCCATCGCACTCTCGACACGGATCTGATACCGGCGGGACGAGCTGCGATTCATGGAGGCTGCCGTCGAGTCCACATGGC
>JAPORR010000201.1 GCA_026710105.1 Alphaproteobacteria bacterium
GATGCCGGAAGGCTTGGTCTCCAGAGGAGTTTCAGCCCCGGCCTTGTCTAGGAGTGCGAACCGGCCGCAGCCTCCGGGGCCGCCGCCGGCGAGGCCCCAGGGTGCATTGGTGAATCGCTCGCCCGCACCGTTGAAGAGGCAGTCATGCCCAACAGGCCGCACGACGCGATATAGACCGCGCCCACCCCGGAACCGTCCTGTGCCACCGGAGCCGTCCCGTAGGCCGTAACACTCCACCATCAGCGGATATTCGGTCTCGATGGCCTCGACCGGCAAGTTGGAGGTGTTGGTGATGCCGACCTGCACGCCGTCCTTGCCGTGCCCGCCCGGCCAGCCGCCGGCACCACCGCCGAGCGTTTCCAGATAGAGGTAGCCCTCGCCCGTCCTCGGGTCGATGCCGGAGAAGACTGCAGTGGTGTTGGCACCGTTGCCGGCCGCGGGCGCGCGGTCCGGCATGGCCGGGGCAAGTGCGCCGAACACGACATCGATGATTCGCTGGCAGGTATGCGCCCGCGCTGCCACGGGGGCAGGGAAAACGGCGTTGAGCAGCGAGCCTCGTGGCGCGGACACTTCCACACAGTCGATCACCGCCTGGTTGTTTGGCACTTCGGGGTCCAACAGTGCCTTGAGCGTGTAGGTGACCGCGGCGATGGTCGCGTTCATGGTGACATTGATGTTGCCCGGAACCTGCGGCGCGGTGCCCGAAAAATCGAAACGCGCCTTGTCGCCATGCTTCTCAACAGTAAGCACGATGGGGATGTTGCGTGCCTCAAGCCCGTCATCGTCCATGACATCCTCGAAACGATAGACGCCGTCGGGAATAGCCCGCACCGCGTCCGCCATGCGGCCTGCGGTGCGGGCCAGCATGTCCTCGAAAACGGCAAGGACCGTTTCCGCACCATGGGCCTCAATGGTCTCCACCATGCGCCGCAATCCCAGATTGCAGGCGGCGACCTGCGCAAAATAATCTCCGCGCCTTTCATTTGGCAGCCGTACATTCAGCAGTACAAGGTCGAACAGTTCGCTTTGCAGCACGCCCTGACGGAAGAGCTTGATCACAGGCACGCGCAAACCTTCCTGATAGATTTCCGACATCCCACCGGCCATCGATCCTGGCGCCATGCCGCCGACATCAGCGTGGTGGGCGATATTGCAGACCCAGGCGACGATGCACCCTTGCGCGAAGACCGGCGCGGCCATGTTGATGTCGGGCAGGTGCGTGCCGCCCGCGATATGCGGGTCGTTGGCGATGATAATGTCACCTTCCTCAATATCATCTCCATAACGCGCCAGCAGGCATGTCATCAGCCCGCTCATCGAGGCGATATGGATCGGTAGCGACTGCTCCGCCTGCGCGATCAGCCGGCCCCTGGCGTCCATAATCGCGGTCGAGTGGTCGTGCCGCTCCTTGATATTTGAGGAATAGGCGCTCTTCATCAGCGCTGCGAAAGTCTCGTCGGTGATCGAACGGAGCCCATTGGCAAGGATTTCGAGGCTGATCGGGTCGAGAACGGTCATACGGCGAGTCCGATGTTGAGATTGCCGCACCCATCCACCGCAGCCAAGTCGCCTGGATAGACGACGGTGGTAGCGTCCAGCTGTTCGATGACGGCCGGGCCGGTGATGTTGCTGCCGGCGCCGAGTTGAGTGCGGTCGTAAACGGGGGTCTCCGGGAATGTTCGGCCGGCGAACCGGACAGACCGGCATTCTCTTGGCGCGGGCAGCTCGTCGGCGGGCGCCAGTGTCTTTCGGGGCGGAAGATAGAGGCGCGCCTTGGCAGTCAGCCGTAAATTGACGATCTCGACCGGATCCTCCGGATTGCGGAAGCCGTAGGCACGCTCATGCGCGTCGAGGAACCGGCCACGCAGATCGTCGAGCTTGTCAGGCAGCGCCACGGCGAGTTCGAAATTCTGCCCAACATGGCGCATATCGAGCGACAGTTCGGTGCGCTGATCTTCCGCGCCCGCTTCACTGGCGAACCAGTGCCGGGCCTGGTCCTCCAGCGTCTCCAGAATGGCGGCGATGCGCGGCCACGCCTCAGGGCAGAGGGCGATGCGCTCGCTGCGCGTGAAGGTCTCGCGCAGGTCCGAGACCAGCAGGCCTTCCGCGCAGACGATGCCGGGCGCAGGCGGAACCATAATGTTGCGGATGCCGATACCGGCGGCCACATCGCGCGCATGCAACGGCCCGGCCCCGCCGAACACCGCCAACACATAATCGCGTGGGTCGTGGCCCCGCTCGACCGAGACGGTGCGGATCGCACGGACCATGTTGGCGGCCACAATATCGAGCATACCTTCCGCCGTGCGCTCGACAGAGAGGCCGAGGCGTGCGGCGGCAGGCTCGAAGGCGGCCCGGGCCTTGGCGGCGTCGAGGCGCATGCCACCATCCAGCAGCCCGCGCGGACTGAGCCGCCCGAGCAGGAGGTTGGCGTCGGTGACCGTCGGCTCGGTATTGCCGTGCCCATAGCAGGCGGGGCCGGGGTTGGCGCCGGCGCTTTGCGGGCCGACCTTCATCAGCCCGTCACGGTCGAACCAGGCGATGGAGCCGCCGCCCGCTCCGATAGTTGCAATATCGATCTGCGGCAGACGGATGGGGAAGCCAGCGACGGCGCGTTCATAGGCAATCTCCGCCTCGCTGCCCCTGATGAATGCTATGTCAGCGCTTGTACCGCCCATGTCGAGCGTGACGAGATCGGCGACACCAGCGCTGCGGGCGGCATGGATCGCGCCAATGACCCCCGCCGCTGGCCCCGAAAGGGCCGTGCGAACCGGGAAGGCGCGGGCACGTGTCACCGACATCAGCCCGCCGCTCGACTGGTTGATACCCAGTGTGGCATGGGGTGTTGCTTCCGACAACCCGTCTTCCAGCCGGGCGAGATAATGGTCCATGACCGATTGCAGGCTGGCGTTCACTGTCGTGGTCGAAAACCGCTCAAACTCACGGAACTCGGGCTGCACCTCGGAGGAGAGCGAGATGTGCAGCGCCGGCAGCGCCGCCCGGAGCGCCTCCGCCAGGGCCCGCTCATGTGCACCGTTTAGATAGGCGAACAGGAAACAGACGGCACAAGCCTCCGCGCCACTCGCGCGGACCGCCTCAACTGCCGCCTCGAGAGCCGCCCCAGTGGGCGTGCGCACCGGCATCCCTGCCGCATCCATGCGTTCGGCCAGCTCGAACCGCCGCGCCGCCGGCACGGGCGGGGCCGGCCAGCGGCGCCGGAAATCGTACATGTGCGGTCGGACCTGCCGGCCGATCTCGAGTAGGTCGCGGAAACCCTCGGTCGTCACCAGCGCCACCCGGCCGCCCTTGCCCTGGAGTAGCGCATTGGTCCCGACTGTCGTGCCGTGCGCAAGGCGAGAGACCTCGCTTAGCGTGATCCCACAAGCGTTCGCCATCTCCCCTATGCCTTCCAGGATGGCGCGGCTCGGGTCGTCCGGCGTGGAGGGGCGCTTAAAGACATGCATATCGCCAGTGCGGTCATTGATAGCCGCGAAGTCGGTAAAAGTACCACCGACATCCACCCCGACGATCCAGGCCCCGCTTTCGGGGCTAGTCATGGTTCGATCTTCTCCATGCGGATGTCCTTCCTACCGCACCGCTCTTCCGGTGACGCGCACCAGTATATCCCGGATTGCAGCCTGCAGGGGTCATGATCCGTAGAGTGCTTGCGCCGCGTCCGGGGACAGTGCCGCGATCTGACAGGTCGTGACATCGGGGCGGCATTCGGGCTAGGGTCAGGGCGCGGTTTGATCCACCGGAGGCGCCCGTTGGCCAAGCGGATGGAAGAGGCACTCGGCGACCTGCCTAGGCTGAAGCGACTGATCCAGGCGAGCGAATTCGATCTCGTCGTGGCCGCCTCGCCCGAAAATGTGCTTTATACGAGCGATGTCTTCATCTCGACACAGATCGACATCCGTGACCGGCTGGCGCTGGTGGTGTGGGACGGTGCCCGCGACCCGGTCTTCATCCTCTGCCTGGTGGAAGAGAGCTTCGCGCGCGAGGAAAGCTGGATTACCGACATCCGCGCCTACAAGGAGTTCGTCACCTCGCCCATCGACATGCTGGCGGAGGTCATCGACGAGCTAGGAGCGCCGCGCGGACATATCGGGCTGGAGCTAGACTACCTGCCCGCGACCCATTACGAGCGCCTGTGGGCGCTTCTGCCGAATGCGCGGTTCGGGCGGGCGGAGCTGGTGTTCGACCGCGCTCGCGTCATCAAGACGCCGCGCGAGCGCTCCCGTCTCGCCGCAGGATTCCGGGGCACGGAGCGGGCCCTGATGGAGGCCTTCGCTGCAACCCGGCCGGGGGACACAGAGCGCGACATGTGCTTTCGCCTCGCTGACGGCATCCTCCGGCACGGCGCGGAGTCCGTCGCCTTCACACATATCAATGGCGGGCCCAATACCGGCTTTCCACACAAGGACCCGTCCGATTACCGCGTCAAGCGCGGCGATATCCTGAAAGCCGATGCCGGTGGGCGCTACGGACGCTATTACTCCAATGTCGGTCGCACGGCGAAGCTCGGGCCGCTCAATGACGAGGACAGGTCCTGGTGGTCGCGGCTGCGGGACATCCACCACGAGCTGATCGACATGGTCCGGCCGGGCAATACCGGACGGCAATTATTCGAGCGCGCGACGGTGCTGCATGAACGCTACGGCATTCCCTTCCCCTACGCGCATAACGGGCATGGGCTCGGCCTGCTGGTGCATGAGCGCCCGCTCATCGGCCCGTATGAAGACATGGCCTTCGAGCCGGGTATGATGACCACGATAGAGACGCGGGTGCGCTGGGTTGGCAAATGCGGCTACCACATGGAGGACCTGCTGGAGGTCACAGATGATGGACCCGTGCTGCGTTCCGACTATTTCGACAATGAGGAAATTCTGGTCGTTGATGCCTGACTCCCAGCAGGACGACCGGTAACGAACACAACAGGTGGGATCGAGGAAACACCATGCTCAATAGAATTGCACTGGCCGCAGTCGCGGCGACTTTCGCAGCTGGTAGCGCTGCCGCATGGCCGGACAAGCCAATCACGCTGATCGTGCCCTACAAGGCCGGCGGCACCACCCACACCAAGTCCATGGTGCTCTCCAAGGCACTCGGTAAGGCACTTGGCGGCACGGTCGTGGTCAAGACCCGCCCCGGCGCGGGCAGTGCGGTTGGCGTCACCTTCCTTTCCAAGGCGGAGCCCGACGGCCATACCATCGCCTATACCGATCTCGGCAACTTGATCTGGAACCCGCTGACTAAGAACGATGTTGCCTATAAGGTCGAGGACCTCCGGCTCATCGCAGGCGTGAGCGAATACCAGCTCGCGCTCGTCACCACGCCGGACAAGCCCTACAAGACGCTCGACGAGCTTCTGGCCTATTCGAAGACCAATCCGCTCAATGTCGCCGACATGGGCGGCATGTCGAAAACCTTCATCAACTACATGGCCGCGAAAGAGGATGTGCAGTGGACGGCGATCCCCACGCGCGGTGGCGGCGAGATGGTGCCGTTCCTGCTCGGCGGCAAGATCGACTTTGCCTTCAGCGGCGGCGTCCACCAGAAGCATGGCGACAAGATGATCGTGCTGGCATCGTTCCTCTCCGACGGCCTGGCGAAAGACCCGGACGCGCCGACCACTCAGGACCTCTATGGCATCGCCATGCCGGGCAATTCCGTGCTGATCACCCCGGCGGGTGTATCTGACGAGATCGCGGCGAAGCTGGAAGCAGCGGTCGAGGCGGCGATGGAAGATCCGGACTTCACCCAGGTGCTCCAGAACATCCAATTCCCAAAGCGCTACATCCCCTCGTCCGAGATTTCTGCATTCGCGGCCAGTGTCACGAAGAGTCTCGAGGGCGTCCTCGCATCCATGAAATAGGCTGAATTGGGAGCCGGGGCGTCCTGAGGCGCTCCGACCCACCCCGCATAAAGCCGTTTCGGTGAGAACAACCCATATATGGGCAGGAGTGCTGCTGGCCCTAGCGTCGCTTTGGTGCCTGCTCTGGCTCATTCCGGACAACACCGCGCCGGCGCAGAGCGAGCTCGACCTCTCGCCGGCCTTGGTGCCGTCCATCGCCATCGGAACCTGTTTGGTGCTGGCTGTCGTCATGGCGGTGCAAGCCGTTTATGGCGGCAGGAAGGTCGAGGCCGGCGAGGATCATTTGGACGAGGAGTTCGGCGCTGAGGCAACAGGCGCCAGCCGCCATGTGATATTGAACCTGCTTATCTGGTCCGGCACCGCTTGCGCGTCCTGGTTTCTGATCGAACATGTCGGCTTCGAGCCGGCCATGACGTTATTCCTGGTCGTGGCTATGCTGTTCGTCGGCGCGCGGAACCCGTGGACCATCACGCTGGTCTCGCTTGCCACGCCGGTAGTACTGTCGCAGGCAGCCTACCAGTTCTTCAACACCGCGCTGCCTGCCTTCTGGCGCTGAGCGCGGCGGGAACAGGGCCTGTCGATGGACATACTCAACAGCATGCTCGGCGGGTTCGAGGCCGCCTTCACACTAGTCAATCTCGCCTATATCTGCGTCGGTATCGTGCTCGGCATCATCTTCGGCGTGCTGCCGGGGCTTGGCAGCGTCACGGCACTCGCCATGCTGGTCCCGATCACCTTCTACTTCACCCCGCTCGCCGCCATCGCCTTCCTGGTCGGCATTAACAAGGGCGGGACCTCAGGCGGCGCCATCCCTGCCATTCTCATCAACGCGCCCGGAACACCGGAAGCGGCAGCCACCGCGCTTGACGGCCACCCGCTGGCAAAGCAGGGCCGACCTGAAAAGGCGATGAAGACGGCTCTCTACTCCTCGGTGTTCGGTGATACCTTTTCCGACATCGTGCTCATCCTGCTCGCGGCGCCTTTCGCAGCCGTCGCGCTGACTTTCGGACCCAACGAACTCACCACGATCATTCTTTTCTCCTTCACCATGATCGCAGCGCTGGCAGGGCGCTCACTCGTCAAGGGGCTGATCGCAGCAGCGCTCGGATTGTTCCTCAGCACATGGGGCCTCGACCCGGTGGACAGCACGGAGCGCATGACCTTCGGCGCCATCCACCTCTATGACGGCATTCCGCTGCTACCCTTTGCCATCGGCACCCTGGCACTGAGCTCGGTGCTCTCGCAGCTTTACGATATGCGCCGGGACCGCGGGCAGCCCCCACCGGCGCCCCTGCCGCCGGCGTCCCAGTTCCGAGCTGAGAACCGCATCTCACCCCGGGAATTCTGGGGCAATTGGAAGACCCTCATCCGCTCTTCCTGCATTGGCACCGGCGTCGGCATCCTGCCGGGCCTCGGTGTCACGCTAGCAGCATTCCTTGGTTATGGGGCCGCAAGGCGATCCTCGCCGCGCGGCGACAAGTTCGGCACAGGAGAGCTCGAGGGCATCCAGGCGACAGAAGCCGCAAACAGCGCCGTGGTCGGCTCCAACCTCATCCCGACCATCGCGCTCGGCATTCCCGGCAATGTGGCGGCCGCGCTCCTGATCGGCGCGTTCACGATTCACGGCGTCGTGCCGGGGCCGCTGATGATGGTAAACCATGCCGAGCTCATCTACTCCATCTTCGCATCCATGCTGATGGCCAATCTCGCCCATCTCGTCATCGGGCGCGTCGGCATTCGTATCTGGGTCCAGTTCGTCAGGATTCCGAAGCACATCGTGCTGCCGACCGTCGTGCTGCTCTGCGTGGTCGGAGTCTATATCCCGACCAACTCCATGTTCGATGTGGGGATGCTATTTCTGTTTGCAGGCGTCGGCTATCTGATGCGCAAAGCAGGGTTCTCCATCGTCTGCCTGGTGATTGGCTTTCTGCTCGGCGAGAATTTCGAGATCTATCTTCGGCAGACAGTGCTCATCAACAAGGCGGACCTGACTGTCCTGCTAACGAATCCGGTTTCGCTCGCCTTCCTGCTGCTCACACTTTTCTTCGCTTGGCATTTCGGCATTCGTGTGCCGCTCAAGCAAAAACGTGCGCGGGCCGCCAGCAGGGAAGCCAGGGCAGCATCCGACTGACCCGTCGTTCCATCTGGCAATGGCGGACTCGCCCCGGTCGAGAGCCCCCACCTACCTCACGCCTGTCGAGCCGAAGCCGCCGTCGCCGCGTTCCGTTGCGTCCAGTGCGGCGCATTCCAGCCACGCTACGCGGGGGACGGGTTGGAGAACGAGTTGAGCGATCTTCATGCCGCGTTCGATGTGGATGGGCGCCGTGCCCGCATTCATCACGATGATCTGCAGCTCGCCGCGATAATCGGAATCGATGGTGCCGGGGCTGTTCGGCAACATCAGCCCATGACGGAGCGCAAGGCCGGAGCGAGGACGTATCTGCACCTCATAGCCCTCCGGTACGGCAAGGCGCAGCCCGGTCGGCACCAGCGCCCGCGCGCCGGGTGTCAGCGTCATCGGTGCCTCCAGGGCGGCCGCAATATCAAGGCCGGCACTGCCAGGGGTCGCATAGGCCGGCAGACTCGGCGCATGCGGCAGGCGCTGGATGCGCACTTCCACCACCGCGATCATGCCCCGGCGGCGAAATGGCCGGCAATACGCCGCGCAAGGCGGTCCGCCACCTCCACCTTGTCGGTCGGCGGCCAGTCCTCCACGCGATCGCGCTCATCGACCAGATGGATCGTGTTGTGCTCGCCACCGAAAATGTCCGTGCCAGGTGAAACATCATTGGCGAGGATCCAGTCACAGCCCTTGCGCCGGCGCTTCTCGCGGGCATGGGCGACGACATGCTCAGTCTCGGCCGCAAAACCGATCACGAGTGGCGGGCGGCGATTCTCCAGAGTGGCGAGCCGATGCAGGATGTCCGGGTTTTCCGCCAGTTCGAGCGCGGGCGGGCCGTCCCCGTCCTTCTTGAGCTTTTCGCTCGCGGCCGCACGCACGCGCCAGTCGGCAACCGCCGCCGCGCAGACCGCGATATCCGCCGGCAGCGCATCCATGCATGCATCTAGCATTTCCCGCGCCGTCTCGATGCGACGCATGCTGACATGCGCAGGGTCGGGCTCATGCGTCGGGCCGGTCACCAGCACCACCTCCGCGCCGTGGCGGGCGAGAGCGCTGGCGATCGCATGTCCCTGTTTGCCGGAGGAGCGGTTGGCGATGTAGCGGACCGGGTCTATCGGCTCCCATGTGGGGCCGCTGGTGACGACTGCACGCTTGCCAATGAGCGCGCGGTCGTCACCAGCGGCCCGCCCCATAAGCGCCGCCTCAATGGCGAGCATAATCTCTTCCGGCTCCGCCATACGTCCGGCACCAGTTTCGCCGCAGGCAAGCTCGCCCGCTCCCGGCCCGACCCTGAGCACGCCGCGTCGCGCCAGCAGTCCCACATTCGCCTGCGTCGCCGCATGGCTCCACATCTCGATATTCATCGCGGGCGCAATCAGCACCGGTTTGTCGGTCGCAAGCAGAGCGGTCGAGGCGAGGTCATCGGCAAGCCCAGCTGCCATCTTCGCCATCAGGTCGGCCGTTGCCGGCGCCACCACTACAAGATCTGCCTCGCGGGACAACCGGATGTGACCCATCTCGCTCTCGTCGGTCAACGAGAACAGATCCTGATACACCTTGCCCTCGGTGAGCGCGGCAAGCGACAGCGGCGTCACGAACGCCGCCCCGCCCGCCGTCAGAATCGCGCGCACCGCCACACCGCTCTCACGCAGCCGGCGCACGAGGACCAGGCTCTTATATGCGGCAATGCCACCCGAGACGATCAGCAGAATGCGTTTGCCATCCAACATGGCAGAATTTTAGCGCCGTTCAGCGCGGAGCGAAAGCATTCCCAGCCTGAAGTCCGTTCGAGGTTCGCTCTCCTGCGTGCTACCGGCTTATTTCGTCGAGATCTCGTTGCAAGTGTGGAAAACGATCTCGCCATCCATGATCGGATTGGCTGTCTCGAAGAAAGCCGCCACCGCAGCCGACCCGTTATGTCGATCCATGGCGGCCTCATCGGCAAATCGCTCATAGGTGGTGAAAACGCAAGGATCGGATGCGTCCTGGCTAATATGAAAGCCGATGGTATGCGGTTCGTTCGCGCGGACATGGGCGGCGACCTTTAACAAGGCCTCGCGCATGGTCTGCTCGGTCCCTGGCCTAGCGCGGATAATCACGGTGATCGTCTTCATCTGGAGCTCCGGTTTTAAGTGTCGCCGCCTTCGGGGGTCATGACGTTCCCCATCCCGAGACGCTCACATCTTGTTCCAGTCGCCGACGGCTTCAAAGGCGCCAGCGGCACGATAGATTGTGCTCTCGTCGCAATGCTTGGCGACCAGCATCATGCTGACCGGCAGCCCGTCTGACATGCCACAGGGGACAGCCATCGCCGGATGGCCGGTGACGTCGAACGGCGCGGTGTTGTTGAGCATCTCGAAGGCGCGCTGGCACCACAGCGCGAGGTTTTGGGGAGACTCCGGTATCGGTGTCGCCTTCATCGGCGTTGTCGGCATCAGCAGCAGGTCGTAGCTGGCAAATACCTTGTCATATTCCTCGCGTAACCGCCGCGAGAGGTTCTGTGCCTTGGCGTAGTAATGTCCACGGTGATGCTTCAGATAGTACTGGCCGATGAACATGCTGATCTTCAGGGTGTCACTCAGTTCGTCCGCCCGTTGGCGCCAATTGGCATGGAAGTCCAGCAGAGAGGTCGTGTACATCCCTTCCCAGCCGGTCCCCATACCGTTGCCGTGCATCATCTGATTGGTCAGCCCCTCAAGCGCGATCGGAGTCCAGATGGCGGGGCCCTTGAGATGCCAAGGGATTGAAATCTCGTCGATCGCCGCACCCAGCCCCGCCAGCATGTCCGCCGCGGCCCGCACCTTGGCATCGACATCGGGCTCTGACTCGGCGCGGCCGAAACCTTCCTTCACGATACCGATCTTCAGGCCGGAAGCCCCACGGGTCACGGCCTGAGTATATCGGTCAGTCGTCACATTGTATTGGCGCGGATCGAGCCCGTCCGGGCCGGCCAACACTTCTAGCATCAGGGCATTGTCCATGACGGTTCGTGTGAGAGGGCCGGTATGGTCGATGGTCGTCTCGATCGGCATCACCCCCGTATAGGGCACGAGCCCGTGTGTGGGTTTCAGGCCATAGCATCCGCAGAACGACGCTGGCATACGAATTGAGCCGCCCTGGTCACCGCCGATCGCCATATCCACATGGCCGCCGCCAACCAATGCTCCGGAGCCGGAGGAGGAGCCGCCAGCTGAATACCCTGCCTTGTGCGGGTTCTGCACCGGACCGGCCGCACTGGTGTGCGAGCCGCCGGACAGGCAGAAATATTCACAATGAGCCTTGCCCATGATGACTGCGCCCGCATCGAGCAGACGGGTCACGATGGTCGCGTCGACATCGGGCGTGTAACCCTTCAGCGTCGAGGCACCATTCATCATCGGAACACCCGCTAGGCAGATATTGTCCTTTAGCGCCACCGACCGCCCCAACAGAGGTCCGCGCGGCGCGCCCCGCACCTCTGTTTTCACATACCAGGCATTTAGAGGGTTTTCCTCGGGTGTCGGGCGAATCCCGGCCGTGCGCGGATACAGGACCGGCGGCAAATAGTCCGGCATCGAGTCGACGACATCATAGGCATCCAGCGTGCCTTGCATGACGTCGAGGAACTCTTGGATGCGAGCGTCGGACAGATGCATGCCGAGCTCTTCAACAATGTCCTTGATTTGGGCATGGGTCGGTCTTTGGGCGGTCATGAAGGCGGTCCTCTCGCTGAGAACGGGGCGCGACGCGGGCATTACCCGGGAGGCCGGGGGCTTCGTGCCAGTTTCGACAACTGGCGACGTATCCTGTTCCCGGCTCCGGGCGGGGCCGCCACCGAACCCGGTGAACTCCTCAATCAGCGCCGAGTTGGCAGCATCGGAACCGGCGATGACACCGGTAATCTCGCCCTTCTGCAACAGCAGGACCCGGTCTGAAAGTTCGGTGATGAAGTCAAGCGATTGCTCGACTAGAACGATAGCGACGCCGCGGCGGCGATTGAGCTCACGAAGCAGATCAATGATTTCATCGACGATGGATGGCTGGATGCCCTCCGTCGGTTCGTCGAGCAGGATGAGCTCTGGCTCCGACACGAGACAACGCGCGATGGCGAGCAGTTGCTGCTCCCCACCGGACAACGCCCCCCCCTCGCGGTCCAGCAGGCGCTCAAGGCGCGGAAATTCTGCCAGGATCCGACGCACGGCTCCCTCTTCATCGAGGTCAAGTGCGACGATACCCATGCGGATATTGTCATAGACGGACAGGTTCGGGAAAATTCCGCGCCCCTGCGGAACATAGCCGAGACCAAGACGCGCACGCGCGCTCGACCGTTCCCGCGTCAGGTCGAGTCCAGAATAGATGATCGTGCCGCCCTGGGCCGGCAGCAACCCCATCAATGTCTTCAGCAGGGTGGTCTTGCCCATGCCGTTGTGCCCGAGCACGCCGACGATCTCACCACGTTCAACACTGAGGTCGATTCCATGCAGCACCGGCGCCCGGCCGTATCCTGCGCGCAACCCCTTGACATCGAGCAGTGCGCTCATGCTCGATGCCCCAGATAGATCTGACGGGCACGGGCGTCTGCCGAAATCGCCTCCATCGTATCCTCCATCAGGATCCCGCCTTCATGGAACAGCGTGACCTTGCGGGAGATCATGCGAATGAACTGCATGTCATGCTCGACCACAATCAGCGTCGCGGTGCTGTTGATCTCCTGGATCAATTCGGCGGTGCGAACCGTCTCCTCATGGGTCATGCCGGCGGCCGGCTCGTCGAGCAGGACCAGCCACGGTTCGGCGGCCACGACCATGCCTAGCTCGACCCATTGCCGCTGTCCATGCGCCAGCTGCCCGACCGGGTCAGACCGGACATCCCCGAGCCGAAGCCGCTCGACGGTCTCGGCGGTCAAGGTCCGCGCCCGGGCGGGTCGATGCCAGCGACGGGCCGATATCCAGATGTTTTCTTCGGTCGTGAGCCCCTCGAATACATTGGGGACCTGGGTCTTGATGCCGACACCGAGCGCCCCGATCTCGTGCGGTTCGCGCCCGGTCACATTCACATCGCGAATCAGCACTTCGCCGGCCGTTGGCCGCAACTGCCCGGTGAGGCACTTGAAGAAGGTCGACTTGCCGGCGCCGTTCGGGCCGATCAAGCAGCGGAGTTCGTTTTCCGAAAGAGTAAAGTCGACCCCGTCGACTGCCCGCACACCACCGAAATGCATCGACAGGTTGCGGGCTTCCAGAACGGTTTCGGCCTGCTTCATGTCGCCCCCTCGATATCCTACCGGCCGGTGTGGGGCCGGCGCGCCCGCAGCCAGCGTTCCCGCAACCGGGCGATTCGGCGCTGGCGGCGGAGCTCTACAAGGTCGGCAAGGGTAGGTACAACGCCTTTCGGTACGAGCAGGACGAAGATGATCAGGACGATGCCAAGGACCAGATTGGTATTCAGTATCGACTGCGTCCCCAGGGAAGCCGTGAGGTAATGGAGCGCGAAGGTCGCGAGCACGGGGCCGATCAGTGTGCCGCGCCCGCCGACAATCACCCAGATGATGGCGACTGCCGCTTGCGAAAGGCTGAAGACATCCGGTGTCACCCGGCTGACGCCGACGGAGAAGAATACGCCGCCGAGTCCGGCAAGCGCCGCCCCGATCATGAAGATCCCGAGCTTGTAAAGCCGGATGTCGTAAGCCAGAAGTTCGGCTCGAGTCTCGTTCTCGCGAATGGCAATGCAGACGCGGCCGAAATGGGTCCGCACCAGCCAGCTGCAGAAGACATAGGCGGCGATCAGGGCGATCATAGCCACATAGAAGGTATGCTCGGGAAACAGGACGGCCTGGGGGTCCCCCGGTATGTTGAGCGGCGGTGCCGTAGTGCCATTGAATCCGCCGAGCAAGGCGTTGCCGATCTTGTATTCTGGCCCGGAGGTGCGGCGGGTCAACGAATACAAGATCAACGCCACAGTGAGCGTGATGATCGCGAGATAGACGTCGGAGACCCGACCGTAGAAGATGAAGTAGCCGAGGACAGCCGCAAACGCCGCGGCAACCAGGATGGCGATTGGTATCGCCCCCGTCGAGCCGCCGATATTGGTCGCGGCCACTGCGTAAGCATAGGCGCCGAGACCGAAGAAGGCGGTCTGGCCGAAGCAGAGTATGCCGCCAAACCCCCAGACGAGTGCCAGGCTGAGGGCAAGGATCGCCAGCCCGATTACTTGGCTCAGCGTGATGATGGTGAAGAACGCAAGCACCTCGGGCGCGACGAGCATAAAGCCCGATCCGAGTGCGGCGATGACCAACGTGCCGCGAAGGTCTCTCGGCAGGCGCATCACAGGCCTTTTCGGAAGAAGGTGCCTGTAATGCCGCGCGGCATCAGACGCAGCAGCACGATTGCGGCGACCAGCAGGGCGACCTCCCCGATTGTCGGCCCGGTGAGGAAGGCAACAATACCATTGACGCCGCCCAACAGGACCGAAGCCGACGCGGTACCAGTCAAGATCGCCATGCCACCCGAGATGACGGTGATGAAGGCCTTGGCGATATACACCGCACCAATGGTCGGCAGAACACCGGTGATCGGCGCCAGCAGGCCGCCGGCAAGCCCGGTCACTGCGGCTCCCAGGCCAAAAGTTATCATATAGATCCGCGGGGTCGAGACGCCGAGGGCCGATGACATCTCGGCATTCTGCATGGTGCCTCGAGCCACCAGGCCGAGGGGCGTCAGTTTGAGCGCTGCATAACCCGCGAGCAGCAGCAGCGCGGTCACGACGATCAGGAACATCTCGTAACCGGACGATGTGTAGGCACCGATCGTGATGACGCCCAGGGGCGGTGAAATGGTTGTCGCGGTGGAGGCGCCGAATAGGGAGGTGACCAGTCCGATGCAGAGCAGCGACAGGCCCCATGTGGCGAGCAGTGTGTCGATCATCCGGCCGTAGAGCCAGCGGATCAGCAACCGTTCCACCACGACACCGATGACACCCACGACCAGCGGTGCCAGCACCAGCATCGCAATCCAGATATTGACGCCGTTATTGGTGGCGACGACGACAGTATAGCCGCCCAGCATCAGGAACTCGCCATGCGCCAGATTGATGACCCGCATCATGCCGAACACGATCGCTAGGCCGAGGCTGATCAAGGCGAGATTGGCCATCCCGTACAGGATCTGCAGGGCCAGTGAAACAACGAGGTCCAAGGCGTCGGTCTCCGGAAGGGGACCGGGGGCCAGGTTCGGCCCCCGGGACGAATCAGATATCGATGCCTGCGGCCTTCAGGCCGTTCTCGAACTTGAAGGTCGACTGGCTCGGATCCTTCACCAGATCGCAGACCAGCAACGTATCGGTCGGCGGCTGGTTTTCATAGGTTTCGAGAATCTGGAAGGACTGGTCCTTCAACTCGGCCAGATAGACATTCTGGTTGGCGTGGTTGGTCCTCGGTTCGATCTGCACACGACCGGACGGTCCGTCGTAATGCACGCCGCTCCGCAGCGCCTCGATCACGGCCATGCGTTCGGCGGTCCCTGCCTGCTTGACCGCCTCGGCCCAGATATAGGCGCCTTCATAGGCCCGGGCCGCCAGCTCGTTCAGCGCCGGGGCATCAGCGCCAAGCCGGTCCCGGAACCGCTTGACGAACGCCTTGTTCGCGGCGTTGTCGATTTCCTCGAAGTAGGAATAGGCGCAAATCATGCCATTGCCCTCTTCGGCCGAGATCAGCTTGTGTTCGTTGCCAACCCCGAAGGTGGTGGACGCGATAGGGATCGATGCATTCATGCCTGCGGCCGCATACTGGCGGTAGAATGAGACATGGGCACCGCCGACTAGGGCCGACATCACCATGTCTGGCCGGGCCTGCTGGATCTTCTTGATGGTCGGGCCGAAATTGGTCACATCCAGTGGGAAAAATTCGGTCGCAACGGGGTCGCCGCCATTGTCTCGCACATATTTCTGCACCCATTGGGCAGTGATCTGGCCGTAATTGTAGTCTGCAGCGATGATATAGACCTTCTTGCCCCACTTGTTCATCGTGTAGGGAACCAGTTTCTCGACGGTCTGGGCCGGCGTCGAACCAGTGCAGAAATTGTTGATATCGCAGACACCGCCCTCGTACAGGACATTGTAGAAGTAGAGCACCTGGAAACGGCTGAAGGTCGGGCGGATCGCCTCTCGACTCGCCGAGGTGATGCCGGCATGCACGACATCGGCGCGGTCTCCAGCCGCAGCCTGGGTAGCGAACTGGGTGTAAAGCTGGATGCTGGATTGCGGGTCATAGACCTTCAGGTCGATCGGCCGCCCCAGCAGGCCACCGGCCGCGTTGATCTCGTCAACCGCCATCCGGGTCGTATCCACCATCGGCTTGCCGTAGATGTCGAGGCCGTTCGACTGGTCAAGGATTGACACAAACTTGATCCCATCAGCCGCTAGAGCCCTGCCGATGATCGCGGGACTTGCGAGGGCGGCAGCCGAGGCTGTAGCAATGAAGTGTCGGCGGTTGAGTTTCATGGTTTGTCCTCTCTGCTGCTGATATGGCACTACACTGCCCGTCACTCGTCAGGTTCGTTCGGAATTTCGGTGTCATCGTCAAGGGCGCGGGTCAGGCCGCTCATGCCGTCACCGATATTGATACCGACTTCTTCGCCGAGGCGCCGGGCTGCCGGCAGTTGCAGGGCGAGGTTGAGAACACCGTCCACAATGTCGTTCACGCCCGACTTGCCTTGTGGCGAGTCGGCACTGCCCGTACCGCCGCCGCCCATCCCAGTGATATGGTTGACGCGGATCGACTCGATCTTCTCGGTCGGCTTCATTATCCGTTCGACGACATCCGGCAGGGCGTCGATACGGGCGCGGTTGAGCTTGTAGCTCAACAGGTCGTCGCTCTGCGCATTCTCCGACTCGACCAGTGCCGCCGTTCCTTCGGCCCGGGCCAGCAACTCGCCCTTTTCAGCCTCGGCACGTTCGCGCCGTGCCTGGGCTTCGGCCTCGGCCATCGCGATGACCGTGCCGGCTTCCGAGCGAACCCGCATATCATCGACCTCGGTTTGCTCCTCAGCCCGGATCACCGCCAATTGCTTGTCCCGCATTGCCGCCGCCGTCTCTCGGGCAGTCCGAACTTCCTCCTCGGCCGCGGCCTCTGCCGCCTTTGCAAGCTGGGCCTCTGCTTGCGCCTTTGACTCTTCGATCTGCTTCGCGGCCAGTGCGACGGTGTTGTCGACTTCCGTAGTCGCAACATTCAGCTCGCTCTCGAGTTGTTGCTGGCGCAAGGCGCGATCTTTGGAAATCTCTGCCAGCCGGACCTCGCGTTCGCGGTCGAACCGGGCGGTATCGCGGCGCGTCTCACTGGCGGCCTGCTCCTCTGCGATGATCGCCTGACTCCGCGCCTGTGCCAGCGCGATTTCTCGGTGCTGGTCGATCGTTGCCTTTTCCTCCTCCTGGCTGAGGAGCAGCTTGCGCTTGGTCGCATCGAGTTCGCTCTGGCGCACAGCGACCTCGGCATCGGCCTCGATCGCCGCACGTTCCTTCCTGTTGGTCGCGATGATTTCTGATAGCCGCCGCATGCCGGGCGCATTGAACGCATTGTTCTCATCGAGGGCGTGGAAGGGGGTCTGGTCGAGCCGGGTGAGGGAGACAGATTCCAGCAGTAGCCCATTCTGCGCCAGATTGGGCACCAGCAATTCACCGACTTCGGCGCTGAACCGGGCCCGGTTGTCCTGGAGTTCGTCCATGGTGTAGCCCGCCGCAACGGAGAGCATGGCATCGACCAGCTTGCCTTCCAGCGTATCGGCGAGTTCGGAGGCGCGAAAGGTCTTGCCGGCCAGAGCCTGGGCAGCAGCTGCGACACCATCTTCGCTGGCCTTGACCCGGATGTAGAACTCGGTGCCGATATCGACACGCAGCCGGTCGGAGGTAATCATCGATCTTGGCCCCAGCCGCTCGATCTCGAGCTTAGAGGTCCGCATGTTGACTTCCGACAATTTGTGCAGGAATGGCAGCGCCAGGCAGCCACCATCAAGGATCACCCGCTGGCCGCCGGCACCGGTCCTTATCAGCGCCACCTCACGGGTTGCTTTCCGGTAATACCGGTTGAGGAACAGGATTGCCAGAATGGCAACGATCAGGACGACGACGATGGTGACGAACCATGTCATGGCGCGAACCTCCTGGCGCGGCGGCCTGGCCGCACCGGTGCCGAACTGCCGACGGTGCAGAGCAGGACGGGGACGGAAGCGTCCGGATATCGAAACATTAGAGCATACGGCCCGGGCACGCGATGCCGCGCTTCTTCGGGGCCCGGCGGGCCGCTTCGGGGTATGCCAAGCCGCTGTGATTGCGAGTCTGCCGGAGTGCGCCCCGACACGGCCGTCCGACCATGCCAGACGCGCCAGGAGGCAGCGGCGTGGCAGGAAGGCGCCAGTGTCATGGGCCTCGTCATCCAGGAACCCCCGGCAGCTGGACATTATAAGCGGGCGGGCCGCAACAGGCCCGCTTGTTAGCGGGAAACAAGCTGAAACATAAGCGAGCCTAAAAGCGATGCAAGCCTAAACTCCCCGGCCAAAACTCCCGTGCGGACGCACCGGGAAGAGGGTAGCTCCGCCGCTGGTATCAGGCAGAGCGGTCGAAGATGATGGTTTGCAATTCGGGGGATAACCTCGGCACGAAGCCGAGCTCGTCCATCAGATCGAAGACTTCGCGGTTTTGCTGCGAGTCCAGATCTCCTTCCATTTCGATAATCATGGAACGTGCAGACAATGTGCGCCTGCCGCGGCTCAGAATCTCTGCTTCAATCCCATCCCTCTTGATATGTGTCGGCAGGGGTGGGGTGAAAATCGTCGAAACCACAGTCGAAGGGCAATATCACCCTCATGCCGCACCGGGCACTCAACCCGGTCGAGACCGTCTGGTAGGTCATGCGCGACAACTGGCTCTCAAACCGCGTCTTCCAGAGCTACGACGACATCCTCGATCACGGCTGCCTGGAACAATCTCGTCTCACAGCGCATCGCCTCAATCGGAACCCGAAAAGGGGCATATGGGTGCTAAACTGTCGCCGCTGGTATTACCGGCCGGCGTCGCAAACAAAGTGCCTCGACACCGTGTCGCATCATTTTCCGATGCAAAACTCTCGGAAGATGGCGTCGAGCAAGTCCTCGACATCAACGCGGCCGGTGACGCGGCCGAGCGCGCGGACGGCGAGGCGGAGGTCTTCGGCGGCAAGGTCGGCCTGAGGCGCGGCGGCGAAACGGGCGAGCGCCGCGGACGACTCCGATAGCGCACGGACATGCCGGGCGCGCAGTGCGCCGGGCGGGCCCGCGACGCGTGCACGCACGGCGTCCGCGATCGCCGTGCGCAGTGCCTCCAGGCCTGCGCCTGTGCGGGCCGAAACGACCAGACCGGGGCCAGGCGCCGCGCCAAGATCTGCCTTGGTGCGAACGGCGAGGCCTGCCATCTTGGGCGGCGGCGGGGCATCGGGGGCGGTCAGCAACAGGCGCAGGTCGGCTGCCGCCGCTTCCTCGCAGGCACGTCGTATGCCCTCGCGCTCGACCGGGTCCTCGCTTTCATGCAAGCCTGCCATGTCGATTAGGCGCACGAGATAGCCGTCCATAACCAGCCTCACCTCCAGCACGTCGCGCGTGGTGCCCGCGGCAGAGGCGGTAATGGCAACCTCGCGCGCCGCAAGTGCATTCATGAGGCTCGACTTGCCGGCATTAGGCGCGCCTACCAGCGCCACCCGGAAGCCGTCGCGCACAACCTCGCCGCGCGCGCCTGCCACCATCGCCACCGCCATCTCAGCATGCGCCGCCGCCACGGTTTGCGAGACCTCCGCCTCCAAGCCTTCCGGCAATTCCTCGTCGCTGAAATCGATGGCGGCCTCGAAATGGGCGAGCGCCTGCACCAGTTGCTCCCGCCAGCCGTCGAACTGCCGCGCAAGGCCACCGCCGAGTGCATGCAGCGCCTGACGGCGCTGACCCTCGGTCTCGGCATCGATCAGCTCGGCGAGCCCCTCCACTGCCGTCAGGTCCATGCGCCCAGCCTCGAAAGCACGGCGGGTGAATTCGCCGGGCTCCGCCGGGCGCAGGCCGTCAAGCCGCATCAGCACCGCCTGCACTGCATCCACCACGACGGGCGAGCCATGCAGGTGCAATTCGCCCGCATCCTCGCCCGTAAAGCTCGCTGGGCCCGGGAACCAGACCGCAAGACCCCGGTCCAGGAGTTCGCCGCTTTCCGGGTCGCGAATGGCGCGCAGTACCGCCCGGCGCGGTGCCGGCAGTGGCCCGGCAAGCGCGGCAAGCGCATAGCCCGCCACTGGCCCGGACAAGCGCAGCACGGAGACGCCGGCTCGGCCAGGCGCCGTCGCCTCGGCGAAGATCGTATCCGGCAGGTCTGTCAGGCGTCAGGGGCGAGCATGAGCCGTGTGACCCGGCCGCCGCCCTTCAGATGCGTTTCGAGGATCTCGTCGATATCCGTCTCGGTCTCATAACGGTACCAGACCCCCTCGGGATAGATGACCATGGTCGGGCCGAGTTCGCAGCGGTCGAGGCAACCGGCGATATTGATCCGCGTCTTCGGCAGCGATCTGGCGCGCGCTTTCATATAGGCACGCAGCGTCTCGGCGCCCTTCTCGCTGCAACAGCCGCGCGGATGGCCGGGCGGGCGGGTATTGGTGCAACAGAATACATGCGCGTCGTAATAGAGTGCGTCCGCCATCGTTTCCGTCCTCGCATCGGGGCGTGCACCAGTTTACCCTCGCCGCCCATGAGCGAAAACCTACTTCACCGCGAAACCAGCCCTTATCTGTTGCAACATGCCGACAACCCAGTGCATTGGCGGCCTTGGGGGGCAGAGGCGTTCGAGGAAGCGCGGCGGACAGGCAGACCAGTGCTGCTCTCCGTCGGCTACGCAGCCTGCCACTGGTGCCATGTGATGGCGCATGAGAGCTTTGAGGACGAGGCCATCGCCGGGCTGATGAACCGGCTGTTCGTCAATGTGAAGGTAGACCGTGAGGAACGCCCGGATGTGGATGCGGTTTACCAGCATGCGCTTCAGGGCATGGGTGAGCAGGGCGGCTGGCCACTGACCATGTTCCTCAATGCCGATGGCGAGCCCTTCTGGGGCGGTACCTATTTCCCGCCGGAGCCGCGCTGGGGCCGCGCAGGCTTCCCGCAATTACTGCGCTCACTATCGGAAGCCTGGAGCAAGCAGCCGGATGCCGTGGCCGAGAATATCACCCGTCTCACGAAAGCCGCCCGAAGGTTGGCCGAGCCTGCGGGCGGAGCCAACATAGACGCGGAAACGGATGCGCGGATTGCCATGCGGCTCGCCCGGGCCGTAGATCCCTTTTTCGGCGGCATCGACGGAGCCCCCAAATTCCCGCAGACTGGTATTTTCACCCATCTCTGGCGGGTCCGGCATCGGGGTGGCGGCAAGGTCTACCGCAACCAGGTGCTGAACACGCTCACGCATATGTGCGAGGGTGGCATCTACGATCATCTCGGCGGTGGCTTCGCGCGCTATTCGACCGACGAGCGCTGGCTCGCGCCGCATTTCGAAAAAATGCTCTATGACAATGCCCAGCTCGTCGACCTACTGACGCTGGTCTGGCAAGAGACACGGACGCCGCTCTTCGAGCAGCGGGTACGCGAGACGATCGGCTGGCTGGACAGGGAGATGATAGCGCCCCCCGCCGAGGACGGAACCGCCGGCTTTGCCGCCGCGCTCGACGCCGACAGCGAGGGTGAGGAAGGCCGCTTCTATGTCTGGACACGCGCCGAAGTGGAGGCATTACTTGGCAGCGCCGCAGGACGCTTCTGCAAGGTTTACGATGTGGCTGCAGGCGGCAATTGGGAAGGGCACACGATACTGAATCGGCTGCACTCTATGGACGTGCCGGACGACCCGGCGCTTGCGGAGGCGCGCGCCCTGCTGCTTGCCGAACGCACGAAGCGCGAACGGCCGCTGCGCGACGACAAGGTACTGGCAGACTGGAACGGCCTCATGATCGGTGCTCTCGCCCGGGCGGGCGCCGTCTTCGGCGAGCCCGGATGGACAGCGATGGCGGCCCGCGCCTTTGCCTTCGTCGAGACCTATATGACCGCGTCCGACGGGCGGCTCCGCCATAGCTGGCGTCTCGGCCGGGCACAGCATCCAGCGAGCCTCGACGACTATGCGGCGATGATGCGCGCGGCACTGCTGCTAGAGGAGACGACTGGTGAGCGGCGCTACCGCGAGCGGGCGCTCAGCTGGTTAGAGGTCGTCGAACGCTGCCATGCAGACGAGACGGGCGGCTGGTTCTTCGCCGCCGCCGATACCGAGCGGCTGATCGTGCGCGCCAAGACTGCTGCCGACAACCCGACGCCCTCGGGCAATGGCATGATGGTAGAGGTACTGGCTCGGCTCTGGTGGCTGACCGGCAAGGCGCACTACCGGCAGCGCGCCGAAGCAGCGGTTGCGGCCTTCGCTGGCGAAACAGCGCGCAACATCTTCCCGCTTTCAACACTGCTGAACGCCAATGCGCTGCTGCAGGAGGCGGTGCAGATAGTGCTGGCGGGTGATGATGGGCGGCTGCGCCGGGCGGTTGAGCGAGTATCTCTGCCGAGCCGTGTGCTCGCGCTCATCGAGATTGGCGAATCCTTGCCCGCCGGCCATCCCGCTGCCGGCAAGATGGCTGTGGAAGGCTGTCCAACGGCCTATGTCTGCCGGGGCCCTGTCTGCTCGCTTCCCGTTACCGACCCGGACGAGTTGGAGGCGCTGTTGCGCGCCTGAGAGATACAGGGTCTGTTGGGTCTTTTGCCCGGTGAGAGGGTGCAGGCTTCTCACCTTCCTGCTGGAACTGGTCGGTATAGGCTACGCTAACGAGGATTTCGACCCCGAGCAGTCGGAGCTTGTGAACCAGATCGCACGCGTGTTTGGCTTTCACGAGAACGGCACCATGGAAGCTGTCAAGCAGTGGGGGAAGGACGAGCTCGCCCTGATGAAGGAAGCACAAAAGCTGATGGAGAGTTGAAGGATCCCACTGCCTCTTATCCTCGCCGGTGTTGGCATTGCGCTTGCGACAGCTACAGCTGGGGCTGCCATCACTACCAAGGGAGGGCGTAAAAGCACCCCTATCGTCGCCCCGACCGCTGAGCCGAGGTGACGCTAACTGGGATCCGTTTCAATCCGAGTGGATTGTACTTTAGGTTGTGAACCTACAGTCTTCATCCTTAATTTTCTAGGAATAGAACCCTCTTGCAGAATTGCCGGCCTGAGTGATAGCGGCAGCAGTTATGGGCTCGGT
>JAPORR010000005.1:0-13653 GCA_026710105.1 Alphaproteobacteria bacterium
TCCAGGACGACCAGCTTGAGGCCGATTTCACTGGCCACACTCAGGGCACGGCCGGGCGCGTCGACCGCAAGGTCCGAGCCGAGCCCCCCGGCTCTGCCAGCTTCGATCCACAGCAATCATGGAGAGATACAGGGCCGGAATGCTGCCGGTATTGGGAGCGCGCCGAGGTCGCAACGGCATGCGCATTCAGCGCGTAATAGCCGAGCACCTTGGGCGATCCTTCAGCAACTGCAACGAACCCCTTTGTAAAGTCGTCCTTCTGTTGCTTTCTGGCGCTGAACCGCAGGAAATTACCGAGGCGCTTCGTGCCGCAGGTAAAGCCCGACCGATTATGCCGGCTGGGGTCGAACGGTTCGATGACGATTCCGGGAGCGGCGATCATCCTGCATTGACGATCCGAGCGCGGTAGCTGCACACCGAGTCCCGGGCCGCCGGTGTCGGCAGCGGCGGATTGTCAAGCGCCTCCAGCAGCATCCGCCTGTCGCGCTCCGAAAGCGCCGTGGCCTGGTGCTCGCGCAGGACGGGTTCGGCTTCCCGGTCGGCCGACGCCCTGACAAAGGCTGCGAGCTTGACGCCTGAAAGCTCTGCGGCCCGTAAAATCCGCTCCTTGTCGCTCGGCCTCACCCGCATCTCGATATGATCGGTCGCCTTCTCAATCGGTCGCCTTCTCATTCGAAGACGCTTCGACATTGCTGAAGTGCAACACTGCACCACCCTTCCTCTTTGTCCCGACAACGTATGGTTTAGTGCAGGAAGCGTCAATTGCGAGTCTCGTCTTGGTCCCATCGATTCGATTACCGCGCGCTCCTGCTTCCTTCGTGCTGTCGCTGACGCGCTCCCGGCATGGGGCAGGTTCCGTGCTTGATTGATCAGGCTGGCCTGGCGACTGGGCGGGTGTAGCGATAGAAGTGTTGGCGCGAGAAGGGACAGGGGACCATGCGGCGATACGGGTTCGGCGCGCTAGCGGCGCTTGCGACATTGCTGACAGCGACGCCAGTAGCTCTTGCCGGAGAAATGGTGTTTGGGCGCGCCGAGGTGCGGATCGAGACGGCGGCGGGCGTGCGGATCTTCCATGTCGAGCTTGCCGAGACGCCGGAGCAGAAGGCGCGCGGCCTCATGTTCCGCCGCGCGCTGGCGCCCGACGCCGGCATGCTGTTCCTGTTCCCCGATCGCGAGCGGCCGACCATGTGGATGGCGAATACCTGGCTGCCGCTCGACATGCTGTTCATCGCCGCCGATGGGCGCATCGTGCATGTCTTCCCTCATGCCGTGCCGCGCTCGCGGCGCGCGATCTCCTCCCCGCATCCGGCGCGCATGGTGCTGGAAGTCCCGGGCGGGACGGCGCGCCGTCTCGGCATAGAGCCTGGTGACCGCCTCTCCTGGCGCCGTCTGGATCGTCAGCGCAGCGTGCCTGTCCCGTTCAGGGGAAGAATACCAGCGTCACCAGCAGGAAGATCGGCGCAAGAATACCGACCGACCAGACCATGTAGCCGAAGAAGCTCGGCATGGCGATGCCGCGCTCCTCGCAGATCGCCCGCACCATAAAGTTAGGCGCATTGCCGATATAGGTGTTAGCACCCATGAACACCGCACCCGCCGAAATCGCGAGCAAGGTGCCGTAGAGCGGCCCCATCAGCTCCTGCGCATCGCCGCCGGCCGTGTTGAAGAAGACGAGATATGTGGGCGCATTGTCGAGGAAGCTCGACAGGATGCCGGTAAGCCAGAAATACATCGCCTCGTCCGGTCGGCCGTCCGCGCCCGTCACCAGTGAGACCACCGGCTCCAATGCGCCCGATGTGCCGGCGCGCAATATGGCGATGGCTGGCACGATGGTGAGGAAGATGCCAGCGAAGAGCTTAGCCACCTCCAGGATCGGGAACCAGGAGAAGCCGTTGGCGTCGCGGTTGGCGCGGTCGGTGACGACCCAGGAGATCCAGGCGATGGCGAGCAGGAGCAGGTCGCGGCAGAGATTCTGCAACTCCACGGTCACATGGAAGACGTCGAAGGACACACCTGGCCGCCAGACGCCCGACATCAGAACTGCGGCGACCACGCCGGCAAGCAGCAGGAAATTGACCTTGCCAGAGAGGCCGAGGCGTTCGCCATCCCCCTCGTCCTCGTCTACCGGCTTGCCGGTCTCGCGCCGGTAGAGCAGGCTGTCCACGCCGTAATAGAGCACCAGCAGTAGGGTTGAGACGAGCAGCATCGGCACCAGCATGGCCCCGGTCGGCCAGAAGAAATCGACGCCCTTCAGGAAGCCCAGGAACAGCGGCGGGTCGCCAAGCGGCGTCAGTGAGCCGCCAATATTCGCCACCAGGAAGATGAAGAACACCATGGTGTGGACTTTGTAGCGCCGCCATTCATTGGCCCGAATGATCGGCCGGATGAGCAGCATCGCCGCGCCAGTCGTGCCCATCCAGCTCGCCAGCACCGTGCCGAGTAGCAGGATACCGGTATTGACGACGGGCGTGCCGACCAGTCGGCCGGTGAGCCGGATGCCGCCTGCCACGGTGAACAGCGAAAGTAGCAGGATGATAAAGGGGATGTATTCGAGCAGCCCCACATGCAATATCTCGAATAGGGTGAGCTCCCAGCCGAAGACGGCGAGGAACGGCAGCAGGAAGGCAAACGCCCAGAAGGCCGATACCTTGCCGAAATGGTGATGCCAGAAGGCGGGCGCGAGCAGCGGGAAAAGTGCAATCGAGAGTAGGATGCCGACAAAGGGCACACACCATATGAGCCCAAGGCCGCCCCCGTCGAGATGCGGCGCGCCCGCGCCGGCAGCCAGAGCTGGCCCGGCGCCGAACAGCAAGGCCGAAATGGATGCGGCAAGCACGCGCATGGGTCCCCTCCCCGATACCCCCCGATGCCGCCGGGCCCACCGGCGTAGAGGACAGCCACTATGCCCCAGCGCCGCGCCCCGGCCAAGATCGCGGCTCGGTTGGCCGGCGGCGGCGGGCAGGCTAGAGTGTGCCGGTTCCCGTGATCGGCAAGTAGGGAGGCCGCCCGACCCATGGATCTCACCGGCGAACGGCGTATCGAGGCTCCGCGCAAAGTGGTGTGGCGGGCGCTCAACGACCCCGAAGTGCTGAGGGCGGCGATTCCCGGCTGCCAGGAACTGGAGAAGACCGCCGACAATGCCTTCACCGCCACGGTGCAGGCCAAGGTCGGGCCCGTGAAGGCAACATTCGCCGGCGCAGTGGCGCTCACGGATATCATAGCGCCGGAGAGCTACCGCATTTCCGGCGAGGGCACCGGTGGGGCGGCCGGGTTCGCGCGCGGCGGGGCATGGGTCAAGCTCGCCGAGGACGGCAACGCCACGCTGTTGACCTATCAGGCGGAGGCGCAGGTCGGCGGCAAGCTCGCCCAGATCGGCTCGCGCCTCGTCCAGGGCACGGCCCGCAAGCTCGCTGGCCAGTTCTTCGACCGCTTCGCTGAAGCCGTGCAGCAGGATGACAGCGCGTGAGGCCGGCCGCCGGTGAAGCCGCGTCCGGGACCGGCATGACACGATAGAGTGGTGGCATCCCTATTCGACCCCGCCTCGGCCATGCTGATCGCGGTGGTCTTCCTGCTGGCGGGCACCGTGAAGGGGGTGGTCGGGCTTGGGCTGCCGACAGTGAGCCTCGGGCTTCTCACCGCCGCTTTCGACCTCACGACGGCGATGGCGCTGATGGTCGTGCCTTCCTTCGTCACCAACCTCCTGCAGGCGGTTGCTGGCGGGAATTGGCGGATGCTGGTCCGTCGGCTGTGGCCGTTTTTCGCCGCCGCTGGCCTCACCGTCTGGGTCGGCGCGGCCGCGCTGGTCAGCCTCGATCTGGTGCTGCTCTCCGGCCTTCTGGGGCTCTTGCTCGCCGCCTATGCCGTGCAGGGACTCGCGGGTGTGGACCTTTCGGTGACGGCCCGCTGGCAGCCTCTGGCCGGTCCGGCTTTCGGCGCGGCCAACGGCGTTCTGACCGGCATGACCGGCTCCTTCGTCGTGCCGGGCGTGCTCTATCTCCAGGCCATCGGCCTCGGGCGGGACGCGCTCGTGCAGGCGATGGGCATGCTGTTCACCGTCTCGACGGTGGCGCTCGCCGTCGCGCTCGAACACCGCGGCCTGCTCGGCGGGCCGCTCGGGCTCGCATCGGCCGTCGCGCTCCTGCCAGCCGTTCTCGGCATGGCACTCGGGCAATTGCTGCGCCGCCGCCTGCCGGAGGCGCGCTTCCGGCGGGTCTTCTTCCTCGCCGTGCTGGCGCTCGGCCTCTACATCGCCGCCAATGCCGCTCTCGGCCTGGGAGGCCGCCCAGGACTGTAGCGGTGCCTTTTCCTGTCGTACTGCGCCGGGTTACGGCGACAGGTGATCACCGGATCTTTCAGGCATCAACGCGCACGCGAAAGACTGGAGCGGTCAGGCTGCCTACCGGCCCGAAGGCGAGCGACATCCCGTAGACGAGACCGGCCAGCAGGATGATCGTCGGCCCTGACGGAAGTCCGAAATGATAGGAGACGAGGAGGCCAGAGACGCTTGATAAGATGGCGATGGCGACCGCCGCGGCGATCAGCCCGCCGATGCCGGCCGCCCAAAAACGCGCGGCCGCGGCCGGAAGGATCATGATGCCGACGGCCATCAAGGTGCCGAGCGCATGAAAGCCGCCGACAAGGTTCATGACCACGAGGGCGAGAAAGGTGAAGTGGGTTACCGTGCTGAACCTGCTCACCGAGCGCAGGAACTGGGGGTCGGCGCATTCGAGGACCAGCGGGCGGAAGATGAAGGCCAGCGCCACCAACGTGACGCTCGTGATGCTGCAGAGCAATGTCAGCGTCGCATTGTCGAGCGCGAGCACAGTGCCGAACAGCACATGCATGAGGTCGACATTACTGCCACGCATGGACACGATCAGCACGCCGAGTGCCAGCGAGATCAGGTAGAAGGCAGCGAGGCTCGCATCTTCACGCAGCGCCGTGACACGGGCGACGAAGCCCGAAAGCAGCGCCACGGCCATGCCGGCGATCAGGCCGCCCACCGTCATCGCCCCGAGCGAGAGGCCGGCGATGAGGAACCCGATCGCAGCGCCCGGCAGGATTGCATGTGCCATGGCATCGCCGGTCAGGCTCATCCGGCGCAACAGCAAGAAAACGCCGACGGGCGTGCCGCCCACCGAAATCGCCACACAGCCCATCAGAGCCCGGCGCATGAAGGCGAATTCGGCGAAGGGCTGGACCAGCGCCTCCCAGATCACGAGGCTTGCCTGCCGCAGTCATGGGGCGGGCCATCGCAGGCCTCGCACATTTGGCGCGCCCGGAACTGATTCGCTGCCGTCAGCACTTGCGCCGTGGGCCCATGCGCCACAAGGTCTCGTGCCAGGATCAGGGTCTCGGGGAAATGCGCCCGGACGGCCTCGGTATCATGCAGGACGGCGATCACCGTACGCCCTTCCCCGTGCCACCGCCGCACCACACCCAGCAGATCGGCCATCGTCTTGGGATCGATGGCCGTGAAGGGTTCATCAAGTAGCACGAGCCGCGCGTCCTGCAGCAGGAGCCGGGCGAAGAGCGCGCGCTGGAATTGCCCGCCCGAGAGCGAGTCGATGAATCGGGATTCGAATCCCGTGAGCCCGACAGCGGCAATGGCGCCGTCAACCAAGGTGCGGTCGGCAGTGCTCAATCCGGAAAAGCCGCCGATCTGGCTCCAGAGCCCAACCGCCACCAGATCGACGACCGTGATCGGGAACGACCGGTCGATGTCGGACTGCTGCGGCAGATAGGCGATGTCATTGTGCGTGCAGGTCCCGAAGCGCACTCGCCCCGCAATGGGCGGCAGAAGGCCGGTCACTCCCTTCAGAAGGGTCGATTTGCCCGCGCCATTGGGGCCAACGACGGCGGTCAAGCTGCCTTCGGCGACCTGCCCGTCGAGTTGGCGCACTGCCGGGTGGCGGTCATAGCCAAGGGTCAGATTCTCGAATGCCAGGGCGTAGGTCACAGGCTTCCTGGTGTGGATGTAGCCCAGAAAAACAGGACCCAGAGCAGCATCACGATGGCTAGCGCCCCGGTAAGCCGTGGGACGGCCCCGATGAGAATGATCCCGCGCCCCGCGCCCCGCGGGCGCTTCAAACTGCGACTCCCTGCGCGCCGCAAAGCGCGCACTGGCCGTGTACTTCGATCACATGGCGCGTCGGCGCGAACCCGGACTGTCCTGCCATCTTCGACAGTTCGTCCGTAAAGTGGGGCGAGACGGATTCCTCGACGGTTCCGCACGCTTCGCAGATCGAGAAAATCGGCACATGCCCGTGCGGCCCGCATCGGCAGGCAACGAAGGCCTTGAGCGATTCCAGGCGATGCACCATGCCGCGCTCGATCAATGCCGCTAGGGCGCGGTATATGGTCGGTGGTGCAAGTCGTGAGTCGCGGTCGCACAACCGGTCGAGCACCTCATAGGCCGACATCGGCGCGCCCTGCTGTCGCAAGACGTCAAGCACCTCCGCCTTTATGTCTCTGCCCCGCCGTTTCATACAAATCTGGGCCCCAGATTTTACGCATAACTTGTTATAGCATAACAGGTTATACGTGCCCGTCAAGAGGCCCGCATTGCGCCGGGGTGCGCGCCGGTTCAATATGCCGTAATGCGCGAACGCAGCCCTGCATCCGAACCGACGATACTTGGATTCGCCCCCGAAGCCGCCCAAGCGAAGGTACCGGCGATCGTCTTCTGCGGGCTCGACGCCCGTGCGAGGACTGGGGTGATCGAGCGCCTGCTGGAGAGCGGCGACGCGCGCTGGGCGGTGATCAGCAACGAACCCGACGGGCCCGCCTTCACCGCAGGGGCGACCGAGCGTATTGACGGGCAGATGGTGCCGCACGCCATCGGGTGTCTGTGCTGCGTCACGCGCTCGGGTTTGGTCAGCAGCCTGCGTCGGCTGTTCGCCCGGCGGGCCCAGGGTGACCTCGAATTCGACCGAGTGCTGATCGAAACCCTGGCCGACGCCGATCCGGCACCGGTCATGCAAACCCTGCTAAACAACGCCCTCGTCACCGAGTATTTTCGCCTCGACAGCGTTGTTACGGTCCTGGCTGCAGATGCTGGCCCGGAAGCGCTGGCGCGGTCGCGCCACGGCGGCAAGCAAATTGCCGTCGCGGACCGCGTCGTGCTCGGTCCGGCGTCCGTCCCGAAGCCGGGCGCACCAGATATACCCGACACACTGGGCACAGCTGGCATAGGCGCCGCCGCCCGGGTTCTGAACCCGGTTGCCGACCTGGTGCCATATGACCTGCCGTCCCTGGCGGACGCGCTGGTCGGAGCTGGTCTGGAAACCCGCCTGCTTGATGGCGACCTTATCCGGTGGCTGGGAGCCCCACATTATGGCGGCAGCGATCGGCTCCGCGACGGCCTGCACGGGTTTGCGATTGAAATCCCGCATGAACTCGAATGGGAGGCCCTGCATGGCTGGTTGAATGCCGGCACGCAGACGAACGGGGACATCATGTACCGGACGAAAGGGGCGGTCAGGATCGTGGGCGTGGACGGCCCGGTTGTTATCAACGGCGTCCAGCATGTCTATCAGCCACCGCAACGTGTGCCGGGAATGACGATCGACCACTCCCGCTTGCTGTTCATCACCGCCGATCTCGGCCGCGCGGCCGTCGAGGACAGCCTGCGCTTCGACCTGCCCCAGTTCCAGCGTCTGAGCGAAGCGCGGGCCGACCGGCGCGACCGGGCAGCCCAGGACCCGTCAATCCCGCTTTGAACACTCTGGTCTCAGGCGCGTAGGTACGCTTTGTTCGGGGCTTATAATAGGCGAGTTGACGAGCCTGCTCTTCCGGGTCAGCATGCATGGCAAGACCATGTGTGCGGAGAGTGCCTCTCCCGCAGAACGGAGGCATCATTCGTGTGAATTTTGCGCTTGCCCGGCAAATGCCGCCATCAATGCAGCGCGCATACCGGCCTCCGGGATTGGGTCTGCTGCACGGGGAGGAGCATCGGCAGAGGCCACGAGCCGCGAAATCAATGCGAAGGAAGGCTGATGCCAACCTCTGTATAAGTTCCTATTTACAGATGCCTAGTGGGAGGAAGCCATGACCGATCAAATCCGCGCAGACGACACCGTCGAACTACAAGCACTTAAGCAAGGGGACAGAGAGGCTGATCAGCAGCCGGACGGTGAGGGAACGGCATCGCAGTCACGCCGCTCCTTCATCAAGACCGCGACAATCGCTACCGGTGGTGCCGCGCTTGGGGCTTTCGGCGACGGGGTGATGCACGAGCTTGACCTCGTCAAGCCCGCACACGCTGCCGAAGGCGGTATCGAAGGCACACCGATGGCCAGGCAATGGTGGCCGTCCCGTTGGGGCGAGGGCGATCAGGTTGGTGCCACCAACCACATGACACCGGCGGTCGCGCTGGACGCCGCGAGCCTGATAAAGACCGGCAAGGTTTACAGCCTGGGCCGGGTCTATGAATACGGCATGCCCTTGTTCGGCCAGCGCGTGTTCGCACTTCGCATCCCCGGCGCGCCGACCGGAGGCGCATTCGGCAAGAACCAGGTCATCTGGCATGACGAGATTCTGACCACCGAAATCGGGCAGGTCGGTACCCAGTTCGACGGGCTTGCCCATATCGGTGCCCGGTCGGCGATGCCGGCGACCTGTCCCAAGAGGTCTTCTACAACGGGTTCACCACGAAGGACCTGCATAACAGTGACGGCGAGGCGGGGGCCACGGTCGGCGCCTACGGCCTGCAGAAGCTTGGCATGGAACATGTCAAGCCGTTTTTCTGCCGTGGGATCCTGTTCGATGTCATGGGCCTGAAGGGGCGTATGCTGGACAAGGGCGAGGAGATCACGGTCAGCGACCTGAAGGCTTGCCTGGATCGCCAGGGCATGACCGAGGAAGATATCACCGAGGGCTGCGCGGCGCTGTGGCGCACGGGGTGGGGCGAGACTCTGTGGATGAAGGACAATGCCCGCTTCAATTCCGGTGAGCCCGGAATCGGCGTGTCCGCAGCAGAGTGGTTGGCGGCCAAGGGAATTTCGGTCGGCGCTGCCGATTGCTGGGCCATTGAGTGCGTGCCCAACCCGGACCCCAATCTGGCATTCCCGGTCCACCAGGTCTTCTTGACCAAGAACGGTATCCACATCCTGGAGAATGTACGACTCGACCATCTGGCCGCCGATGGCGTCTACAAATTCGCGTTCATCTTCTCCTCGCTGCCGATCAAGGGAGCCACAGGCTCGCCAGGTAATCCGATCGCGGTTGTCTAGATCGCAGTCGTCTAGGATGCGTCAATCGTCGCCGGCCAGCCGGGCGAGCCATCCGGCGTCGAATCGATAGGCGAATATCCGCCCGTCCGAGTCGCCGCCCAGCAGGCAGAGCCCATCTGGTGACCAGGTGAGGCCGGTGACGAGATGGCCCGGCGGGCTTGCGAGGGCCTCTACCCGCGGGCGGGCGGTCAGGCTTACCAACTCAAGGCCGCCGTCATTGTACCCTGCGGCCACTATGGGAAGGTGCGGGCTGGGGCATATCCTGGCGACCAGATGGTCGCTATAGCGCCCCAGCATCCCGGGAGCCGGCGGCGGCAGGTGGCCGTCCGAGAAGGACCAAATACTGACGGTGTCGGCCCCGGATGCGAGCAGCCAGGCGCCATCGGCGCTCCAGCCGACGGATTTGACCTTTGCGATGCAGGGACCGAGGCCAGTGTCATGCCCGGAAACGAGGTCCCATGCGTGCAGCATATTTTCCTGGGTGGTCGTCACCAAGAAGTGGTCGTCCTGGCTCCAGCTGAGGTCGAGATGTGAGCCCCGTTGATACAGGCGGCGCGGCGCGGCGCACGGCCTGTCCAGCCTCCAAAGGCTCACCCCTTCATAGTGCGACACCGCCAGGCGTCGCCCGCTGCTGTCGAAAGCGAGACCAGCGACAGTGCTCGGATGTCCTCCCAGTTCCGCAACGGTCTGCCCCTCAGCGTCCAGCAGCCGGACTTGTGCGCCATCCGAGACTGCCCTCAGGCCGCATGGATGTGACGCGAGCCGGTCGGGCCAAGACCGGGCGAGGCGCGCCAGTTCCTGCGGTCCGTCCGTGGCATCGGTCTCATACACGACGCCGTCATCGGCCCCGCACAGAAAGCCGGATTGCCGACAATCGGGAACTATCGCCAGAATCGCATCCTGGGTCAGCGAGTGGACCGAAAGTGACGGTTCTCGATTGAGGAGGTCCACAATGCGCACACACCCGTCCCCGCCAGCGAAGGCGGCGTAACGCCCGGCGCGCTCGACACACACGCCGGTCAACGGCGCGTCCACCATCCAATGAGCCAGTCTGAAGCCGCTCAACGCGCCCGCCCGCGGCGCTTACGGCACCAGGCAATGGCGCAATTCCTGCTCCAGCGCCGCCTCATCGAGGTTGCGCCCAATGAAGACCAACCGGCTGGCGCGGCGCTGATCGCCCCAGGGGGCGCCAGGCTGACTGTCGAACAGCATATGCACGCCCTGGAACACGAACCGCCGGTCTTCGCCCTTGATCGCCACGATTCCCTTCATGCGGAAAAGGTCGGGGCCCCGGGTCTGCAGCAGTCGGCTCAGCCAGGCATTGAGTGCAGACCGCTCGACCTCGCCGTCGAGTTCGAGCGCAATCGAACGCACGCTGTCATCATGCGTGTGTTCTGGGTTGAAAACATGCTCTGCCGCAAGTTCTATCTTCGCGCCAGCGACGTCGAAGAAGCCGGCATCAAACTCCTCCGGCAGATGCTCCGTGAATAGCGCATAGAATCCCGGCCGGTCGGCGGCAAGCGTGAAGTCGTAGCGCTCGGCGCCTGTCAGTGCCAGCGTCTGGAGCATGCCGCCCGGCGGGATCGCTGCGCCTGCCTGCAGCAGGTCGCCGGGCATGGAAAACCGGGTGAAGACTCGCTCCGCGGCTTCCTTCAGCACCTCGGGCGTCGCCGCATCGACCGGCTCCAGTACCGCCGACATAGCCGGATCGGGGCCGTTGCGAAGGCTGAAGGTCGCCTTGCTGTCGAGATGCAGCACGCCGCCCCATTCGAACGGATATTCGGGTTCGAGGAAGCCCGGCTTGAGGTCGAGTGCGCGCTGCAGATCGAAGCCGCCGACATCAAGCACCCGATCCATGGGTGCATCGGCCATCCGGACCCGTTCGATCTGCGCCACGGCATTCATCGACCTGAGTCGACGCTCCAGGGCATCGACCGCCTCAGCATCGACCAGGTCGACTTTGTTGATCAGCAGCACATCGGCGAAGGCGATCTGCGCGGCGGCTTCTTCGCTGTCGTCCAGATGCAGCTCAGCATGTTTCGCATCGACCAGAGTGATGACGCCGTCCAGGGCGAAGGCCTCCCGGGTATCGTCATCGACGAAGAAGGTCTGCGCCACCGGTCCCGGATCCGCCAGGCCGGTAGTTTCCACCAGGATCCGGTCAAATTTGTCGCGCCGCTTGACCAGATTGCCGAGGATGCGGATCAAGTCGCCTCGCACGGTGCAGCAAATGCAACCATTGTTCATCTCGAAGACTTCTTCGTCGGCGTTGATGACCAGATCCTGGTCGACACCGATTTCGCCGAACTCATTCTCGATCACGGCGATCCGCTGGCCGTGGTTTTCGGTCAGGATGCGATTCAGCAGGGTTGTCTTGCCGCTACCGAGAAACCCGGTCAACACGGTAACGGGGATGGTCTGCGCCATGTCGCGATCCTGCCGACTGTGAGTTGGCACCGTAACGCCAAATCAGACAGAATTCGAAGATTTTCTGCCGATCACACGAAGCTGTAGGGATCGATGTCGATCTGCAAGGAGACAGTGGCGGGCAGGCGGACGCCGCCGAGCCAGGTGCGCAGCACCGGCTGCAACGGGTGCTCGCGCGGGGTCTTGAGCAGGAAGCGCCAGCGGTGGCGGCTGCGCAGCAGCGCCAGCGGCGCAGGCGCGGGGCCGAGCACCTCCACCCCTCTGTCCTGTGGGGCGGCGCGGGCAAGCGTGCGGGCCGCCGCCTCCACCGCCGCTGCATCGCGCGAAGCGAGCACTAGCGCCGCGAGGCGCCCATAGGGCGGCATGCCGGCTGCTTGCCGTCCCTCACGCTCGGCCGCCAGGAAGGCGTCCCGGTCGCCCGAAGCCAGCGCTTGCATCACCGGGTTCTCCGGCTGCCAGGTCTGCACCAACACATGCCCGGGCCGCTCCGCTCGTCCGGCACGGCCTGCCACTTGAGTAAGCAATTGGTGGGTGCGTTCGCAGGCGCGCAGATCGCCGCCCGCAAGGCCGAGATCGCCGTCCACCACGCCGACGGCGGTGAGCCAGGGGAAGTGGTGTCCCTTGGCAGCGAGCTGCGTGCCGACGATGAGGTCAATCTCGCGCCCCTCTACCTTAGCCACGAATTCGGCAGCAGCGCCGCGCACGCTGTCGCTGGAAAACACGCCGAGCCGCGCTTCGGGGAACAACGCTGACGCCTCCTCGGCGATGCGCTCGACACCGGGCCCACAGGCGGTCAAGCTTTCCGCCGCGCCGCAAGCTGGGCATGCCGTCGGCAGCGGGCCAGTGAAGCCGCAATGGTGGCATTGCAGCCGCCCGGCCCGGCGATGCTCCACCAGCCAGGCGCTACAATTGGGGCATTCGAGGCGGTGTCCGCAGGCGCGGCAGAGGGTGAGCGGCGCATAGCCCCGGCGGTTGAGGAAGAGCAAGGCTTGCTCGCCGGCCTCAAGTGCGGTCCGAATTGCGGCCTCTAGCGGTGCAGCGAGCCACTGTCCGCACGCGGGCGGGTTACGGCGCAAGTCGACCAGCGACACCTTCGGCAGCGCCGCCCTGCGATAGCGTTCTGCCAGCCTGAGACGCCGATAGCGCCCGATGCGGGCGTTTTCGTCGCTTTCGAGCGACGGTGTGGCCGAGGCGAGCACGACCGGCGCGTCCTCCAGCCGAGCACGCAGCACCGCCATGTCGCGGGCATGATAGGCGACGCCGTCTTCCTGTTTGAAGGCAGGCTCGTGCTCCTCGTCCACCACGACTGTGCCGAGGTCAGGGAAGGGCAGGAACAGCGCCGAGCGGGCGCCGACAACCACCACTGCCTCGCCTTCAGCCACCGCCCGCCAGCCGGCGCGCCGCTCACTAGCCGGCAGGTCCGAATGCCAGGCGAGCGGGCGCGCGCCGAACCGTACCTCGAAGCGTTGCATCCACTGCGCCGTCAGGGCGATTTCTGGCAGCAGGATGAGCGCCTGTTGCCCACGCCGGAGCGCGGCGGCGACCGCCTCGAAATAGACCTCGGTTTTGCCGGAACCGGCGACCCCCTCCAGCAGCGACACGGAGAAACCGGGGCCGCCGAGCCCCGCCGCCGCTGCCGCCTGCTCGCCAGTCAGCCGGGCGCGCTCACCGTCTGGGTCGGGCGGCGGGAAGGCCGATGCCAGCGCAACAGGCTCGACCACGCCCAGCGCGGCAAGACCTTTGAGGACGCCCGGGCCGGCACCGGTCTCGCGCCCGATCTCGGCGGCGGTGAACGCGCCGCCGTCTGCCAGCAGTTCCAGCACAAGCTGGCGCTGCGGCGTCGTGCGCATGGCCGGTGAAAGGCCCTCGGCCAATCGCCAGGCCCGGCGCGGCTTCGGCGGTTCGAGGGCGGCCGGCACGCTCAGCGCCATGCGCAGCACCGAGCCCGGCGGCGAGAGTGTGTAGTTCGCGACCTGGGCCACGAAACGGCGCA
>JAPORR010000005.1:13896-22995 GCA_026710105.1 Alphaproteobacteria bacterium
GGGACGGACTGGTGATAAGGGCAGAGTTGTGATGAAATTCTTTGTCGACACCGCTGATCTGGGAGATATTCGCGACATGGCCGCGGCTGGCATGGTCGATGGTGTCACCACCAACCCGTCCCTGATCGCGAAGAGCGGACGCCCGTTTCTGGCGGCGATCGCGGACATCTGCGCCTTGGTGGACGGGCCGGTGAGCGCGGAAGTAGCGGCGACTGACCACGAAACCATGCTTGCAGAAGGCCGGCGGCTTGCCGCCATCGCGCCCAATGTGGCGGTCAAGGTGCCGCTGACAGTGGACGGGCTGCGCACCTGCCGGGTGCTGGCCGACGAGGGCGTGACGGTCAATGTCACGCTCTGCTTCTCGCCCCAGCAAGCCCTACTGGCAGCGCGGGCAGGTGCGGGTTTCATCTCGCCCTTCATCGGGCGTCTTGACGATCTCGGGCAGGACGGCATCGGCCTCGTGCGCGACATCTGCGAGATCTACCGCGCCCATGACAGCATCAGCACGCATGTGCTGGCGGCGTCGATACGCGGCCCACTGCATATCGTCGAGGCGGCGCGGGCGGGCGCTCATGCGGCTACCGTGCCGCCGCAGATCCTGAGGGCGCTCTACCGTCATCCGCTGACGGACGCCGGGCTCGAAACCTTCCTCACGGACTGGCGCCAGACCGGACAGTCGATCCTTGATGTATCCGAGGCTGCGGACTAGCGCGGTGGCAGGTCCCATGTCGGAGGAAGTCGCTGAATATCTCCGGTGCAATCCGGATTTTCTGCGCCGTCACCCGGACCTTCTGGCCGTGCTGGAGCCGCCGGGGCGCGACGAGAGTGGCGTGGTAGACCTGCAGCGCGTCATGGTCGAGCGCGAGCGGCGCAACAACAGCGAACTGCGCCTAGCGTTACGAGAATTGCTTGAAATCGGGGCGAGCAATCAAGCTGGCATGGCGCGGGTCCACAAAGCCGCGCTCGCGGCGGCGGGCCTGCGTCGGCTCGCGGAGCTTACCGCCGCCGTCTCCGACGCATGGCCTGACCTGCTTAGCTGCGACCGCGCGTTGCTGGCTTTCGAGACACGCGCTGAGGCGCTGCCAGCCGTCCCGGGCCTCGTGGCGCTGGCGCCCGGGCAGGTGGAGCTGCTGATAGGCCCTGGCACTGCTCGGCTCGAGGGCGGGCTCGAGGCAGGCCCGTCAGATCTGTTCGGTGACCGGGCGGCGGAGGTTACGAGCATGGCGCTATTGCGCCTCGACGCCGGCCCGCGGGGCCCAGCCGGCCTGCTGGCGCTCTCTTCCCGTGACCCCGAGCATTTCGAGGCCGGGCAGGGCAGCGAATTGCTGTCATTCCTCGCAGGCATGGTCTCGGCACAATTCCTGACGCTGATCGATCCGCCGCAAGCGCTATGACACCGGATGCCGTCCGCCTGCTCAACGACTGGCGCGGCTGGCTCGCCCATGAACGCGGTTTCTCCGGCAATACGGTCGCCAGCTACTGGCGCGATGCGGCAAATTTCCTGGCATTCATGGAAGACTATACGGGCGAGCCCATTTCACTGGCGGACCTAGCGAGGATCGAGACACGCGATATCCGCGCGTGGCTCGCCGAACGCGCGCGCAGCGGACTCGGCGCGTCCTCGCGCGCCCGTGGTCTCTCGGCGCTGCGCAGCTGGCTGCGCTGGCTGGCACGCAAGGGCGTGGGCGATGCAGCGGCGCTTAGCGGTATCCGCACACCGAGATTGCCGCGTCCGGTGCCCAAGGCGCTTGCGCGCGATGAGACCGACCGTCTGCTCGCCGCACCCGGCGAGGATTGGCAGCATCGCCGCGACCTCGCACTGTTCCACCTGCTTTACGGCGCGGGGCTCAGGATCGGCGAAGCGCTTTCGCTCAATGCCGGCGCATTTACAGCCGGCGACACGCTGCGGGTCATGGGCAAGGGGCGCAAGGAGCGGATAGTGCCGCTGTTGCCGGCGGTGCGCGAGGCAGCCATCGCCTATAGCGACGGCTGCCCGTTCCCGATGCTTGCCGACGGACCATTCTTCCTCGGGGCGCGCGGCAAGCGCCTCCAGGCGGGCGTCGCGCAAAGCCGGCTCCGTCGTCTGCGCGTCCTACTGAATCTGCCGGAAACAGCGACGCCGCATTCGCTCCGCCATAGCTTCGCGACCCATTTACTGGGCTCCGGAGCGGATCTGCGCAGCATCCAGGAATTGCTGGGCCATGCCTCGCTCACCACGACGCAGCGTTACACTGCTGTCGATGTTGCCAAACTCGAAAAGGTGTTCCGCGCCGCCCATCCGAGGGCATTATAGAGCCCCGTCTGCCCGGGACAGGCAAAGGGAGGATCCATGCCAGTGGGAACCAATTATGAGGCCGATTATGTGATCGTGGGGGCTGGGTCTGCCGGTTGCGTGCTCGCCGAGCGGCTGAGCGCCAGCGGGGCCGAAGTCGTACTGCTGGAGGCAGGCGGCAAGGACACCAACCCGTTCATCCATGTGCCGGCGGGCGTGCTCAAGCTGGTGACCCATCCGGTCGTTAACTGGAACTACTACACCGAGCCCGACGAGAAGACCGGCGGGCGGGCGTTGCACTGCCCGCGCGGCAAGGTGTTGGGCGGATCTTCCTCGATCAACGGCATGCTGTTCATCCGCGGCCATGCCGCCGATTATGACAACTGGGCGCAGATGGGTGCGCGCGGCTGGTCTTATGAGGATGTGTTGCCGCACTTCAAGAGCATCGAGCGCTATGGGCCGGGCGATCCGGGCGAGCGCGGCAAGTCAGGGCCGATTCAGGTCGAGGACTATCGCACAGTGCTACCGCTGACCGATCGCTTCGTCGAGGCAGCCCAACAGGCGGGCCACCCCTTTGCACGGGACCTGAGTGCCCGCCCGCCGGCGGAGGGCGTGGGGTATTCGCAGATGTCGCGCAATGGGCGCTTCCGCGCCTCGACGGCGCGCACCTTCCTGCGCCGGGCGCGCGGGCGCGCCAATCTGCGTATCGAGACCGGCGCCTACGCCACCGGGCTCCTCTTCGACGGCAAGCGCTGCACAGGCGTGGCCTTCCGCCAGCACGGCAAGGACCGCCGGGCGACGGCGGCGCGCGAGGTGATCGTCTCCGGTGGGGCCGTCAATGCGCCGCATCTGCTGCATATCTCCGGCATCGGACCGGCGGACCGGCTTCGGGAGGTCGGCATCGAGGTTCGCCACGACCTGCCAGGGGTGGGGGCGAATTATTCGGATCATTACACTGTGCGCATCTCCCACCGGGTGCGCGGCCAGCAGTCGATCAATCAGCTGGGGCGCGGCTGGCGGCTGGCGCGCGAGATGGTGCGGTTTGCGCTGTTCGGGAACGGGGCACTCACCTTCGGTGTTTCCAGCGCGCAATGCTACACCCGCTCGCGGGATGGGCTGGCCTCGCCGGACATCCAGCTTCTGTTCACGCCGGCAAGTTTCGCCGAGGACAATCTCCGCCATCTGGAACGCGAGCCCGGCATGTCGGTTGCGGTCTCGATCGCGCGCCCCTCCTCACGCGGGGAAATCATGGCGGTTTCCGCCGACCCCTTCGAGCGCCCGGCGATCCGCCCGAACTTCCTCGACGATCCCGACGATATGCGCGTCGCGCTGGAGGGTATCCGACAGACACGCGAGATCCTGGCCCAGCCGGCCTTCCAGGGCATTTCCCAGGGCGAGGTGTCGCCGGGGCCGGAGGTGCAGGACGGGGAGGCGCTCGAGTCGTTTGTGCGCCAGACGGGACGGACGATCTACCACATGGCCGGCACCTGCCGCATGGGCGAGGATCCGATGGCCGTTGTCGATTCGCGGCTGCGCGTGCATGGGCTGGAAGGGTTGCGCGTGATCGACGCCTCGGTCATGCCCGCCGTCACGACCGCTAATACCAATGCCCCCACCATCATGATCGCCGAAAAGGGCGCTGGCATGATCCTGGAGGATAATCGGCAGGACGGTGGGAGAGAGGAACCGGTCGATAATTGATCGGGCAAGCCGGGATTGCGGGTATCTGTTGTCCGCTACCGGGGGCGTCCAGCAGTGAGCACAAGCGCGAGAGCGGCCGCCACGGGTATGGCGGCCGAGCCGAGGAAGACGGCAGCGAAGGCGGAGAGGAAGCCACCACTGACGGTGTTGAAGGCGAGTGTCAGGCCGGTGGCACCCAGCACCACGCCGAGCGTGCGTGTCATCATGACGAGGCTGCCGGCCACGCCCCGGTCTGCCGCCGGCAGGCTCGCGCTCGCGACTTCGAGATAGGCAACCTGGAACATGCCGAGCCCCGCGCCGTGCAACAGCAGCGCACCCGCAACGAATGCCATGCCTGGGGCAGCACCCCAGAAACCGATACCGGCAAGCCCGCCTGCCACTGCAAGCGCGCCTGCCGCTGCAATCGACCTGCCGTCGCGGCGCTGCGCCAGACGCCCAGCAAGCGGCGCGGCGAGCGCCATGCCGAGCGGCGAAAGTGCCAGGAGCGCCCCGGCGGTCGACGCATCCAGCCCGGCGACGCGGTCGAGCCAGAAGGGCACGAGCAGCATCACCGCGAAGCCGACGAGATTGACCGCGATATTGCTCGCCGCTGGTACGGAAAAACTCGCGCGGCGGAAGGGTGCCAGGCGGATGATCGGCGAAGGATGGCGGCGCAGCGTGAACCGGGCGCCGGCGGCGAGCGCCGTTAGCAGCAGCACGAAGCCGGACCAACTGCCGCTCGCCGCCCGGTTGACGCCGAGCAGGAGGCAACCGAGGGTGAGGATCAGCAGCCCTGCACCCACGGCGTCGAACCGAGGCACCCGTCCGCCTGCGGCGGAGACGGGCGGTGCACGGAACAGCAGCAGCGCCGCCAGCGCAATCGGCACGCGGAACCAGAATACGCCGGCCCAGCCCATCGCATCCACCAGCAGGCCGCCAAGCGAAGGGCCGACCGCGCCACCGAGCGCGAACAGCAGCGTATAGGCGCCGAGCACTCGTGCGCGGGACGCCTCCGGGAAATAGGCGGTCGCCAGCGCCGGTCCGACCGCGAGCACCATCGCCGTGCCGACGCCCTGGGCCACGCGCGCCGCCAGCAGCAACTCGAAACCGGGTGCAAGCGCGCAAGCGATGAAGGCGACGATGCTCCAGGCAAGGCCAATGCGGAAAAGCCGTGCATGGCCGAACAGATCGCCCAGCCGACCGCAGACCAGCATCAGGCTTGCATAGGTCAGCACATAGCAGATCACCACCCACTGGATGTCGCCAAGCGCGATGTCGAGGCTGCGGACGATATCGGGGAAGGCGATGTTGACGGCCGTGTCCAGCGAACCGATGGCTGTGCCGAGCCCAACCACGACGACGCCTGCAGCCGGCCGCACCTCCCGAGTACCTGCCATCGTCGTGCCTTTGCCGCAGCCTAGCGAAATTGCACCATGGTTTCTTCGACGAAACCGGGGGTCCGCTTTTTGTCGATCCTGGTGTTGGCCATCGCACCGCACTGCATGGGGACTTCCTCCCGCCGAACGGCCGGGACTATAGCGCGCGCCCAGTGATCAGGCGTCACTGGCCAACAGCATTCCGGTTTGCCGATAGCCGGGTTATGCTTGAAGGCAGCGCTAAAGGAACAGGCCCATGACGATTGCCGAACCGGCCTTCACCCTGGGCGTAGAAGAAGAATATCTCCTGGTCGATGCCCGGACGGGCGATCTGGCGTCCGATCCGCCCGAAAGTCTGGTCGATGAATGCGCGAGCATTCTCGGCGAGCAGGTGACCAACGAGTTCCTCCGTGCCCAAGTCGAGATCGGCACGAAAGTCTGCGCGAATATCAGCGAGATCCGAACCGAATTGCGCCGGCTGCGGCGCGGTGTCGCGCAGGCCTGCAGCCGGTACGGCCTCGCCCCACTCGCGGCCTCGACGCATCCTTTCGGCGACTGGCGTCAACAGGACTATGTCCCCAAGGAACGCTATGAAGGCCTCGCCCATGACATGCAGGCCGTGGCCTACCGCATGCTGATCTGCGGCATGCATGTCCATGTCGGCATAGAGGACGAGGAGTTGCGGATCGACCTGATGAACCAGGCCCGCTATTTCCTGCCGCATCTGCTCTGCCTGACGACCTCCTCACCCTTCTGGCAGGGGCAAGATACGGGGCTCGCCTCTTATCGGCTGACGGTCTTCGATGCGATGCCGCGCACCGGCCTGCCGGAGCCGCTGACGAGCTGGAGCGAATATCAGCGCATGATCGATCGGATGACGAGTTCAGGCCTGCTCGAGGATGGTTCCAAGATCTGGTGGGACCTGCGCCCGAGCTCGCGCTTCCCGACCCTGGAAATGCGCATCTGCGATGTTTGCCCGGATATCGAGGATGCTCTCGCGGCGGCGGCACTCTTCCAGTGTATCCTGCGGATGCTCTACCGCCTGCGTCTGTCCAACCAGCGTTGGCGCGATTATCCCAACATGCTGATTCAGGAAAACCGCTGGCTGGCGCAACGCTATGGCAGCCGCAGCCAACTGGTGGATTTCGGCAAAGGCGTGCTCATGCCCTTCGCCGGGCTGATCGACGAGATTCTGGCGCTCGTGCGTGAGGATGCCGCCGCACTCGGCTGCACAGCAGAGGTGGAACGTGCGCGTCGGATCGCCGGGCAGGGCGCCTCGGCGGAACGCCAGCGGGCTGTCTATGTCGCCGCCGGCGGCGACGACGCCCGCGACGAGGCGCTCCGCGCGGTCGTCCGTGACCTGGCAGCCAGGACGGTGGGCGGCCTTGACGACTGAACAGCACCTGGCGCGGCGGCGAACATTGCCTCGCCCTGCAGCGGGTCTTCCCAATAGGGGCTAGGGCCGTAGCGTTCGACGAGGAAGTCCACGAAAGCGCGGACCTTGGTCGAAAGGTGGCGGTTGGCGGGATAGAGGGCGTGGATACCGGTGTCGAACGCGCCGGGGGCGGCGCGGTAGCCCGAGAGAACCGCCGCCAACCGGCCAGACTGTACCTCCTGCCCCACCAGCCATGAGGGTAGCAGCGCGATACCGAGCCCGCCCAGTGCCGCGGCATGAACCGCCTCGGTGTTGTTGGTGCGCAGATTACCGCTGACACGCACTTCCGCGAGCCCGTCCGGGCCGCCGAGATTCCAGTTCACGCTGCCATGATGGCGCGTATAGACGAGGCAGTTATAGGCTGCGAGGTCCTCCGGCCGCTCCGGCGTCCCGGCGGCGGCTAGATAGGCGGGGCTTGCGCAGAGGAGGCGCCGGTTGGGCGCGAGCCGGCGCGCGATCAGACTTGAATCCTCAAGTTCGCCCACGCGCACGGCAACATCCGCACCCACTTCCAGCAAGTCCACGAAATTGTCGGTGAGGGTGAGCTCGATCCGGACCTCTGGATAGCGCGCGAGGAAATCTGGCAGCGCCGGCGCAATATGGCGGACGCCAAAGGCCGTCGGCCCGTTGACATGCAGTATGCCGCGCGGGGCCCCCTCCAGATGTGAGACGGCGGCGGACGCCTCGTCGAGCTCCGCCAGAATGTGCGAGACCCGCTCGAAATAAAGCCGCCCGGCCTCCGTCAGGCTGAGCTTGCGGGTGGTGCGGTGGATAAGCTGCGCCCCCACACTGTCCTCCAGCGCCGCGACCTGCCGCGACACCGAAGAAGGCGCCATGCCGAGCCGGCGCCCGACCTCCGAGAAGCTGCCGGCATCGACGGAGGCAGCAAAAAGGCGAATGGCGTTCAGGGAGTTCATGGCACCCCTTTCTTTGCATATTACGCAAATATGATATCGTTTTTCTCTCTATTGTAAATATAACAGCGAGCAATAAATCTTGCGGCAACGGAAATCCGAAACTCGGAGACAGGACAGATGATCGAGAGACACCACATCCCCAGCCAGGCCGAAATCGACCAGGCCGTTGCCCGCGGCCGGCAGTTGCGTGCCCATGCTTTCGCCGCTGCGTTCGCCCAACTCAGGGCCTTCCTCGCGGCGCGCCTCGCCGCACTTCGCCCGGACCCCGTTTATCGCGGCCGGCCAGCATGAGCTGCCACTCAAGCCCGGCGACCCCAGGAACGCTGCGGCACACCCCGAAATAGCGAAACATGGGTGTGGACGCAGCGCCAGGGGGTGCCGGGCCTTTCGCGCGCGAACACCGCTGTCGTCCGGCCCGGCCGCTCATAGGCGGTCCCGTCCTCATGGAAGCCGGTGGAGGTCCACACCGTCATCCCGAAAGCCATCAGCCGGTCCGGCGAGACCATGCAGCGCAGGCTATCTGTCTGATGCTCGAAATTCTCGATGCCGGGCCAGATCTGCTGCCATTGCTGGGCTTCCAGCGCGTCGAGCCCCTCGACATGGTCCATCCAGGTGCCGAAGCCGAGCACATCCGGGTCGAAGCGCTGCCGCGCCGAGGTGAAATCCCGCCGCGCCACCTCTGCTCCCCATTCGTCGAACCAGGCCCGAATCGCTTCTACATCCTCGGCAGGCTTGTCGAATTCTGCCATCATGCATCCTCCTAAGGTATACGCATCATGTGCAAGGTGAAGATCGACCCGTTGATGAAGATCCTTCGCGCGGGGCCGATGTGTGTAGAGGTTGAATTGGGCGTTTCGGTCGCTGTCCACTGTAGCCATTTCAGCGCGCCCGGCGTCTCTTGCACCGTCGGCGCTTTTCTGCTGGAGCAGATATGCCCCGCCGCCTGCTGATCATCGCTCATGCGCCCTCGCCCAACACGCTCCGGCTGCGCGAGGCGGCCGCGGCCGGGGCCTGCCATCAAGATATCGAGGGTGTCGAGACGGAGGTACTCGCCCCCTTCGACGTCAATCCGGATCATGTATGCGCCGCCGATGCACTGCTGCTCGGGACGACAGAGAACCTCGGCTATATGAGCGGCGCGCTGAAGGATTTCTTCGACCGCATCTATTATCCCTGCCTGGAGGAAACCCGTGGCCGCCCTTTCGGCTTCTACATTCGCGCGGGCCATGACGGCACCGGCACGAGGCGGGCGATCGAGACAATCACGACGGGTCTCGGCTGGCGCGCTGTCACCGAACCCGTGCTCTGCCGAGGGGTATGGCAGGACATGTTCGCTGACCGATGCGAGGAGCTCGGCATGACGCTCGCCGCTGGCCTCGAAGCGGGCGTGTTCTGAACGTTCCGGCTGTTGGTGCCGCC
>JAPORR010000145.1 GCA_026710105.1 Alphaproteobacteria bacterium
GCGAGGTCGGCAAAGCCTGGCGCCTGACCCGTGGCGCGCGCCCGGTCCATCAGCAGCCCGGCGAGGCGCGCCGCGGGGGTGTCGAACGGGATTACCCTGTCGCCGTAGAGATGAAGTACGACATCAAGCCAGTCGTCGAGGCGGTCGGCCCGCACGAGGCCGCCGGTTCGTCTCAGCTTCGCGATGCCGTCGGCTATCTCGGTCACCGTGACGGTCGATAGGAATAGCTTGTCGGAACGCGCGTCCAGCCAGTCGGCCAGGGAGTCGGCCGGGGCGGTAGCGCCTTCGCGACGACCGGGAGCCCCCAGAGATAGGACGTTGGTGTCCACCAGATACAAAGCAGACCCTACAATTCGGCGTCGCGTGGCGGGCTCGTATCGCGCGGCGGAATGTCGGCCTCTTCAAGCCCCGAAGTGGCCAGCAGGCGGCCGAAGGACGGGACCTGGCTAAGGCGGTTCCATTCGTCGAGGCCGACAAGGACGGCCCGGGGCTGTCCGCGCCGGGTGATGACGGCGGTGTCGCCCATGGCGGCCCCTTCCACCAGAGCCGATAGCGTGGCTTTGGCCTCACGCAACTGTACCGTTCGCATGACGCTCTCCTAGACCAATGTAGTCACAATAGCGTACAGCAGCGATCTGGCAATCGGTACGGACGCGGGCCGGTCAAGAGCCAAGCAGAATGTTTTTCCGCGATAACGCCCGAGACTGGCGTGAGCTGGGAATCCGGTAGTCTGACCGGGACCATGATTACGAACCAGGCATAGGCGGAGAAAAAGGCAGCAGTCGATCCGCCGCCGAAGATGTGGTCGTGCTACGCGCGCGATGTCGGTGGATGGTGAGGCTAACGTGACGAGGTTGCACGCTTTCTACCCCTTCCGGGCCCCGATTTCCACCGTGCCAGCTTCGGGCGGTCAGGGGATCAGTTTGAACGCCGCCAGCAAGAGCGCGTTGACGGCGACCATCAGGCCGATAGGGCGCCAAGTGAGGTGGGTCTCGAGCGCCGCCAGCGCGGCTTCGAGTTCAGAACGCGTAACGGGCTCTCCCGCATCGGCTGCGACGCGCATCCGCGCAGAGTTACTTGAGCAGTTGGAGCAAGGCGACAACCACGCCGCCCTGTGCGATCAGAGCTCCGACCATCCATGGTTGCCGTCATGGGCAACCGCGCTCGGCGCGCCGATACGCACCGGCCCGTCGCCGCGCAGGTCGACCAGCATCAGGGGCGCGTCGGAGGCTATCGAGACGACCAAGGCCGACTCTGCGTCGGCGCGCGGCAGCTCGCGCCGGCGACGACGGGCGAAGCGGTTGCGGCCAAGCGTCTCCCAGGATGCACAGCGCACCATCTCCGCCGCATACAGCACCGCGTAGCCCGCCTGCGGATCGCTGAACCGGCTCGGCGCCGGTACCCCCGCCAGCGGCGTGCCGCGATGATCGCGATGCACCACGCGGAATACACGCTCCAGGCGGATCGCACGCAGCCCCGCTCGGAGCCGGTCCGGGCCGTACCCCGGGTCACGCAAAGTCGCCCTGACGGTCTCCCTGGGCGGCCTTGGTCACCCGCTCGACCTCGCCCCGCGCCAGAAGCGCGAGCGGTTCCGCCCCGTCGAGCGACGGCCGGGGCGTGGTCAGCCAGACCCACGCCGTGTAGCTGTCCGCAAACAACCCGGTTACGCGGTCGAGCCCCGCCAACGGCCGGTTCCGCTCGTCAAGTTGCGCCGCCGGGAAGACGTAGCCGCGCCTGGCGTTCTGCCAGCCGACGATCCGGCCCTTCCTGCGCCAGTCGTGAACCGACTGGCGGGTCCGGAGCCCGGTACGCGCCGCCAGCTCTTCCGAGGTCAGCAGAGTCTCCGCAGCGCCGGTGCGCGTCCGCGCCGCCATCCGCCGGTCCGCCTCGTCGACTTCGACCGTCGCCGAGGCGGGTCCCGTGATCATCTCGGCCCCGGATCGCTCCCGGTCGTTCGCCGTCAGCGCGTCCGCCGCCGCCACCAGCGCCGAACACACCGCCTCCGGATGGGCGACCAACGCCGCCACATGCGCCGGGCTGAGACGCCCGGCCGCATCGTGCAGCATCCCCTCCAGCTCGTTCCGTTCGCGCATCCTGCCCTCCGCGCTCGAAGCAGCCACAGCCCATTCGGATGTTGCCGCCACCGCTCCATATTTGTCCATTCCGTCTGTTCCGTCAACATCGAAACGGACGCGCTGCCCACTGCGCCCCTTGGCCGTCGGAAGTCGGAGTCCAGCCGGAGCGGCGCACGGCGCGCCGGGGGGAGACGTCGCCGACGCTAGCCTGCGCTGAACGCGCGCGCGTTATTTGATGGTGCGGTTTTCGCGTTATTCGATGGGGATCAGCTGCCGTTCGCAGGCAGTCCGGGTGGGGTGTCGCATGGCCATCAGCGTGTCAAGCTGCTTCGCGGCTCCTTCGCTCTGCCCTTCGGGTGATCCGCTGCTGTCCACGCAACGAAGTGCTCGTAAGCAGAACTTCATGGACCGACTGCTTGACGCAGAGTTACGATAGTGGATTGGCCACCGGTGTGCCACATCAGGAAGCCACTTTTGGCTTGTAGGGCTTTGGTAGAAGCTCACTCTTCCTCGTAAGAAACAAAGCTATAGCAATGCTTTGAGAGGGTCGTGCCCCCAGGCGTGGTGTGCCAGAGAAAGACGATTTTTCGTCGTAGGTCACACTGGGAGATTGA
>JAPORR010000067.1 GCA_026710105.1 Alphaproteobacteria bacterium
GCTCGGCAAGCGGCACGGCCTCCTCCGCCAGCACGGTGCAACGTTCGGGCGTAACTTCCGCGAAGCCACCCGCCACGAACACTGCTTGCAACCCACTCGCACCGTCATGCAGGCGAATCGTGCCGGGGCGTACGGTAGAAATCAGCGGTGCATGACGTGCCAGCACGCCGAAATCGCCGGCGGCGCCTGGCACCACCACCATGTCAGCTTCCTCCGAGAGCAGTAGGCGCTCAGGCGTGACCAGTTCGAACGCGACTTTGTCGTCCGTCATCGCTACGCCGCCTCGGCTGCCATCCGACGCGCCTTCTCGATGGCTTCCTCAATAGTGCCAACCATGTAGAAGGCGGCTTCGGGCAGATCATCATAGTCGCCCGCAACGATACCATTGAAGCCCTTGATGGTGTCCTCGATCTCCACATAGACGCCGGGCGAGCCGGTGAACACTTCAGCGACATGGAAAGGTTGCGAGAGGAAACGCTGGATCTTGCGCGCCCGTGCAACCACCAGCTTGTCTTCCTCCGACAGTTCGTCCATGCCAAGAATGGCGATGATGTCCTGGAGGCTCTTATATTGCTGTAGCACCTCCTGCACGCTGCGCGCGATGCCGTAATGCTCCTCGCCGACTACGCGCGGGTCGAGGATGCGCGAGGTGCTGTCGAGCGGGTCGACCGCAGGATAGATGCCGAGCTCCGCGATCTGACGCGAGAGCACGGTGGTGGCGTCGAGATGCGAGAAGGCGGTCGCCGGGGCTGGATCAGTCAGATCGTCCGCCGGCACATAGATCGCTTGCACTGAGGTGATCGACCCCTTGGTCGTCGAGGTAATGCGCTCCTGGAGTGCACCCATGTCGGTGCCGAGTGTCGGTTGGTAACCGACCGCCGAGGGAATGCGGCCCAGAAGCGCCGACACCTCCGAGCCCGCCTGGGTAAAGCGGAAAATATTGTCAATGAAGAGCAGCACATCCTGGCCCTCTTCGTCGCGGAAATACTCGGCCTGCGTCAGTCCGGTCAGCCCGACGCGGGCGCGGGCGCCCGGGGGCTCGTTCATCTGCCCGTAAACTAGTGCCGCCTTCGATTCGCCGCCTTCCAGGTCGATCACACCCGACTCGATCATCTCATGATAGAGGTCATTGCCCTCGCGGGTACGCTCACCCACACCCGCAAAGACCGAATAGCCGCCATGACCCTTGGCGATATTGTTGATGAGCTCCATGATGAGCACGGTCTTGCCAACGCCCGCACCGCCGAACAGGCCGATCTTGCCGCCCTTGGCATAGGGGGTGAGTAGGTCCACGACCTTGATGCCGGTCACGAGCTGTTCCGCCTCCGTGGACTGATCCACGAAGGTCGGCGCCGGGCGATGAATGGGATAGGTCTTAGCCGTCTTCACGGGACCGCGCTCATCAATGGGCTCGCCGATCACATTCATGATCCGCCCGAGCGTCTCCGGGCCCACCGGCACGGCGATGGCGCCCCCGGTATCGACCGCCTCCTCCCCGCGCACGAGCCCCTCGGTCGTATCCATCGCAACGGTGCGCACGATGTTCTCGCCGAGATGCTGTGCCACTTCCAGCACGAGCGTCCTGTCGCCGCGATCGACATGAAGCGCGTTCAAGATCGGCGGGATGTCGCCTTCGAATCGGACGTCCACCACGGCGCCCATTACCTGACTGATGCGGCCGACCGCATTCCTGGCCATCTCTTGTGCTCCTAGACTGCTTCAGCGCCGGAGATGATCTCAATGAGCTCCTTCGTGATCATCGCTTGGCGAGTGCGGTTGTATTGCAGGGTAAGGCGGGCGATCATCTCGCCGGCATTGCGGGTAGCATTGTCCATGGCGGCCATACGCGCCCCATGCTCGGAAGCGGCGTTCTCCAGCAGCGCGCGATAGATCTGCACCGAGACATTGCGCGGCAGCAGATCCTCCAGGATCGCCTCTTCATCTGGCTCATAGATATAGACAGCCGATGCCCCCTCGGAGGCGGCGTCCTCATCCCGTTCCGGCAGTGGCGCGGGGACCAGTTGCTGGACCGTCACCTCATTGCTGATCGCGGATTTGAATCGGGCATAGACCAGAGAGCAGACATCGAATTCGCCCTCGTCGAACATGGTTCGCACGCGCTCGGCGATCGTGTCCGCCTCAGCGAATTCGACCGAGCGGCGCCCGACACCCTCGATGACATCAACAATCTTCGCCCCATGCAAGCGGCGGAGCTGGTCCCGGCCTTTGCGGCCGACGCAAAGGAGACGCACTGTTTTGCCCGCGCTCTCCAACTCATCCACAAGCTCGCGCGCGCGGCGCACGATACCGCCGTTGAAGCCGCCGCAAAGCCCCCGATCGGCGGTGGCCACGACCAACAGATGCACCTGGTCTTCCCCGCTGCCGGCGAGCAGCTTCGGCGCTCCGGCGCTGCCCGCAAGTGAGCCACCTAGTGAGCCGAGCATCCGCTCCATGCGCTCGGCATAAGGCCGCGCCGCTTCGGCAGCCTCTTGGGCGCGGCGCAACTTGGCGGCCGCGACCATCTTCATGGCCGAGGTGATCTTCTGCGTAGCGCGGACGCTGGAGATGCGATTACGCAGATCCTTGAGGCTGGGCATAGTGGCTGGGGCTTAAGCGAAGGTTTTGGCGAAGGCAGCGGTGACGGCATCCACTTCCTTCTCGGTATCGTCGTCGAGGTCTCCGGTTTCGTCGATGCGCGCCAGCAACGCCCCGTGGCGGCTACGGAATTCACCGAGCAACCCTTCCTCGAAGCGGGTCACGTCGCGCACACCGATGCCGTCCAGATAACCGCGCACGCCGGCGAAGATCGCCACCACCTGCTCGGCTACGCTGCGCGGCGCATATTGCCCCTGTTTCAGCACTTCCGTGAGGCGCGCACCGCGGGCCAACAATTGCTGTGTCGAAGCGTCGAGGTCGGAAGCGAACTGGGAGAACGCCTCCATCTCGCGATATTGCGCGAGCTCGAGCTTGATGCGCCCTGCCACCTTCTTCATCGCTTTGGTCTGAGCGGCGGAGCCGACGCGGCTGACCGAAAGGCCGACATTGATGGCCGGGCGCACGCCCTTGTAGAATAAATCAGTCTCCAGGAAGATCTGCCCGTCCGTGATTGAGATCACATTGGTCGGGATGAAGGCGGAGACATCATTGCCCTGGGTCTCAATCACCGGCAGCGCGGTCAGTGAGCCGGCGCCATGGTCTTCGGACATCTTCGCGGCCCGCTCCAGCAGGCGCGAATGGAGATAGAAGACATCACCCGGGAAAGCCTCGCGGCCCGGTGGGCGGCGCAGTAGCAAGGACATCTGGCGATAGGCGGTCGCCTGCTTGGAAAGGTCGTCATAGACGATCACCGCATGCATGCCGTTATCGCGGAAATACTCGCCCATGGCACAGCCCGAATAAGGTGCCAGGAACTGCAACGGCGCAGGATCCGAGGCCGTAGCGGCGACGACGATGGAGTATTCCATCGCGCCGTATTCCTCGAGTGTCTTGACCACCTGCGCTACCGAAGAGCGCTTCTGGCCAACGGCGACATAGATGCAGTAGAGCTTTCTCGACTCGTCGTTGCCCTCGTTGATCTGCTTCTGGTTGATAAAAGTATCTATGGCGATCGCGGTCTTCCCAGTCTGCCGGTCACCAATGATAAGCTCGCGCTGGCCGCGCCCAACGGGCACCAATGCATCCAGCGCCTTCAGACCCGTCTGCATCGGCTCATGCACCGAACGGCGTGGGATGATGCCAGGCGCCTTGACCTCCACCATCCGGCGCTCGGCCGCCTCAATAGGCCCCTTGCCGTCGATCGGATTGCCGAGTCCATCCACCACGCGGCCGAGCAGCCCCTTGCCGACCGGCACATCGACGATGGCGGAGGTGCGCTTGACGAGGTCGCCCTCGTGGATGTCACGGTCCTCACCGAAGATCACCACACCCACATTGTCGGCTTCGAGATTGAGCGCCATGCCGCGCGTGCCATCGGCGAATTCGACCATCTCGCCTGCCTGGACGCGGTCCAGGCCGTAAACCCTGGCCACGCCGTCGCCGACGGACAGCACCGTGCCGACTTCGGCGACATCGGCTTCGTCGCCGAAATTGGCGATCTCGTTCTTGAGGATCGCGGAGATTTCGGAGGCGTCGATATTCATGTCCCCTCAAGCCCCTTTCATGGAGAGTTCGAGCCGGCGCAGCCGGGAGCCGAGCGAGCTGTCAAAAAGCCGCGAGCCGAGCCTGACAACCAGCCCGCCGAGAATTTCGGGATCGACCTTCAGGTCGATGGAAACCTTGCCGCCCGCAATAGCGCCAAGCGCCGTTTCGAGCGCGCGGCACTGCGCCTCGTCGAGATCATGCGCCACGGTCACCTCCGCCGTGGCCTCGCCCCGGCGTTCAGCGAGCACAGCAAGAAAGCGCGCGGCGATAGCGCCCAGCGCAAATAGCCGACCGTGGCGGGCAACAACGCCGATGAAATGCAGCGTCAGCTCCGAGAAACCGGCACGCTCCGCCACAGCCTGCATGGCGCGCGCGCGGTCCTCGCGGGCGATCACCGGCGAGTTTACGAGATGGGTTAATGCCGCGCTCCCGTCCAGCAGCGCCTCTAGCGCCTCCAGATCCGCCGCGACTCGGTCGAGCACCTTGCGCTCCTCCGCGAGTTCCAGAAGCGCGGTCGCATAGCGCTCGGCGAGTGCGGAAACCGGTCCTGCCTGAGAAGCCACGTGGCGATGTCCCCGAAACTATGTCCTCGAATTCGTGCGGTTTCTGGTCTACTACAGCCAGAAAGTCGTAGCAGAAACTCTGGTGAAAACCCTAGCGAAAACCCCAGCGAAAACACGGCCGCCGAGCTCAGCACACAAGCCAAGCGGGCACGAGCCCAAGAGCACCGCGCAAATCTCTAGCTATCACGCCACCGCCAGAGCCGCAACTGAACCTCCCGCGACATATTGGCTGGAGCATGGTGCCATTACGATCAACACCCGATTGGCCTATGCAACCGGGTACCTCCTGCATTCCAATTGGCAAGCGACGTTTCGATCCCTATAGCGGCACCTGCAGCGAAAGCGTCACCGTCGGTTAGTGCCGTTCATCCCGGCCCACGCAATCCTCGGCTGATCGGGAGGTTAGGATGATACGAAGTGATCGCGCCCGGCTGCCTGCAGGAGTTTTCGCCGGCGGGATATGCCTGCTGGCTGCTACGCTTGCGGCGGTTCCTGCATTGGCAGGCTCATGTCCGGAGACGAAACAGTCGGTCCGTTTCGGCTTTTATGCGTATTTTGAGCCGGTGAGCCACAGCGCTGCAAGGGAACCGGGAGCGGCCGGGTTCGACGAGCATCGCGGCTATGAGGCAGACCTGCTGACCGCGCTGGAGGCCATGAAAGGCATCAACCTTTCCTTACTTCGCCGGGGCGTGACCGCCTGGGAGGGAATCTGGCTACTGCCGTCGGGCCCAGATTATGACATGACAGGCGGCGGGATCACCGCTCTCGAGTCGCGCACCCACGATGCCGCCGGCACGCGGGCGATCGCCTTTACCGCCAGCCATATTCAGTTCCGTCAGTCGCTGTTGGTGCGTACCGAAGACGCGAAGCGCCTGACCCGCTACGAGAAGCTCGACAACGCTGTGCGGGTCGGCGTCATCGCTGCAACTACAGGCGAATCGCGGCTACTGGAGATGGTTGGTCTTGTGGACACCAATGGTTTTCTCGCCGCTGGGGTGCGTATCGACACACCGCGCGGCGTGGTCATCGCCGATGGCAGCCCCAGCTTCAGGATCACCGCCGCGGGTGCGGGACCAGCGCTCGACGGCCGACAGCGTCTGTATCCGCCATCACCCGGCATGCCACAGGTGGTTTACATGGCGAACGAAGAGGCGCTGATCAGGGCCCTACTTGCCGGGGAAATCGATGCGTTCGCCCAGGCCGAGATCGGTAACCGCCAGGCCGCCCGCGCGTATGGTGACAGGTTAGTTATCGGCACCGTCGAAGAGGGCACCGAGGCCGGCGGTTTTGCTGTCGCGGCGTCAGATACTGCACTCGCCGCATGCGTGAACGAGGCCATAGGCTGGCTGACTGACGGTGGTCGGATCGGCTATCGAGACTGGTTCGATGATCCTGGCATCTTCCTGCACCGCGCCCGGCTGTGGAACGGCGGGCTGCGATAACGCCTCCCAGGGGAGGCTTTGGGCGCCGGGAACAGGCTCCAGGGTCTGAGCCGCACGGCGCTGCGGGATAGGCGACCCGCCGCGCCTATCCTGCCATGCCGCCCACGGTCATAGCATCCAGGCGCAGGGTGGGCTGGCCAACGCCGACGGGGACGGACTGACCTTCCTTGCCGCACATGCCGATGCCGTCGTCGAGCTGCAAGTCGTTACCGATCATGGCGACGCGGGTGAGTGCGTCAGGGCCATTGCCGATCAGCATGGCGCCGCGCACCGGGGCCGTGACCTTACCGTTCTCGATGAGATAGGCCTCGGTGGCGTTGAAGACGAACTTGCCGCTCGTCACATCCACCTGCCCCCCGCCGAAATTCACTGCATAGAGGCCGCGCGCCACCGAGGCGATGACCTCCTCCGGCTCGCGATCGCCAGCGAGCATGAAGGTGTTGGTCATGCGCGGCATGGGCGCATGCGCGAAGGATTCGCGCCGCCCGTTGCCGGTGGGTGCCACGCCCATCAGCCGGGCGTTCAGCCGGTCCTGCAGGAACCCCTTCAGCACGCCGTTCTCGATCAGCACATTGCGCGTCGTGGGCGTACCCTCGTCATCGACGGTGAGCGAGCCGCGCCGATTCTCCAGCCCGCCATCGTCCACCACGGTCACGCCCGGGGCCGCCACGCGCTCACCGACCAGGCCGGCGAAGGCGCTCGTGCCCTTGCGGTTGAAATCGCCCTCTAGCCCGTGGCCGACCGCCTCATGCAGCAGCACGCCCGGCCAGCCGGGGCCGAGCACCACCGTCATCTCACCGGCGGGGGCGGGGACCGCGTCAATCTTAACCAGCGCCTGGCGGAGCGCCTCATCCACCTGCGCCTTCCAGGCCGCTTCCTCCAGAAACGCAGCAAATCCGACCCGGCCGCCGCATCCGTGGACGCCAGTCTCCACCCGCCCGTCAGGCGCCCGCACGGCGATCTGCACCCGCACGACCACGAGAGGGCGGATATCAGCCGCCGCCTCGCCACCTGCGCGCTGGATGCGCACCGCCTGCCAGTTTCCAGCGAGCGAGGCCGTGACCTGCACGACGCGCGGGTCGGCAGCGCGAGCATAGGCGTCGATTTGCTCCAGAAGCGCCGCCTTCTCGGCGAAATCCGGCCCGTCCAGCGGATTCTCCGGGTCGTAAAGCCGCCGGTTGGCCGGCGTCGGCGCCAGCGCCAGCGCGCCGCTGTGGCCCGCGGACACCGCCCGCGCGGCCTCAGCCGCGCGCCGGAGGGCCGACTCCTCCAGGCTCGCCGCATGGGCGTAACCGGCCGCCTCGCCCGAAACTGCGCGCAGGCCAAAGCCCTGCGAGATATCATAGGTGGCTCCGGAAAGCCGCCCATCATCAAGCGTCAGCCCCTCCGACACCGAATATTGCAGATAGAGCTCGCCATCATCCGCGCCCTGCAGCGCGTCGTCGAGCAGGTGTTCGGCAATGGCGCGGTCGAGGCGCGCACGCTCGAAGAACACGGCCTCCGTCTCCTCAATCGCAGCGGGACGGGTGGTGGGTATGGAAGCAGACTTAGTAGCAGACATAGGCGGAGAGGCTCCTTCTGCGGCTTGCCTGGGGCAGCTGGAAGAAAGGAGTTTACAGCAGAGCGGGCAAACTTGGGACAACGGGTCGCATAAAACGCAGATCTTGCCGCTTCTATTGTCAGCTTGGTTTCTACAAGATCCGTAATCTGAGCTATGACAAGCTCTGTCCAGGACGTACGAGGACCATCGGCCATGCACAAAATCGCCACGTTCGGTGCCGCAGTTGTGCTTCCCAGCATGGCGTCCGGCGGTGCCCTGGCGGGCCAGCCGGAGCCTTGGGGCCTCGGCTTCCAGGATGCGGTCACGCCGACGATGGAAAACATCGCCTGGTTCCACGACATCATCCTGCTGCCGGTCATCACCATCATCACGCTGTTCGTGCTGGGGCTCATGACCTATGTCATCCTCCGCTTCCGGGAGAGCCGTAACCCGGAGCCGAGCCGCACCACGCACAACACGATGGTGGAAGTGCTGTGGACGGCGATCCCAACCGTGATCCTGGTGCTAATCGCGATTCCTTCCTTCCGGATCATGTATGAGAACGACCGGATTGAGCAGGCCGACATGACGCTTAAGACTATCGGGCGGCAGTGGTACTGGTCTTACCAATATCCCGACCACGGCGATTTCGAGTTCGACAGCAATATCATTCCAGACGACGAAATCGATCCCGCCAAGGGCCAGCTGCGCCAGCTTTCGGTGGACAATCCGGTCTATGTGCCAGTGGGCAAGAACATCCGGGTGCTGTTCACCTCCTCGGACGTGCTGCACGCTTGGGCACTGCCGGCAGCGGGGATCAAGTTTGACAATGTGCCCGGGCGCATCAACGAGACTTGGATGCGAATCGAGAAAGAGGGCGTCTATTACGGCCAGTGTTCCGAGCTCTGCGGCACCGGCCACGGCTACATGCCAATCGAGGTGCGCGCCGTCAGCCAAGAGGCGTTCGACGCCTGGGTAGAGAAGGCGCGTGAGGAATATGCAAAGGCGGGCGACGCACCGGCCGGCGGGGCGCCGGTCCGCATGGCCAGCCTCGACGCCCGCTGAACAGGAGCCGGAGGGGCCGTCCCATGGCTTACGCCGCCGCTGACCACCACGACCACAAGCCGGGCTTCTTCGTGCGCTGGTTGTTCTCGACCAACCATAAAGACATTGGAACGCTTTACCTGCTGTTCGCCGTCATTGCGGGCCTGATCGGCAGCGCCTTTTCCGTCGTCATGCGCATGGAGTTGGGCGAGCCCGGCGCGCAGATCCTGGTGGGTCCGGACGGCCAGATGGATGGTCAGCTCTGGAACGTCTTCATCACCGCGCACGGCCTCATCATGGTGTTCTTCGTGGTGATGCCGGCGCTGATCGGCGGCTTCGGCAACTGGATTGTGCCGATCATGATCGGCGCGCCCGACATGGCCTTCCCGCGGATGAATAATATCAGCTTCTGGCTGATCGTGCCGGCCTTCATCCTGCTGCTGCTCTCGGCTGTGCTCGACATCGGCGCAGGCACTGGCTGGACGATCTATCCGCCGCTCTCCTCCAGCATCGGCCATCCCGGCATGTCGGTAGACATGGCGATCTTTGCGCTGCATCTGGCCGGCGCGTCCTCGATCCTGGGTGCGATCAACTTCATCACCACGATCTTCAACATGCGCGCGCCGGGCATGACGCTGCACAGGATGCCACTTTTCGTGTGGTCGATCCTGGTGACTGCCTTCTTGCTTCTGTTGTCGCTGCCCGTGTTGGCCGGCGCCATCACCATGCTGCTAACCGACCGGAATTTCGGCACCGCCTTCTTCAACTACGAAGGCGGCGGCGACCCGATCCTGTTCCAGCACTTATTCTGGTTTTTCGGCCATCCCGAGGTCTACATCATGATCCTGCCGGCCTTCGGGATCGTGAGCCAGATCGTTTCTACCTTCTCGCGCAAGCCCGTCTTTGGCTATCTGGGGATGGCCTACGCCATGGTCGCCATCGGCTTCGTCGGTTTCATCGTCTGGGCGCATCATATGTACACGGTGGGCATGGACATCGACACCCGGGCCTATTTCACCGCTGCCACGATGGTCATCGCGGTGCCAACAGGCATCAAGATCTTCTCCTGGATCGCGACTATGTGGGGCGGGTCGCTGCGCTTCGACACGCCAATGCTCTGGGCCCTCGGCTTCATCTTCCTGTTCACACTGGGTGGAGTGACCGGCGTAGTACTCGCCAATGCGGGCGTCGACATGGCACTGCACGACACCTATTACGTCGTGGCACATTTTCATTATGTGCTCTCGCTCGGCGCCGTGTTCGCCATCTTCGGCGGCATGTATTACTGGCTCGGCAAGATGTGTGGGCGGCAATATCCCGAGTGGCTTGGCAAGCTGCATTTCTGGATCACCTTCATCGGCGTCAATCTTGCCTTCTTCCCACAACATTTCCTGGGCCTGCAGGGCATGCCGCGCCGTTATCCAGACTATCCAGACGCCTTTGCAGGCTGGAACATGGTCTCGACCTACGGTGCCTATATCTCCTTCGCTGGCGCGATCCTGTTCGTGGGGCTGCTGCTTTACACGCTGACCAGCGGGCGCCGGGTGGCAGAAAATTACTGGGGCCCGGGCGCGACGACGCTGGAGTGGACTGTGGCCTCACCACCGGCCTTCCACACTTTCGATGAAGTCCCGGAGATTGAGGACGAATACGCGCATTAGCGCGCGTCCCCGGCTCCCCGCAATGCCGGAGGTCCACACGAACCCGTGAGCGACGCGTCCACTGCAGGAACCGTCGGCTTCGCGCCGTCTGCCAGCGTCGGCGACTATCTCGCCTTGCTGAAGCCGCGCGTTATGTCGCTGGTCGTATTCACCGGCCTTGTTGGCATGGCAATCGCGCCGGGCGCGCTGCATCCGCTGCTGGCAGCGGTTGCCGTGCTCTGCATCGCCGCCGGGGCCGGTGCGTCAGGCGCAGTGAATATGTGGTACGATCGTGACATCGACGCGGTGATGGAGCGCACACGCATGCGGCCCCTGCCGCAGGGCCTGATCGAGCCAGACGACGCGCTCGCCTTCGGCATCCTGCTGTCTGCGGGTGCGGTCGGCATGATGGGGCTCGCCGTCAACTGGCTCTCCGCTGCCCTGCTTGCGTTCACCATCGGCTTCTATGTCTTCATCTATACGATCTGGTTGAAGCGCCGCACGCCACAGAACATCGTGATCGGCGGGGCGGCTGGGGCGATCCCACCAGTCATCGGCTGGGTAGCCGTTACAGGCGAGCTAGCGCTGACGCCGCTTTGCCTGTTCGCCATCATCTTCGTATGGACGCCGCCGCATTTTTGGGCGCTGGCGCTCACCCGTTCGGGCGATTATGCCGCTGCCGGCGTGCCGATGCTGCCGGTGGCGGTGGGTGCGAAGGAAACCAGGCGGCAGATCCTGATCTACAGCATCCTGCTGGCGCCACTCGGCCTCGCACCAGTGGCGGCGGGTGGACTCGGCTGGCTCTATGGCGCGATGGCGGCGGTGCTTGGCGCCGAGTTCCTACGCCGCGCGCTGGCGGTGTGGCGCCGCGCCGACGAAATGAGTGCGCGGGCGCTATTTGGCTATTCACTCGTCTATCTAGCGGCACTCTTCTTCGCCATGCTCGCGGACCGGGCCCTGGGGCTATGAATGACGGAGCTATCCGAAAAAGAACGCCGCCGACGGTTCAAGAACCGGGTGTTGCTCGCGGCACTGCTCGCCTTCGTCATCGTCGTCTATGCGGTGAGCGTGGTGCGGATGGGAGGCGGTTGAGCCATGACTGATCGCCGCCGTAATCAGCGCCTGGCTGTCGTACTGCTCACGGCGCCGCTGGCAATGGGAACACTCGCCTGGGCGTCGGTACCGCTCTACCGCCTGTTTTGCCAGGTCACCGGCTTTGGCGGCACGCCGAGCGTGGCGGCTGAGGCTCCGCAGGCAGCGGCGGATGCGCCGAGCATCGAAATCCGCTTCAACGCTGATGTCGCCCCCGATCTGGACTGGCACTTCGGCCCGGTCGAGCGCGCAGTCACGGTGCGGCTCGGGGAACCTGCGCTCGCCTTTTACCGTGCCGAGAATCTGGGGCCAGAGCCGATTACCGGCGCGGCGGTATTCAATGTCACGCCGCTCAAGGCGGGCCGCTATTTCAGCAAGATCGACTGCTTCTGCTTTACCGAACAGCGTCTGGATCCGGGCGAGAGCGCCGACATGCCGGTTTCCTTCTTCGTCGACCCCGAGATTGCTGAAGACCCCAATGTCCGGGATGTCGGGACGATCACTCTGTCCTACACCTTCTTCAGGTCGGATGACGAGCCGCCAGGCGACAAAGAGGCGGCAGAACGACAACAGGCCGATGCGGGGGCGGGGCAGCAAGCCGCCATCATAACCAAATGGGAGCAGACTCATGGCGGATAGCCACGTCCAGAAGCACCCCTACCATCTGGTCGATCCGAGCCCCTGGCCGTTGATCGGCGCGATTGCAGCCTTCCTCGCAGCTCTGGGCACGGTGCTGTTCATGCATGACGGGGTGGTATGGGTCATGGTGCTTGGCCTGGTGCTGATCCTCGCCACTATGGCCGTCTGGTGGCGCGATGTAATCCGCGAGGCGGAGCATGAGGGCCATCACACCAAGCCGGTGCAGATCGGACTGCGCTTTGGCATGGCGCTTTTCATCGCGTCCGAGGTTATGTTCTTCGCGGCGTTCTTCTGGGCATTCTTCGATGGCGCGCTGTTCTTCGGCGCAGAGGAAATGCCAGGCCGCATCGAGGCGACAGGCGGTGTGTGGCCGCCTGCGGGCATCATGCCCTTCGAGCCGTTCGGGCTGCCCTTCTTGAACACGCTCATTTTGCTGCTCTCGGGCGTCACCGTCACCTGGGCGCATCATGCGCTGCTGCATGGCGACCGGGCAGGACTGATTCAGGGGCTCGCCTGCACGGTCGCCCTCGGCGTGCTGTTCACCGGCTGTCAGATCTTCGAATACAGCCATGCCGCTTTTGGCTTCCGCGAGGGCATCTATCCCTCGACGTTCTTCATGGCGACCGGCTTCCACGGCTTTCATGTCATCGTCGGCACCTGCTTCCTCACTGTCTGCCTGTTCCGGGCAATCAGGGGGCATTTCCAGCCCGACCATCATTTCGGCTTCGAGGCGGCAGCCTGGTACTGGCATTTCGTCGATGTCGTTTGGCTGTTCCTGTTCTCGGTCATCTATATCTGGGGCAGCTGATGCGCTGTTTCGGGAATTCGCTTGCGACAGCAGGTGTCGCAGGCGGCCGAGACGAATCCGGCCACGATGCGGCAGGACGATTGCATGCGAGCGCATCAATATCCCGAACAGGACATTAGGCGATTCGGCTGCGCTTCCCGTTCGCGCTGTTCGTGCTGCCGGTGATCGCGGTTCTGGTCGGCCTTGGCGTCTGGCAGCTCGACCGGCGGGAGTGGAAACGGGAGCTGATCGACCGCGCGGCGACCCGCCTTGCCGAACCTCCATTGACCGCACTCGCCAGTATCGGCCCCGGCGACGCTTGGCGGCGTATTCAGCTCAAGGGCACTTGGGAAGCGCCCGAATTGCTGCTCCAGAGCCGGACCTGGAACGGACGTGTGGGCTTCGATGTGCTGATGCCCTTCCAGCCGGAGGGGAGCACAGTCCAGGTCCTAGTCAACCGGGGGTGGGTAGAGCCGTCCCACCGCGCACCGGATGCACGCCCCCCGCCCTCGTCGATGCTGGAAGGAGTGGTGCGCTTTCCGAGCATGTTGGGTCCCTTCGCCCCAGACAACGACCCGACGCGCGGCATGTGGTTCCATATCGACCCCGAGGCAGCGGCGGCGCATCTCGGCCGGCCGCTCATGCCCTTCTACATCCAGGCGATACCCGTCGCCGGCGTACCGGATCGGCCACGCGCCCGTCCGCCAGAGCCGCGCTTTCGCAACGACCATCTACAATATGCGTTCACATGGTTTGCGCTCGCTGGCGTGGTCGCTATCCTCTATTCACTCTGGCGCCGCCGGGCGGGAAGAGAGGAGCCGAGATAAAGGAACGAGATGGCCCGCGAGCTCCGCCTTAACCTGTTCGTCCACAGCCGTGGCCATCACGAGGCGTCCTGGCGCCATCCGAAGGCATCGCCGCTGGCGCTGACGGATTTCGAGTTCCACCGCGACCTGGCTCGTAAGGCGGAGGACGCGGCCTTCGATTCGATCTTCCTAGCGGACACGCTTTCCTTGTCGAGCGAGGTGATACATACGGCGCGAAGCTGGTTGGAGCCGATCACGCTGCTGGGGGCACTTGCCACGGCAACCTCCCGGATCGGGCTGATTGCCACGGCTTCCACCACCTATACCGAGCCCTTCAACCTTGCACGCCAGTTCGCCTCTCTCGACCATATCAGCAAGGGCCGTATCGGCTGGAACATCGTGACCTCCTGGTCGGTCGAGGCCGCACACAATTACGGTGACGACGCGCAGGTAGATCATGCAGCGCGCTATGCCCGTGCCGAGGAATATATGGCGGTCGTCAAGGCGCTCTGGGATAGCTGGGCCGACGATGCGGTGGTCGATGACCGCTCGGCGGGCCACTATGCCAAGCCCGGCAGCATCCATGCGCTCGACCATGCCGGCGTGCATTACAAGGTTGCTGGGCCGCTTAATGTGCCGCGCTGCCCACAGGGGCGGCCCGTCTTCGTGCAAGCCGGGTCATCGGAGACAGGGCGTGATTTCGCTGCCCGCCACGCCGAAGTGGTGTTCACGGCGCAATTGGAGAAGGCAACAGCGCAGGCCTTTTATACCGATCTGAAGGCACGGGCGGCGAAGGCCGGACGTGACCCGGACCGGTTGACAATCCTACCAGGGTTCAGCCCCCTCATCGCCGACACGAAAGAGGAGGCGGAGCGCCATGTTCTCGAATTGAACGCGCTTGCCGACCCGGAGATCGGCAGAAAGCGGCTCTCCGGGCGCTTCGGCGGCTTCGATTTCGGTCACCTCGAACTGGATCGGCCGCTAACGGCAGCGGACTTCCCGGATCCCGATACCGTCGAGGCGGCGCGGAGTCGAGCGGCGACAATTGTGAGCCTGGTTGAGCGGGAGCGTCCGACCCTCCGCCGATTGTTGGCAACGCTCGCCGGTGCACGCGGTCACTACACCTTTGCCGGTACGCCGGAGCAGACCGCGGATTTCATGGAGGAGTGGCTTTGCGATGGCGCTGCAGACGGCTTCAACCTGATGCCGCCCGTGCTGCCTTGGATGTTAGATATCTTCATCGAGCGGGTCCTGCCGATCCTGCGCGCACGGGGCTTGTTCCGCGAGACCTATTCCGGTGCGACGCTCCGTGCCCATTACGGCCTTGCCCGGCCCGAGCCGGAATCCCCGCCAGACGCCCGGCGGATCTAGCGCAGAAGCGGGCGGGCCGCGCTATATTGAGGGCGTGGATTGTCGGGGATGTTCTGCCATGACTCGGATAATCAGCGGCGCGATATGACGATGCGTTATCTCAGCACGCGTGGGGAGGCGGTGGAGCGAGAGTTCTCTGGCGTCCTGCTGACAGGCCTCGCGGAAGATGGTGGCCTCTGGCAACCCGCCGCATGGCCCCGCCTGGATGAAGCGGCATACGCGCCGGGTGCGGACTATGCAGCGCGTGCCTTTGCTGTCACCCGCCCCTTCACGGTGGGCGGCCTGAAAGAACAGGACTGGCGGACGCTGCTTGCCGATGTCTATGCGGGCTTTCGCCACAAGGCCACTGCACCGCTCGTACAGCTCGATACCAATCTCTGGCTGATGGAACTCTTCCACGGGCCGACTTTCGCTTTCAAAGACCTGGCGATGCAAGTGCTCGGGCGGCTGTTCGACCTTGTGCTGAAGGCGCAAGGTACGCGCATCACCATTATCGGCGCGACCTCGGGGGATACCGGTGCGGCTGCGGTCGAGGCGGTTAGGGGGCTGAAGACTATCGATCTCGTCATGCTCTATCCGCACGGGCGCATCTCCGATGTACAGCGCCGGCAGATGACCACAGTGGAAGAACCCAATATCCATACGATCGCGCTCGAAGGCACTTTCGACGACTGTCAGGACCTTGTGAAGATACTGTTTGCCGACACGGCACTCCGTGAGGAATGGCGTCTCGCGGCCGTCAACTCGATCAACTGGGCCCGCGTCATGGTCCAGACGGTCTATTATGTCCATGCTGTGGCGCAATTAGGCGGCGGGCCGGTCTCTTTCGCAGTGCCCAGTGGCAATTTCGGTAATGTCTATGCGGGCTACGCCGCGCGCGAAATGGGTCTCGACGCGCGGCGTTTCATCGTCGGCTCCAACAGCAACGACATTCTCGCGCGCTTCTTCGAGGCAGGTGACATGTCCACGAGACCAGTGACGCCGACGCACTCGCCCTCCATGGACATCCAGGTCTCCAGCAATTTCGAACGCCTGCTGCACGACCTATTGGGCCGCGACGGCCCAGCCGTCGTACGGCATATGGCTGCTTTCCGACAGAGCGGGCGGCTCCCGCTCGATGAAGCGCATTGGCGGGAGGTACATCAGCTGTTCCGTGGCCATGCGGTGAACGATGACACCACATTGGCGCAGATTGCCCGCACTCAAGCAGAGACCGGCATGACTGTCGACCCGCATACGGCCGTTGGCATCGCCGCGGCCTGCGCGCTCCGCGACCCCGATATGCCAACCGTGGCGCTAGCGACCGCGCACCCGGCCAAATTCCCCGATGCGGTGGAACAAGCCACAGGCCGCCGTCCACCGCTGCCGGACGCGCTCGCCGCACAGGCTGAGCGGCCCGAGCGGGCGACACGCATGCCGAACGATCCCAACCTTCTCAAGACCTTCATCCGCGAAAGGGTGTGCCGACCATGAGCGTCGTCGTCTCCACACTACCGAACGGCCTGCGAGTCGCAACCGATACCATGAAAACTGTCGAGACCGTTTCGCTTGGCATGTGGGTCGGGGTCGGCACGCGCCATGAGCGCGAAGCCGAGAATGGGGTCTCGCACCTGCTGGAACACATGGCCTTCAAAGGCACAAAACGGCGCACGGCCGGCGATATTGCGCGCGAGATCGAGGCGGTCGGCGGGTTTCTGAACGCCTATACTGCGCGCGAGGTAACGGCCTATTACGCCAGGGCATTGAAGGAAGATGCAGCGCTTGCGGTCGATATCCTGGCCGATATTCTGACCGGCTCTATCTTTGACGAGGAAGAGCTGGAACGCGAGCGCACTGTCATCCTCCAGGAGATCGGCCAAGCCCTTGATTTTCCTGAGGACGTGGCATTCGATCTCTTCCAGGAGACCGCTTATCCCGCCCAGGCGATGGGCCGCAGTATTCTCGGTCGTCCGGAGGTGGTGCGCGCCTTGCCGCGCGATGCGGTCGCCAGCTGGATGGCGGAGCGCTACCGGGCGCCCGCCATGGTGCTCGCAGCGGCGGGGCATATTGAGCATGAGACGCTGCTCGAGCTGGCGGCGCGGCATTTCTCGGACCTGCCGGATGCGCCCGCACCTGTGCCCGAAGCCGCTCGCTATGCTGGCGGTGAAGCGCGCGAAAGCCGCGAACTGGAGCAGACCCATCTGGTGCTGGGCTATGAGGGGCCGAGTTTCTGTGAAGTGGGCTTCTACCCGGCGCAAGTGTTCTCCACGCTCTATGGCGGCGGCATGTCATCACGGCTCTTTCAGGAAGTCCGGGAGAAGCGCGGGCTGGTCTATGCGATCTATTCCTTCGCATCGTCGGCCGCCGACACCGGGCTGGTGGGTGTCTATGCCGGCACGGCGCAGGAGAGTGCAGAGGAGGTGCTCGCCATCGTGCGCGGCGAACTGGAAGACCTGGCTGGTGCTGGCCCCAGGGAAGACGAGCTAGCCCGCGCCCGCGCACAGCTTCGCGCCAGCTTGCTAATGGCACGTGAAAGCACCTCCTCGCGCTGCGAGCAGCTTGCCCAGCAGATCCTGGTACATAACCGGGCGATCCCGCCAGAGGAGTTGACAGCGCGCGTCGAGGCGGTAGGTGCCGCTGACGTCGCCGCCATCGCCGCCCGCTGCGCCGCCGCCCCACCAAGCTTGGTCATGCTCGGACCTTGAACAGCAGGGATCACAAGCAAAGGAAGACAAGCACATGGCGAGAACGGCGATTGTGACCGGCGGAAGCCGGGGGATTGGGGCTTCGATCTGCCGGCTGCTGGGGGCGGCGGGCTGGAATGTCGTCGTGAACTACGCCGGCAGGGCGGATGCCGCGCAGGCGGTGGCACGCGAGATCGAGGCCTCTGGTGGGCAGGCGCTCGTGATGCAGGCGGATGTGGCGCGCAAGGTCGATGTAGACCGGCTCTTTGCAGCGTGTGACGAGGCCTTTGGCGGGCTCGACGCACTGGTAAACAATGCCGGCGTGATCGGCAGGCGCGGCCGCTTCGAGGATCTGGATGATGCGGTTATGGCACAAGTGCTGGCCATCAATGTGCTCGGCTGCATGCTGTGCGCGCATGCGGCGATCCCGCGCCTTTCTACCCGGCATGGCGGTAGGGGCGGCGCCATCGTCAACATCTCCTCGGGCAACGCCCTATCAGGCGGCCCGGGCGAGTCCGTCCTCTACAGTGTATCGAAGGGCGCGGTGAACTCGCTTACCATAGGCCTCTCTCAGGAACTTGCCGGCGAGGGCATCCGCGTCAACACAGTCAGCCCTGGGCTCACCGACACCGATATGCCGGGAGCGGACAAAATCGCCAGCATCGGCCCCACTATTCCGATAGGGCGCGTCGCGCATCCGGATGAAATCGCAGAAGGCGTTATCTGGCTACTCTCTGACAAGGCTTCCTATGTTGCCGGCGCCAATCTGCGCATCGGCGGCGGACGCCCTTGAAATCGGACCAGGACGGTCCAGCTTCTACCTCAGCCTTTCTGCCCGGCCTTGCCTATCGCATCCAGGACGGCACTGTCGGTCAGCAGTTCCGGCAAGGGAATACCGGCAGGCGCACCCGGGCCATAAACCGCATTGAAGGGAATGCCGTAGCGGGCGAAGCGGGCAAGATAGGCTGAGATCGCTGCATCAGGTCGCGTCCAGTCCGCGCGCATCGCCACCACATCCTCCGCAAGACGGGCCGCGACCGGCCCCCGGTCCAACACCGCGGCCTTGTTGAACCTGCAGGTAATGCACCAGTCCGCGGTCACATCAACGAAAACCATACGGCCTTCCGACACCAGCATCCCGATCCGTGCCTCGTCGAAGGCTTGCCAACGGCCTCCAGGCACCGCTCGTTCCATCGCGGCCGGCAATGCGATCACCGCCGCAATACCGGCCGCTGCCGCCAGCGCCGCGCCGGCCACCAGCGCCCGTCGGCGAAGCTGTGCCCAGGCCGCCAGAAGCGCCGCCGACAAGACAGCAGCACCAAAGGCAGCTAAGGCAGCAGTCCAGCCGAGTTGCGCCTCCAGCACGATCAGCAGCCATACGGCTGTACCTGCCAGAGCGGCACCCAGAAGAATCCGCAGCCATACCATCCAGCGGCCAGGCTTCGGCAACATGGCAGCCAGGCCCGGAAAGGCTGCAACGCCGAAATAGGGCGATGCCAGGCCGAGGCCTAGCGCCGTGAAGATGAGTGCGATCTCCACCGGCCCCCGCGTCAGTGCAAAGCCGACCGCCGTGCCGACAAAGGGGGCGGAACAAGGCGTCGCCAGCAGAGTCGCGAACATACCGGTGAGGAACGGACCGCCTCGGAGCCTGCCCGCGAAACGTGGTGCAGAGATCTCGAACGCACCCCAGAGATTGGCAGCAAACAGGACCACCAAGAGCAGCATCACCGCGAGGAAAGCCGGTTGCTGGAACTGCACACCCCAGCCAACGGCCATCCCGGCTTCCGCCGTCGCGATCGCCGCACCAGCCAGAAGCCAGAAGGAAAAGACGACGCCGGCAGCGACAGCGAGGAACTCCGCCCGCGCCCGGCGTCGCCCAGCGCCGCCGAGCCCTGCAGCGTGCATGAGCTTGATACCGAGCACCGGCAGCACGCAAGGCATGAAGTTGAGGATAACGCCGCCAGCAAGCGCCAGCCCCAGAATGAGCGCGATGCCGTATGAGGCGCTTGCGTTTGCAGGAACCACGTGCAGTCGCTGCTCCAGCGCCTCGCCGCCGCCCGTAACGGTCGCCACCAACTCGCGGCCGAGCAGCGACTCCGGGCCGCCTTTCGCCCAAGCGACTGGCACGGCGAGGCCGCCCGCAACGGGCGTCGGGCGGCCGAAAACGGCAACGTCTCCAGCCTCAATGAACATGTCCTCGGCCTCAATACTGGGCAGAGCGATCCGGAGGGCGGCGTCATCTCCCCTGCCGAACAGCTCGGCCCGGCCTGCCGCCGGATCCCGCCGGGGCGCGCGGCCGCGCCAGCGGTCGATGACATAGGCCTCCGCCGAGGGCAGCGCCGGTCCAGCCGGCAAGGTAAGCGCCAGATCGGCGCTTTGCGGCACGCAGATGTCGGAGCAGGTTAGATAGTCCACCCGAAGCGCGATCCGGACCGGTTCTCCCGGTTCAGCAACCTCCACATCCATGGGCAGCAGCAGGCTGTCCTCATAGCCGACGCTGTCTATGCCAAGAATGGTGAAACGCGCCGGTGCCGGCCAGGTGAGTCTGGCCCCGCCTAGATTGCCGCTTCCAGTCCAGTCGAGCGCTGGCGGCAGGCCACCATCGCCGGGGCTGCGCCAATAAGTCTTCCATCCGGGCGCCAGCTCGAACTCGAGCCCGAGACGCAGTTGGAGAAGATCGCCTACGGCCTCGCTTGCCGAAACGAGGCGCACCGCAGCTTCTGGAGTCTGCGTCCAGGGCGACGCTGCCGACCGCGCTTCCCCGGCAACAACAAGCGCCGCCAGGGCGAGACCTCGAAGCGCCACCGCGCGCGCCTTCACACCCGCCTCCGCTGTGCTACACTCAACCTCATGACGCAAGACCTCTCAGGGAATGGCTGGCTGACCGGCCAGTTGCTGATCGCCATGCCCAGCATGGGCGACCCGCGTTTCGAACGCACGGTGATCTATATGTGCGCCCACGGCGACGAAGGCGCAATGGGCCTCGTCATCAACAAATCGCTGGAATCACTTTCCTTCACGGACCTGATGGAGCAGTTGGGCGTAGAGAACAACGAGACTGAAATGTCGATCCTATCTGGTGGGCCGGTGGAGACGGGGCGCGGCTTCGTGCTCCACAGCGCCGATTACGACCGGGAGGGTTCGCTCGCCGTATCCGACAATATCCGCCTGACCGCGACAATCGACGTGCTGAAGGCTATCGCCGTCGGCCACGGTCCTCAGAAATGCCTGCTCGCCCTTGGTTATGCCGGCTGGGCACCGGGGCAGATTGAGGGCGAGATACAGCGCAATGATTGGCTCACTGCGCCGGCTGACGACGCCATTCTGTTCGACAACGCGCTTGAGTCGAAATGGGGGCGTGCCATCGGCAAGCTCGGCGTGGACGCCTCTATGCTCTCCTCGTTCGCCGGCCGAGCCTGATGTCAGGCTTGATGCCAGCGCTTAGTCGCCGATGGCTCCTCATGTCCTGGGGAAACGCCCGGTCCCGGTGAAAGACTGACGGCTAGCGGGCGCCGCAACACGCCGTCCGTCCGGAAGTCGCAGGAGCGCCCTGCCCTCATGTCCGACCGCCAATCTGCGAGCATCGAGGTCCGCTACGGCTGGGTGATCGTGTGGGCATCGCTCATCCTGAACAGCATTGCGCTCGGCGCACCCACCCTGCTCTTCGTCGCGCTCAAGCCCATCGCTGCTGATCTCGGCGGCGAGCGCTGGGTGCCCTCCTTCGCCTATTCGCTGCTTATGGTCGGCACCGGCATCGGCGGCATCGCCATGGGCTGGTGGATGGACCAACGCGGTATCCTCCAACCGATCCTGTTCGGCTCCGTGATGATCTGCCTTGGCAGCCTTGTCGCGAGTCAATCCGAGACTCGCTGGGGGTTCTGGGTCGCCAATGGGCTTCTGATCGGCCTGCTTGGCAAGTCGGCCATGATCGCACCACTCGTTGCCAATGCGACCCGCTGGTTCGACCGACGGCGCGGCCTCGCCATCGCCATCATCGCATCCGGGCAGGGGCTGGCCGGCGCTGTCTGGCCTACCATCTTTGGCTCTCTCGAAGGCACAATCGGCTGGCAAGAAACCTATTTCTATTATGCCATCTTCGCGGCGGTGACCATGCTACCGCTTTGCTGGCTGATCCGCCCAAAGCCGCCGGCCGCTCGGGCTGGGCCCATCCGCCTCCCGGCCGCGCGTGGCGGCAGGGTACTGGAATGGCCGCCCGAGCTGGTTCAGGGCGCACTCTGGCTTGCCGTGATCGGCTGTTGCGGGGCGATGTCGATGCCCATTGTCCATCTGGTGGCCCATAGTTCCGACCTCGGCCATGCGGAGAAGCGCGGGGCGGAAATCCTGTCGGTGCTGATGGTAGCGGGCTTCTTCAGCCGGATCGGCTTTGGCGTGCTATCGGACCGTATTGGCCCCGCACCCACGCTGCTGATCGGGTCCCTGTGCCAGCTTGTCATGATGGTCGTCTTCTCCATGGTCGAGAGCCTGACGGGGCTCTATGTCGCCGCCCTCCTGTTCGGGCTCGGGTTCGCCGGTATCATGCCCTGCTACCCTCTGCTGCTCAGACTCTGGTTCCCGGTTTCCGAGATCGGCTGGCGGGTTGGCGCGCAATACATGTTCGCGGGCGCTGGCATGGCGCTCGGCGGCGCGCTTGCGGGCTACATATTCGATGTCACCGGCTCCTATGCACCGGCCTTCCTCTCGGGTGTTGCGTTCAACGCCATGAACTTCGTCCTGATCGCCACGCTCCACCTGCGTAACCGCAGCCT
>JAPORR010000168.1 GCA_026710105.1 Alphaproteobacteria bacterium
TTCGCCGATGAAGGCGGTGCGGAAATCGCCACTTCCAGCTCCAGGCAGAGATAGTGTCAGGCTGGCCCCTGGAAGAGCCGCTCTTGCTCCGGCGCATAGACATTGCGGTTCGAGAGGAGCCGGTAAGGTACACGGGAGACCCCACCTTCCGGCCAGGTCAGCATGAAGCGGTCCGGAATCGTGGGCGTGTTCATTACCTGCCTGCTTGTCGGCCGAGACTGTAGCAAAACCGACGCCCCGCTCAACGCAATACCGGCCGGCAGGGGAGGCCGACCGTCAGTGATGCACGAAGACCGGGGCAGGGCAGTCGTGCAACAGACGGCGAGTGGCGGAGCCGACCAGGATGTTGTGGACAAGATTGTGGTGTCCGAAGGCCCCCATCACCAGCATGCCGGCATTCATCGACTCGACCTGGGAGAGAATCGCGTCGGCTGGGTTGCCGCGCGCCGCGATCCCGTGCGCTTCGGCATCGAAGCCGTGCGAGCGGAACAGGCCGGCGCCCTTGGCGGCGATCTCCGCCGCCTCCGCGCGGTCTGCAGCGATGCTGACGACATGGGCCTCGCGCCCCTTCGCCAACCCCAGCAGGATATACATGTGCATGGCGCGGGACGATTCCCGGCTGCCGTCGAAGGCCACGACCACTCGGCCGCCCGTCAGCGGCGCGGGTGGTGCCATCAGCAACGGCCGCGGATTGTCGCGTAGCAGGCGCTGGACGACATCGGCAATATCGTGGTGCTCGACACCGTGGAAGTTGGTCTCGCGTCCGATCACGATGAGGTCGTGCCGGTCTGCCTCCGCCTCGATCAGTTCGTGCGGCACGCCCTCGGCCTCGACGACTCCATAGGCCGCCCCGGCCGCTGCGCAGGCCGCCCCAAATTCCTTCAGGCGCGTCTCCAGCCGGAGCCGTGCGGCCTCCACCAACGTTTCGTCACGATGCTCCTTGTAGGCCCCGGCGCCTACTGGCCGGGCCATGGGCGCGGTGAAGAACGGCGTATCGAGCACGCCGATGCCGACGAGCTGCGCCCCATGACGGCCGGCGACGGTAAGCGCCAGCTTCTCCGCCTCCACGCTAGACGGAGAGGCATCCACTGCAACGACGATGCTTTTGAGCATGAGGCTCCTATCCCTCTGATCGCCCAGATTGTAGCTGCCTGGTGGCCCGAGTTTAACCGTGCCGGTTCAACTGTCCCGGCGATGCGCCTCGACCAGTTCCGCCATCGAGCCGAAATGGAAATCGACCCGCACCTCCGAGGGCGGTGGCATGGTGGCACCCCAGCCAGGCCTACTGCTGCGCCGGTCTATCCAGCAGGTGGCGAAGCCGGCCGCAGCGGCTGGCACATGATCGTGGAAGAGCGACTGGGCCGTGTGCAGGATGCGCGCCTTCGCAAGGCCGCGCCCCTCAAGGCCGGCTGCGAGGGCCTCGAAGTTCTCCGGTGCCGGCTTGTAGGAGCCGATATCTTGGGCTGTCAGCACGGCGTCGAACTGCGTTTTGAGGCGTCGGGCGGAGGCGGCGAAGCTCTCTCTGTCCACATTCGATAGCACGATGAGTTGGTAATGCTGGCCGAGATAGGCGAGCGCCGCGGCACTATCCGGGAAGGGTGGCCAGTCCGGCACGGAGCGCCCGAAGGTGACCGCATCGGCCTCGAGCGGCTCGCGCCCGAACGCCTGGCCCATCGCCATGAAGGTCCGCGCGAGCACTTCTGGGTAGGGCAGGCCTGGCGTTTCCGCCTGCTGCCGGGACTCATTGGCGGCGAAACATTCGAGCACGGCGCTGTCTTCGGCTTCGATGTCCTCGCTAGCGGCCCAGGGGCGCCAGGCCGTGAGAATTCCTGCTTCCCAGTCGATCAGCGTGCCGTAGCAGTCGAAGCTCAGCGCCTCGAAATCCCGGAGCTTCCTCATCGTGCCAATGCCGTTTCGACCAGGCGCGACCAGTAAGTGGCGCCCCAAGGCAGGGCGTCGTCATTGAAATCGTAATGCGGGTTGTGGACCACCACGCCACCATGCTCGCCTTCTGCACCGTTGCCGATGCGGACATAGGCGCCCGGCCTGGCGTTCAGCATGAAGGAGAAGTCTTCCGAACCCATACCGGGCGGCGCGTCGGTGACCACATTGCCGGCGCCGAACACGTCTCTTGCAACGGCAGCGGTGAGTTCGACATGCGCCGCGTCATTGACTGTCGGCGGATAACGGCGCTCATAGCGCACGGAGACCGTCGCACCGAAGGCCTCGGCGATGTTGGCACAGATGTGTCGCATGCGCGCTTCCACCAGATCTTGCACTTCCGGCTTGAAGGCACGCACCGTGCCGCGCAGCACGACTTTCTGCGGAATCACGTTCCAAGTGTCGCCGCCATGTACCTGGGTGATGGTGAGCACGACCGAGTCGATGGCGTTGACCGAGCGGCTCGCGACGGTCTGGAGGGCCGTGACGATCTGGGCCTGCACGACGACCGCATCGACGCCCTGGTGGGGGCGGGCAGCATGGGTGCCGTAGCCGTCGATCTCGATCTCGAAAATGTCGAACCCCGCCATAGACGGCCCAGCCCGGGTCGCGAAATGTCCGACCGGCACGCCCGGCGTGTTATGCATGCCATAGACCGCATCCGCAGGGAACCGCTCGAACAGGCCGTCTTCCACCATGGCGCGGCCGCCGCCTTCGTTCTCCTCCGCCGGTTGGAAGACGAAATATACTGTGCCGTCGAAATTACGCGTCTCGGCGAGGTATTTCGCTGCGCCGAGCAGCATGGTCGTGTGCCCGTCATGGCCGCAGGCGTGCATCTTTCCAGGATTGCGGGACTTGTAGTCGAAGTCGTTCGCTTCCTCAATGTCGAGCGCATCCATGTCGGCGCGGATGGCAATGGAGCGCGAGCTGCCGCCCTGTCCGCGCAGCACGCCGACGACGCCTGTCTTCGCGATGCCGGTGTGGACCGCGTCCATGCCGAATTCCCCTAGCCTGTCGGCGACGAAGGCAGAAGTGCGCACCTCCTCGAACGCTGTTTCTGGATACATGTGGAGTTCGCGCCGCCAGGCGGTCATTTGCTCCTGGAACTCGGCGATGCGGTTGACAATGGGCATGAATAGCTCTGCCTTGCGATAGCGGGTGGTTCTGCAGGATGTGGTGCCGATTTCGCCCGACGCTGCCCGGCGGGTCAAGCGACTCGGTCGCGGATGTCGCCGCGCGCCCAGGCCTCCAGGCCACAAACGAGGCTCTCGGCAAGCGTGGCCATAGCGGCCTCGCTGGCCCAGGCGACATGCGGGGTGACGATGACATCGGGCCGGCCGGCGAGTGCCGGCAGTGGATGGCCGTCCGCGGGCGGCTCGACTGTTGCCACATCGAACGCGGCGCCTCGGATCGCCCTGCGGTCGAGTGCTTCCACTAGCGCAGCCTCGTCCACGATGCCGCCCCTTGCCGTATTGATCAGGAAAGGCTGCCGGCGCATGGCTGCGAATTCCGCATGGCCGATCAGCCCCCGGGTGTCATCGTTCAGTGGGCAGTGGATCGAGATGGCATCGGAGGTTGCCAGCATCTCGTCGAAGGCGATTCGGCCGGGCCCGGGCACAGCGTCCTTACGCGCGGCGGTAACCGGTTGCATGCCGAAGGCGGCAGCCTTCGCAGCGACTGCGGCACCGATTGCGCCCGCGCCAACAATGCCGAGCCGACGTCCGGCGAGGTCTCGTATCGGATAGTCGAACAGGCAGAACTGGCGTGCCAGTGCCCAGCGTCCCTCGGCCACGGCGCGGTCATAAGCGGGCACGGCGCGCGCCAGCGCCAGCAGCAGGGCGAGCGTATGCTCTGCCACGCTGTCGGCGGCATAGCCGGTGACATTGGTGACTGCCACGCCGGCGGCCCGTGCGGCTGCCTTGTCCACACAATCTGTGCCCGTGGCGGCGATCGCCACGAGCTCCAGCGTCGGCGTGGCTTCGAACACGGAGGCGTCGATTCGGCATTTATTGATGAGTGCGACATGCGCGCCCTGGAGCCGCGCTGCTGCCTTTCCCGGAGGGGTTTCCCCAAACTCGACCCACTCATGTGGAAAGCCAGGCCTGCGAAGCGGCACACTCGGTGGAAAGGAGTTGCGCTCCAGAAAAACGATCCGTTTCATGGCCCCCCGCCCTCTGTCTTGTCGACGCCCCGCTATCCGCCATCATAACATGGCGAGGCCGGGAACCGGGGAGGAAAGACTGGCAAGCGGTGTAATTGGTAGCGGCCATCCTCGCTGGCCCCGCCCTCCGAGCGGTGTGGGGCGCCGGCCAATCCGTGATAAGCTGTTTTCGCGCCGCCAAGAGCAGTCGGCCGCGCTTGGCGGATCATGACAAATTCAGGACACACGACGGGCCCGGAGATCTTCCGGCGTAGGCAAGGATGAAGGAGTGGGGCTGGATGCGGGCAGCATGGTATGAGCGCAAGGGACCGGCGCGGGAGGTGCTGGAGGTCGGCGAGATGGACACGCCGGAGCCGGGGCCGGGCGAGCTGCGCGTCCGGCTAGCGGCATCGGGTATCAACCCGGCCGATGTCAAACTGCGCGCTGGCATCAACGACTATGGCTTCAATTTTCCGCGCGTGATTCCAAACAGCGACGGGGCTGGCACGGTGGACCAGGTGGGTGCCGGCGTTGATCCCACCTGGGTCGGCCGGCGGGTCTGGCTCTATAACGGCCAGCGGCTCGGCCGGGCGTTCGGTACTGCGGCGGACTATATTGCCCTCGACGCCGGGCTCGTCCATGCGCTCCCTGACAAACTCGGATTTGCGGAAGGCGCCACGCTTGGCATTCCCGCGATGACGGCACACCGCTGTGTCTTCGCGGACGGGTCGGTTACCGGCAAGACCGTTCTGGTCACGGGCGGAGCAGGGGCGGTCGGCCACTATGCAGTGCAGCTCGCGGCATGGGGCGGCGCACGCGTTCTGGCGACGGTAAGCGGCGAGGCGAAGGCGGCCCACGCGCTGGCAGGCGGGGCGGCCGCTGTGGTCAACTACCGGCAAGAGGATGTCGCCCGGCGGGTGCGAGAACTCACGGACGGCGAGGGCGTGGACCGGATCGTCGAGGTCGATTTCGGCGGCAATCTAGCCACCGCGATGGGTGCCTTGAAGCGCAGCGGGACGATCGCCATCTATGCCAGCGACGGGAACCCGCAACCGCAGATCGACGCGCGCGCCCTGATGGCTCTCAACGCCACGCTGCGGTTCGTGGTGTTGAACAGCATTCCGCTGGAGGCCCGCCGGCAGGCGCAACGCGATGTGACGCGCTGGGCGCTGGGCGGCGGGCTGTTCCCGGTCGCGGCGCGGTTCCCCCTGGACGAGATCGTCGCCGCGCATGAATTGGTGGAGAGCCTGGATAAGCTCGGCACGGTCGTCGTCGAGCCGTGACCTGACGAGGACAGCATATGGCACTGCCCTGCACATTGGCCGAGCTGGTGGCCCTACATTCTGCTGACCGGATTGCGCTGGCTGCATCTGGGCGCGCACCGCTGACATTTGGCGCACTTGTTAGGCTGACAGACAGGACCGTTGCCTCGCTCAATGCCTTCGGGATCGGCCGGAATGACCGGGCGGCGGTGGTGCTGCCCAACGGGCCGGAGATGGCAGCGGCTTTTCTGGCCGTCGGGGCCGGAGCCACGGTCGCGCCGCTCAACCCCGCCTATCGTGAGGATGAGTTCCGCTTCTATCTCGATGACCTCTCGGCCCGGGCGCTGATCGTGTCCGAGGACGAGAGCGGGCCGTCCGTAGACGCGGCGGCCCGGCTCGGCATTCCGTTGTTGCGCCTTGTCTGCGAGGAGGGTGAGCCAGCGGGTAGCTTCTCCCTGTTCGCGGAGGGCGCGGGCGCCGAGAGCGCTTCGGTCAAGGGCTATGCGGGCGCCGCCGACACCGCGCTCCTGCTGCATACTTCCGGCACCACTTCGCGACCGAAGATTGTGCCACTCAGCCAGGCGAATGTTTGCGCCTCGGCGGCGCATATCGCAGAGACACTGCGGCTGGAGCCGGCAGATCGCGGCATGAACATCATGCCGCTGTTCCACATCCACGGGTTGATCGCGAATCTACTGGCACCGATGCACGCTGGTTGCTCGGTCTATTGCACGCCGGGATTCGACGCCTTCCGGGTGTTCGAATGGTTCGCCGACGCCAAACCGACCTGGTATTCCGCCGTGCCGACCATGCACCAGGCGATCTTGGCCCGGGCCGGACGGAACGCCGGGGTGGTGGATGCTCTGCAATTGCGGTTCGTGCGCTCGTCCTCCGCCTCGCTGCCGCCGCAGGTGATGCGCGCGCTAGAAACCTTGTTCCGCTGCCCGGTGATCGAGAGCTATGGCATGACCGAGGCAGCCCACCAGATGGCCAGCAACCCGCTGCCGCCAGCGGAACGCCGACCAGGCTCTGTCGGCGTGGCGGCCGGGCCTGAAATCGCTATCATGGACGAGATGGGGCACCTGTTACCAGCCGGGAAAACAGGCGAGGTCGTTATCCGTGGGCCCAATGTCATGGCAGCCTATGAGAACGATCCCGAGGCGAATGACAGCGCCTTCGCGGACGGATGGTTCCGGACCGGTGATCAGGGTGCGCTCGACACGGCTGGCTACCTGACCATCACCGGGCGGCTCAAGGAGATCATCAACCGGGGCGGCGAAAAGATCTCCCCGCGTGAGGTGGATGAGGCGCTAATGGACCACCCCGCCGTCCGGCAGGTCGTGACCTTTGCCCTGCCGCACAAGACGCTCGGGGAGGAGGTGGCCGCCGCCATCGTGCTGGCTGAGGGGGCGGAGGCGAGCGACAGCGAACTCAGGGCGTTCGTCGGCGCGCGGCTTGCGGACTTCAAGGTGCCGCGCCGCATCGTCTTTGTGGATGAGATTCCCAAGGGCGCCACCGGCAAGCTCCAGCGCATCGGACTCGCCGGGAAGCTCGGCCTCACTCCGTGAAGATCGCGATCTTCGGAGCCGGCGCGATCGGGTGCCATCTGGCCGCCCTTCTCGCCCGGCGTGGCGAGGCCCAGGTCTGTCTGGTCGCACGTGGGCCGCATCTGACCGCCTTACAGGCGAACGGGCTACGCTTCATCTCTGCGGAAGAAGAGTTCACGCTGCCGGTGGCGGCAAGCGACGATCCGGCGGCCTTCGGCACACAAGATGTCGTGATCGTGACGCTGAAGGCCCATCAAGCGCCGGCCACGGTGGCGGCGATGCGCCCACTTCTGGGGCCGGACACGGCAGTGGTCACCGCGATGAATGGGGTTCCCTGGTGGTATTTCCACGGCATCGAGACGGGGGCCCCCGTGGGGCCAGTGGAAGCGGTCGATCCGGGCGGCGCGCAATGGCACGGACTTGGGCCGGAGCGCGCCATAGGCTGCGTCGTTTATCCGGCGGCGGAGATCGTCGAGCCTGGCGTCTGCCGGCATATCGACGGCAATGTCTACACGCTGGGAGAGCCCGATGGGACGCGCAGCGACCGTGTCTCAGCGCTCTCCCGGCTGCTGATCGCGGCTGGGCTCCGTGCGCCTGTCCGCAACCGCATCCGGGACGAGATCTGGGTGAAGCTCTGGGGCAATCTCTGCTTCAACCCGATCTCCGCACTCACCCATGCGACACTGGCTGACATCGGCGCGGACAGCGGGGTACGCCGGCTCGTCGAGGGGATGATGCGCGAAGGCCAGGCAGTCGGCGAGGCACTCGGCGCGCGGTTTCGCATTCCGCTGGCACGGCGGCTCGAAGGCGCGGCGGCGGTCGGTGCTCACAAGACCTCGATGTTGCAGGATCTGGAGCGCGGCCGGCCAATGGAAATTGACGCCTTGATCGGTGCGGTGAGCGAACTCGCACGGCGTGCTGGCGTCGCAACGCCGGCCATCGACATGGTGCTGGCGCTCATCCGTCTCCGCGCCCGCATGGCTGGCGTCTATCCGCTGTAGCAGGCCGGTCGATCCGAGCTTCTGGTCGGGTCTGCGTGCCGTGGGTGCTGCAACGCAATAGATTGGTGTTTGCGAATCGGACGCAACCGCCTATGATGGTATAAAGCCGGGTCAGGCGGTCGGGGCGCCGGTCAGGCAAACGTCACGGGCAAACATCAAATGCGAGGAAATAAAATGCTGTCACGGATCACGGGCTATGTCTTGGCCGGGGCCGCTGCGCTGGCACTCGGAGGATGCGCTTCGAGCTTCAAGGATGCGCAGATGGCCGAGGCAACCGGGTCTGACTTCCAGATGGGGCTGCTTGAGGGCTACAAGAAGCTCGCAGATATGGAAGCGGCCGAAGCGGACTGGAATGATGCCCGCGTCTTTTCCAACCGCGCCTTGGCGGTTGCAGGCGGCGCCGACGTGATGCCGGAAAATCCCTCTGCGCGCGCTCTTCCGGCCGATATGGAACTCGCGGTCGAGATCGCCCAGGCACGTCTACAGACGATCCTGGATGGCGGCGGGCGCGAGAAGGCCGGCCAGGCCACCGCCATGGCGCAAGTCGGCTTCGATTGCTGGCTCCAAGAACTGGAGGAAAACATCCAACCCGGCGATATCGCAAACTGCAAGGCGATGTTCGATCAAGGTGCGACCGTTGCCGAAGCGACGTTGCGGCCGGCACCCGCACCGGCGCCCAAGCCTGTCGACAAGGGCCCATGGGAAGTCTATTTCGCTTGGAACAGTACTGCCATCGATGGGGCAGCCCAGCAGGAGATCAACAAAGCCTACACATCCTTCGGCAAGCTCAAGGATGCGATGGTAATGGTTATCGGCCACACCGACACGAGCGGCTCGTCCGGATACAACCAAAAGCTCTCTGAGAGGCGTGCTAACACGGTCTATGAGGTCTTGACCCTCGACCTACTGATCCCGGAAGACCGCATTACCGTGAACGCGATGGGTGAGGATAGCCCGGCGGTCAGGACAGGGGACAACGTCCGCGAAGCACTGAACCGGCGGGTTGTCATCCGTCTGTCGAACTAGGCTGGCAGTAGCAGCCGACAGGGCCGGTAAGATCGGCCGAATGGCAACAGACGCCCCGCCGGAAACAGCGGGGCGTCTGTTGCATCTGGGCGAGCGGTCAGGAATAGACCCAGACGAGCAGTAGTCCGCCGAGCAGGATTCGATAGACGACGAAGGGCGTGAAGCTCGCGCGCGCGAGCCAGCGCATCATCGCCGCAATCGCCGCAATCGCTGCCAGGAAGGCCAGCAATGATGCGATCGCTGCGGCCGCGGCGAGGGACGGATCCCCCATTTGCGTCAGATCCCGTGCCGTCCATAGCCCGGCGCCCAGGATGACGGGAATAGATAGCAGTAGCGAGAAACGTGCCGCCTCCGCCCGCCTGAAACCAAATGCTAGCGCCGCTGTCATAACAATACCGGAGCGGCTAACTCCCGGCGCGAGCGCCAGGATCTGCGCCATCCCGATCGCCAGTGCATGCGGCAGACGCAACGAATCGAGCGGCAAAATTTTCCAGCCGTAGCGGTCTGCCGCCCAGAGCGCGAGGCCGAAACTGAGCGTCGTCCAGGCGATTACCTCGATACTGCGCAGATCGGCCGTCAGCGTGTCCTTGAGCAGCGCACCGGCGACCGCGACCGGAACCGCTGCCGCCGCCGTGTACCAGCCAAGCGCCCAGCCTGCGGGCCGCCGCCGCCCGGCGAGGCCGGCAAGTCCCGTCCCGGCCAGGCGGGCGATATCGCGTCGAAGATAGACAAGCACCGCGCCGAGCGTGCCAAGATGGACCGCGACATCGAGGACGACCGCGACGGCGTCTCCTGGACTGTGCGCGCCAAAGGCAGCGTGGACGAGGACGAGATGCGCCGAGGAACTGACCGGCAGAAACTCGGTGATACCTTGGACGAGGGCAAGCAGGATAATGAGGTAAAACGGCAAGGGCGGTCCAGCTTCGGCGAAGTTGCGAGGATATAGCACCACCCGGTGGTTGCGGGTTAAACTGGGGCATCGATTGAGGGGGCGTATATGGCGACCCTGCTCCACCTGCCACTCTCGCCCTATTGCCGAAAGGTGCGGATCGCGCTCGGGGAACTCAATATTCCGTTCGCGTTGGAAGAAGAGCCGGTCTGGGAACGGCGCAAGGCCTTCCTCGCGCTCAACCCGGCAGGGACGGCACCGGTGTTGCTTCTGGACGACGGCCATGCTCTGGCCGAGAGTCAGGTGATCATCGAATATCTGGAGGAGACAGCCACAAACCCGATTCTGCTAGGTGCAGAACCGAAGACCAGGGCGGAAGTCCGGCGCCTGACGCTCTGGTTCGACGGCAAATTCGCTCAGGAAGTGACCGACTATCTCTACCGCGAGCGCATCCTGAAACGGCTAGCCGGACACGGCCCACCCAATTCGGAATTCGTGCGCGCCGGCGTGCTCAATCTTGAACAGCATCTCCGCTATATCGACATATTGCTGGCGCAGCGGCACTGGCTGGCGGGCAAGCAGTTCTCGCTCGCGGACATCACCGCCGGGGCGCATCTTTCCTCGCTCGACTATATGGGTGCCGTGCCCTGGGCAGACCATCCGGCGGCGCATGAGTGGTATGCCCGGTTCAAGTCGCGTCCGTCGGTTTCCCCCCTGCTTGCCGACCGTTTGCCAGGCTGGCGGCCGGTGGCCCATTACGCAAATCCCGATTTCTGAGCAGGGTCGCAGTGAGGCTCTTCATACACGGGCTCGGCTATACCGCAGAGCGGCTAGCGCTCCAGCTAGCAGCGGAAGGCTGGGGCATCGCCGGATCGACGCGCGACCCCGCAAAGGCGGAGCGCTTCGCCGGCCGAGGCTGGAACCACTTCGGGAGAGCAGAGGCGACGCATCTGCTCCTCTCCGCGCCGCCCCAGGAGGCAGGTGACCCGTTTCTGCCGGGCTTCGAGGCGCCGCCGGAGCTCCTCTGGGCGGGCTATCTCTCGACCACGGGTGTTTACGGAGACCGGGTCGGCGGCTGGGTAGATGAGCGAAGCGCGCTTTTGCCGACGGGGCGGCGCGGCCGCAGACGAGTGGAAGCGGAAGCCGTCTGGGCGGCGCGAGGTCTGCCCCTGCACCTGTTTCGCATCGCAGGCATTTACGGGCCGGGCCGCAATGCGCTCCAGGCGGTACGAACAGGTCGGGCACGGCGAATCATCAAGCAGGACCAAGTGTTTTCCCGTATCCATGTCGACGACATAGTGGCCGTTCTGGTGGCATCGATCATGTGCCCCAATCCTGGCCGTGCCTACAATCTCGCCGATGACAGGCCGGCGCCGCCGGCCGAAGTCACCGAATTCGCCTGCCGCCTGCTGGGTCTGCCGCCGCCTCCGGCCGAACCCTTCGAGACGGCGGTGCTCCCACCCATGGCCGCGAGTTTCTATCGGGATAGCAAGCGCGTCTCCAACGCCCGCATTAAGGCAGAACTCGGCGTGCGTCTCCGCTATCCCAGCTACCGCGAGGGTTTGCAGGCGCTATATGAAGCCGGGGAGGGGCGGCAGGCGTAAGCTCGTCTCGGACGGTTCGCGCCGTTCCGCCAGGGCCCTAGTTCGTTACCTTGTCGGGCATGCCATCCTGCCACGCCTTGACTAGTCGCCAGGCGATGCTGTCGCGGCGTGGCAGCTCCATGCCGAAGTCCTCCAGGCGATCCAAATCTGCGCGCCTCATCCAGCGGGCATCCTCGAGTTCCTTCGGATCGATATCGAGTTCCGTCGTCAGGGCCTCGGCATGGAAGCCGAGCATGAGCGACGAAGGGAAGGGCCAGGGCTGGGAGGCCATGTAGCGCACTGCGCCGACCCGCAGGCCGGCCTCCTCGAACACCTCGCGTGCGACGGCCTCCTCGAGGCTTTCGCCAGGCTCGACGAAGCCTGCGAGCGCGGAATAGATGCGCCGCGGAAATTGGTGCGTGCGGCCGAGCAGGCAGTGGTCGCCCTTGTGGACCAGCATGATGACGGCGGGATCCGTGCGTGGGAAATGCTGGGCCCCGCAGTCCGTGCAATTGCGTTGATAGCCGCCGTGGCTCGCCTGTGTCGGTGCGCCGCAAACACCGCAGAAGCCGTGGCGCTGATGCCAGGTCATCATGCCGCGCGCATGGGCGAGGATGGCCCCTTCATCGGCTGGAATGACCGGGCCGATCCGGCGCAAGTCCTCGAATGCGCCCTGCGCCTCGATGCGTGGATGATCGTAGGGATCGTCCATGTGAGACAGGTCGAGGCCGATATACAGCGTGTCGCCCCGGAGGCCGAGAACCACCTCATGCCGGGCGGTATCGAGCAGGTCGCCGGCTTCCTCGACGGTCAGCATCAGCGCTCGGTCGGCTTCCGTGCAGACCAACGAGCGCGAGCGCCAAACCGGCACCAGCCGCGTATCCTTCGCCCGCCGACGCGTGGCGACCCATGCTGCATCCTCGCGCAAATGCGAGACACGGTCGAGTGGAGCACCTGTGTACCAGAGATTCTTCAACATCACTGCGAAAGGAAGCATGGCCGTTCCAGATGCGCAACACGCCGTCGTATAGCCGCTACCGCCTCCCGCTGTGGCGGGATACCATATGCCTCCTTATCGCACGGATCCGCGGAGCAAACGGTGCCGCAACCGACGAGACGGCAGGCGTTGGAACAAGGACCGGGGTTCGCCGGCTATCATCCCCGGCCGGATGGATTCGACGAGCTGCTTGATGGGGAGGGCGGCGTCAGGCCGGTCTGGCGGCCGTTTGCTGACGCATTCGCCCGGCTCTCCGAAGCAGACCTCACGCGGCGCGCGGCGCGCGGCGAGCAATATCTCCACGATGCGGGCGTGTTCTTCCGCCGGCATGGGGCGGCGGGCGGCGGTGGGCGGACATGGCCGTTCAGCCCGGTTCCGCTCATCCTGCATGAACGGGACTGGCGAGATCTTGCCGACGGGCTGGTGCGCCGAGCCGAGCTGCTGGAGGCTGTGGCCGCCGACCTCTACGGCGAAAACCGGCTGGTCGCGGAGGGCCTGCTGCCGGCGGGGCTGGTGGCCGCTAGTTCCGCCTGGCTGCGCCCACTGGTCGGCGTGCTGCCGGTTTCAGGTCGCCACTTGCACTTTCTCGCCTTCGATGTCGCGCGCGGGCCATGCGGCCGGTGGCATGTGCTCCGTGACCACGCTGACTCGCCTGCCGGCGCGGGCGCGGCACTGGAAACGCGTCTCGCTGCGCAGCGCGTGTTCCAGGAATTGTTCCAAGACTCGCATGTGCATCGCATGGCGGGCTTTTTCCGGGCGTTTCGCGACGCGCTTGCCGCGCTCAACCCGGTCGGTGGAGGGCGTGTCGGGATACTGACCGCGGGCCCCGGCGGCGCGAATTATTTCGAGCATGCCTATCTGGCACGCTATCTGGGCTTCATGCTGTTTGAGGGCGAGGACATCGCCGTGGAGAACGGCATGGCCACGGTCCGGACCGTGGCCGGTCCGCACCCGCTCGGGGTCGTGTGGCGACAACTCCGGGCTGGGCAGGCGGACCCGCTAGAGCTGGACGAGATGTCGCGCGCAGGCGTGCCGGGCCTGGTTTCAGCGCTCCGGGACGGCGCGCTCACTGCGGCCAACGCACTGGGTTCGGGCGTGCTGGAGGACCCAGCGCTCGCGCCTTTTCTGTCAAGGATCGCGACGGTCCGCGGCGGCCCGCCGCCAGATACGCCGGAGAGCTGGTGGGCGGCGGCCGCGCGCGCGGCGCCTCGATCCACCGCACCACTATGGGTACAGGGCGCGCTCCGGCCCGCGCCGGCAACGCTGCGCCTCTTTCTCGCGCGGACAGCCGATGGCTGGCAGGTAATGCCCGGCGGTTATGTCCGACTTGACAGCAAGGATCACGCTGCCGCGCAGGACCGAGGCGCCATCGCTGACATCTGGGTGGTTAGCGATGGCCCGGTGCCAGTCGACACGATGGCGGCCGGGCCCTCCGACACCTATATCCGCCCGCTCCCGGGGACGCTGCCCAGCCGGGCGGCCGATAATCTCTTTTGGCTCGGACGCTATGTCGAGCGGGCGGAGGCGGCGATCCGGCTGTTGCGTGCGCTTCATCTGCGTATGGCGGAGACCGGTGTGCGGGACAACCCACTGCTGGCCAGCCTCCGGGACTATCTGCGCGCGCTGCCTCTCGACCCCCACGAAACTGTGCCGCAGGGCCTGCTGGATACGCTCGATGCCGCATTGGTCTGCGCGAGCCGCGTGCATGATCGCTTCTCCATCGACGGCTGGACGGCGCTGCGCAATCTGAACGAGGCCGCCGAGGACAAGGCCCGGACCGCACGAGCGGGCGACGACACGGCACGCATCATGACCGGCCTGCTGCATCGCCTTGCAGGCCTGAGTGGGCTCGTCCACGAGAACATGTATCGCTTCACGGGCTGGCGCTTCCTCATCCTCGGACGCGAGCTGGAGCGGGCATCGGGCATGGCCTCGGCACTGGCGCATTTCGCCGACCCGGCCGCCCCGGAGGGCGCGCTCGACCTCGCTATGGAGGTGGGCGACTGCAGCATGACCTATCAGCGCCGTTACTCGCTCGGCGCACAGCGCAACACCGCGGTGGACCTGATGGTGTTCGACAGTATGAATCCGCGCTCGATTCTGTTCTTGCTGGAACGGATGCGTAGTTTGATCACGCTACTTCCGGGCGCGGAGACGCATGGGGTGATGTCGCCGCTCGCCCGCGCCGTGCTACGCGCTCATGCCGCCATCGCGGTCGAGACGCCGGAAACGGTCGACAGGGCTGCGCTGGTCGCGCTCGGCGAACGGCTGGACGGCATCTCCAACCTGCTCTCCGCGGCCTATCTCACCTGAGCGAGGCATGGCGGTGCTCTACGATATTGCGTTGAAGGTCCGGCAGCATTACGCCGCGTTCGCCGCCGCGAGCCGTCAGACGCTTCGCCTGCTGCCGCCGACGCTGGCCGGTGAGCAGCAGGTCGTGGCAGCTGCAGTTGATGTGTTACCGCAACCCGCCGAACGCGGTGACCGCCAGGATTTCTTCGGCAATATCGCGACCGACCTAGTCTTCGGCGGTGCGCATGAAGCGATCGTCTATGCGCTGACTGCCCGCGTGCGCCGGGAGCCGGGGCGTATGACCTTGCCGGAGGCACCGCCCGTGGCCGCGCTGGCGCAGGAGGTTGCCACCATCCATTCGCTCGCGCCGGAGGCGCCGCATCATTTTCTTGGCCCCTCGCCGCGCCTGCCGTACATGCCCGAATTCACCGACTATGTGCACGCGATCCTGCCGGCTGGTGCACATGCTGCGGCAGCGGTGGAAGCGGTCGGGCAGGCGCTCCACCGCGACATGGCGTTCGATGCGAATGCCACCGAAGCGGATACACCCGCCCTTGAGGCCTTCCACCGCCGCCGCGGCGTGTGCCAGGATTTCACTCATATCATGATCGCCTGCCTGCGGGCGCTTGGCATTCCGGCAGGCTATGTCAGCGGCTTCCTGCGTACGACTCCGCCACCCGGTCGGCCGCGCCTACAGGGGGCAGACGCCATGCATGCTTGGGTGCGCGCTTGGTGCGGACGGGAGGTCGGCTGGGTAGATTATGACCCGACCAATGCCTGCCTCGCCGGCAGCGGCCATGTGGTCGTCGCGCGCGGCCGTGATTATTCCGATGTAGCACCCGTCAGGGGCGTGCTCCGCAGCGCTGGCGGCCAGACCAGCCGCCACGAGGTCACTATGACCCCGATAGGGGAGGAGCCGCTCTGATCGCGATGCTCCCGGCGCAGGACTGTACGGCGCCCCACCGTCATCCCGCCTCCCGTGCGCCGGCGACCAGCTTGGCTAGGTCTTCCTGCGAGGCAGCGCCGGGCAGGATGGCATTCTTGACCAGGAAGGCGGGTGTGCCGCGAATGCCGACCAACTCGGCCAGCTCCCGGTTGCTCTCGATGATCGCCGTGACGGCCTCACTTTCCATATCGGCGCGTAATTGCGCGATATCGAGGCCGAGCTCGGCGGCCGTGTCCATGATCCGGTCCTCCGTGAGTGCGCCGGGGGCGGACATGAGCGCGACATGGAATTCAGTCCACTTCCCCTGCCGGTCGGCAGCGAGCGAGGCCCGAGCGGCAATCACGGACAGCTCGCCCAGGATCGGGAATTCTTTGAACACGATACGCAGCCTGCCGTCCGCGGCCGCAAGCGCCATGACATCGTCCAATACGCGCTTGCAGAAACCGCAGCGATAATCGAAGAACTCGACCAGCACTGCATCCGCATCTTCTGGACCGATGGCCGGATCGTCTCCAACGCGTATGATCGCATCCCAATTATCGCCGATGCGCGCTACTTGTTGCTGCCGCCGTAATTCTTCCTGCTCCGCCCACCAGGCATCGAGTGCCCTCAGGACGATGCCGGTTTCCTGCTGGCGGAGATATTCGATGACAGCGGCGACCTGCTGTTCCTCATCCGCCCGCACCTCCCGGGCTGTCCAGGGTAGGCAGACGACAACGGCTAGAAGGAGTGCGAGAATGGCGCGTGAGAGCAGGGTCATGATGGTTGGCCCTTTCGAAAGGAGGCCTCTTATGGCCCTGGACGCCACTTTCGGCAAGTCGGCTTGCGTACTCAGGATGTGGAATCTGCTTCCTTGCCGAAGAGGTTGACCTGGGCGCCAGTGAGCAAGGCGGCGAGCCGGCTGCGAATGGCCCACAGGCAGACGAGTGATGGGAGCACCATCAGAGCAGTGATGACGAAGAAGGTTCCCCAGTCGCCTTCGAGCCAGTCCACCAACTCGCCCGAGGAGGCGGCGAACAGCGTGCGCCCGGCCGTGCCGATGGAAGCGAGCAGCGCATATTGCGTCGCTGTGTAAGTACGATCCACTAGCATCGAGATGAAGGCGACGAATGTGACGGTGGCAAAGGCGCTGGTGAGGTCGTCCATGACGACGGCGGCTGCGAACAGCAGTTCCGACTTGCCCGACCATGCCATCAGCGCGAATAGCAAGTTGGTCGCCGCCATGGCGATACCGGAGGCGAACATCGCCCTGATGAGTCCGATGCGGATGGCAAACAGCCCGCCAAGCACCGTGAAGACAAGCGTAGTGAGCCAGCCGAGGCCCTTGGAATAGACGGCGATGTCAGATTTGGAGAAGCCCAATTCCTTGTAGAAGATGAGTGACATGCGGCCCATGAATGCCTCGCCGATCTTGAAAAGGAAGACGAAGCCGAGCACGGCGACGGCGATGGCGAGGCCGTTCCGCCGGAAGAAGCTCATCAACGGCCCAGCCAGCGTACCAGCGAGCCAGGCAGACAGGCGCCCCGCCGCGCCGGGAACGTTGAGCCGCGCAGCGAGCGCCTGTTCGTCCTGCCCCTGCGCAGCAATGCGGGTGGCGTCGGAGGGCTCCGGCACGAAGGTGAGTGCGAGATTGCAAACTGCGACCGGAATGCCGAGAACGAGAAAGGTCGCCTGCCAGTAATGCTCAATGCCCGCCTGCTGGAAATACTGAGCGGCCTCGAGCGCCGCTGCACCGCCGAGCTTGTAACCCGTCCACCAGCCGACGACCGCGACGGCCGCGCCTGCGGCCATTGACCCGCCCTCATCTTTACCGATCTGCTCGATCCGCAGCGCGTCGATAGCGATGTCCTGGGTGGCGGAGGCGACAGCGATGGCGAGCCCGACGGCCACCACGAGGCCAAGGTCGGCGGAAGGCTCGATCATGCTCCACAGCGCAAGGCAGGCGAGTATGATGGTCTGGAGCATCATGATCCAGGAGCGGCGCTGGCCAAGCCAGTCCGCGATCCAGGGTAAGCGTATGCGATCGATCAGCGGCGCCCAGAGAAAGTTGAAGGCATAGACACCGAAGATCAGGCCGGCCCAGCCGATGGTGCTGCGGCTCAGCCCGTCCTCCTTCAGCCAGAGGTTAAGGCTGCTGCCGATCAGCACCCAGGGGAACCCGCTGATGATGCCGAGCAACAGGATACGCGCCATGCGCCGCTCGAAATAGGTTGCGAGCGTGCCCCGGTTCCCTGTCATGGGGCCTCTCCCAGCCCATGACGAGACTGCCAGGCTGGTTGTCGATGATGGCCTAGGTAGCGGTCCCGGCAGGGACTCCGGGCCCGGCGGCGGGTCATGAACCATGCCTCCGCATGGCGCGGGCGTTCCTGCAGGTTGCTGGCGAAAGGCCAGGGGCATTCATCGCCTCAAGTCGGGCTCCCGGATCGTCCGCAAACGGCGTCTCGGGAAGGCGCACCGATTCGTCGAAAGAGCGCAAACAGGACACTAGACGCCCATATGCCCGCGCCCCTGTTGGCTATTTGACCTCGCCCGAGGCCGCGATCCGGGCGGCGTTGTTGGGGGCCTGCTCGATCTTGCGGACCACGTCCATACCGTCCGCCACATGGCCGAAGACGACATGCTTGCCGTCGAGCCAGGGTGTCGGCACGGTAGTGATGAAAAATTGCGACCCATTCGTGTCCGGCCCCGCATTGGCCATGGAGAGCAGGCCCGGCTGGTCGTGCTTCAGCGTGAAGTTCTCGTCCTCGAAGCGCGCGCCATAGATCGACTTGCCGCCACGCCCGTCGCCGCGAGTGAAATCCCCACCCTGGATCATGAAATCGGGAATGACGCGGTGGAATCGTGAACCGGCATAGCCGAAGCCGGGCTCCCCGGTCGCGAGCTGACGGAAATTCTCTACCGTTTTCGGCGCCACATCTTCGCGCAATTCCAATACGATGCGCCCGGCGGGCTGCTCGTCGATGGCGATATCGAAAAAGACCTTGGGGTTCTCAGCCTGGGCATTCATGGCAATCAGTGCTCCGAGGAAAGCGCAAAGGGGAAGGACATATCTCAGCATCGAAGGGTTCCTCATCCGACCTGTGTGCCGTAAGTGCCGCGCCCGACCGCAACCAATCTGCCCTGCTCGTCGTAAACATCGATATCGACCACCGCGACTGTCCGCCCCGCCCGGCGAACCTTCGCCCTGCCGGTCAGCGCGGTGTTCGATGCCGGGCGCAAAAAGTCTGTGCGGTAGTTGATGGTCGGCACGCCGCCACCCCGGTTTACCACCAGCGCGTAGTCACCAACCGTGTCGATGAAGGCGGAGATGACGCCGCCGTGATATTGCCCCGTGCCGTGCGCGCGTTCGAATTCCGGGCGCATCTCCAGGCGCATGACCACCTCTTCGGCCTCGGCGTCGGCATGGGTTACGATGATTCCCATGCCGGCGTTGAAGGGCGAGGCATCAATCTTCGCTTGAAGCCCGGTGACGTTGAGCGGCAGCGCGTCGGTCATGGGACGAGGCGCATAGCACGCCAGGAGGGCAGACGCCAGCGGGTGCGGCAGTCCTGCGCAGGCGGGGACAGGCCGCCCGGCAAGGGCTATTCTCGCCCCGGCTGCAACGAGGGGGATCCGCGCCCATGCGCACAAATCTTGGCGACCTTGTGGACCGTAACCGCGACCCGGCCCGGCCCGCCATTATCGATGCTGCCGACTGGGAGGGCGCACCGCTGTGCTCGCATCGCTGGCTCGACGAGCGCGCCCGTGCTGTGGCCCGCGCGCTGCGTGGCCGGGGGCTCGTACGTGGCGAGCGCATCGCTATCTTTGCTGCCAACAGCGCCGATTGGCTGGCCGTTTATATGGGTAGCATGCGTGCAGGTCTCGTCGCTGTGCCGGTCAATTGGCGCTTTCCGGACGAGACCGTGGCCCATGTGTTGCGGGACAGCGCCGCCCGGCTGGTCTTCGTGGATGAGGCCCGCCGGCGCCGCGCGCCGGACGGGCTGTCAGCAGTGGTATTCGGCCCGGATTTCGAGGCCTTCCTTGATCCGGGCGTGTTTGAGACTGTCATGCCGGGGGCGGACGAGGTGGCGCAGATTCTCTACACCTCAGGCTCTACCGGCAGGCCAAAGGGCGTGCCGCTCACCCATGCGGGCCATCTCTGGGCGATCGACATGCGCCTGCGCGCAAACCCGGCGGTGGACCGGCACCGCTTCCTGGTCGCCGCACCCCTCTACCACATGAATGCGCTCGCCAGTTCCAAATTCCTGCTGGCGGGCCATGCGAGCATGGCGTTGCTCGGGCAGTTCACCGCCACGCGTTATCTGGAAGCGGTCTCGCGCTTTGGCTGCACTTGGCTTACCTCCGTGCCAACCATGATCGCGTTGGTGCTCCAGGAACAGGAGACGATCGCGCGGCTTGACCTCTCCTCCGTCGAGGTAGTGACGATGGGCTCGGCCCCGGCTACGGCCGCGCTTTTCGCCGAGACGCGCCGCGTCTTCCCTGGGGCCCGCATCGTCTATGCCTATGGCACCACGGAGGCAGGGCCGGTCGTGTTCGGTGCACATCCGGACGGCGTGCCGACGCCCGACCTGGCGCTCGGCACGCCCCTTGAGGGGGTCGAGATGCGGCTGGCTGCAGGTGCCGACCTCGATGCGGAAGAGGGCGAGCTGCAGATGCGGTGTCCCGCTAACATGCCGGGCTATCTCAACTTGCCAGCGAAGACCGCCGAGGCGGTGACTATGGACGGATTCTACCGTACGGGCGACGTCATGCGCTGTGACGGGCAGGGCTTCTACTATTTTGTGGGGCGGGTGGACGACATGTTCACCGTCAATGGCGAGAATGTCTGGCCATCCGAGGTCGAGAAGGTGCTTGAGGGTCATCCCGATATCGCCCAGGCCTGCTTAGTGCCGGTGCCAGATCCGGTGCGCGGCAACATGCCAGTTGCTTTCGTCACGATCCGGCCGGGCGCGCGGCTGGACGCGGATGCAGTCAAGGCATATGCGCTGGCCGAGGCACCTGCCTATATGCACCCGCGCCGAGTGCATTTCCTTGCCGCATTGCCACTCGCCAGCACAAACAAAGTGGACCGCGTCCTTCTCGCCCGGAAGGCACAATCAGCAGAGACAGCTGCCTCCACCTGATCTTGCCTCCTCGGAACCACCGCCCATTACCGTCCCCTCGCAAATGGCCTCAGGGAGTAATCCCGCTTGCACATCATGCGGCAATGCCGCAGAATACGCTAAATGAACCTCTACGTCACGCGGACCTATGAGCGCGCTGTTCGCAAGCTGCTGTCCGAGGACGCCCGCCGGGAGATGGAGGCGGCCATCGTCCCAGGCCGGAGGCCGCACCCGTCGTCCAGGGAACGGGCGGCATCCGCAAGCTGCGCTGGGCCGGTTCCGGGCGAGGCAAACGCAGCGGCATCCGCGCGATCTACTTCTGGCGCGCGAACCCGGAGGCGGTTTACATGCTGACGTCGTACGCCAAGGCGGATCGCGACGACCTAACGGCGGCGGACCGCAAGGCATTGGCCCGGCTGGTGGCGGAGATCAAGCGGGTGGCAAGGGAATGATGGCGGACGAACGCACCGAAACTGGAGTGGAGATCGAGGCGGCGCTGGGCGAGGTCCTCGCCCATGTGCGGGGCGAGACGGCGCTGCCCTGCCGGATCGTGAACGATCCCGCCGCCGGAAGAATCGTCGCGCTGCGCAAGCGGATGAAGCTGAGCCGACAGAAGTTCGCCGACAGGTTCGGGCTGGATGCGCGGGCGATCCAAGACTGGGAGCAGGGCCGGAGAGTGCCCGACCGGGCGGCGCGCGTGCTGCTGACGGTGATCGATCGTGAGCCGGATGCCGTAATGCGCGCCCTGGCACCGCCTGCGGGTTGACCCAATCAATTTGCGAAACGATTACGGGGTGAAAAGGTGATCGCAAAACACCAATGGTAACAGCGGTGGGGTAGAATTGCGGTACGACGATGATTCGGGAGCGTATAGGAGCAGTGCGTGTCGGAAGTGTAACGCAAACCTGCCGTCCGAGTGGGCCAGGACGGTCGAACAGCGTTGTCCGGAATGCGGCTCTACACGAGGCTCAAGAACACTGCCGTGGAGCAGGCGTATCGGGAGGTGGTTTTCTTGGGCGTGGTCAAATCTCACTAGCCCTGCCACCCTTGGATAAACGCTTCCCGGATAGGCTGTCAGGCCGACACACTCAATCTGAGTTGGGATATCTATCACCCAGTTTTCAACCGCGCGATCCGTGTGCCCAATGGCGGTGCAGCGATGCACAATGCTGTCGTCGGGGATTGCCTTGCCTGAGACGCGCATCTTCGGCGCGGTCGGTGAACTGACGAAATAGTCGATTTTGTAGTGTCGCGTTCCGTTCTCGGAGACCGTTGGCGAAGAAACGAAGATGCCGATTGGCTGATTGGATATCTTGGCCAGCCGGATCAAAAATGCCTCGGCCGAGACATCATATTGTCGGCGCTGGCGCATCAGGTCTTCGATTGGAGGAACGTCGGACGTTGTCGACAGGCTGCCGATCGGAAGTACAAACTCGGACGCGGCAAGGTTGCAGAGCATTTCGAGTTGCCAGTCATCCTCCATCTCGTCGCCCCCCGGTTTCGAATCTGTTCTGACCAATCGGGAAAGAGGAGGTGTGCGATTTCATGAGCGATCGAGAACCGAACTCGCTCGCGCGGCTGCTGAGGATTGAATTCGATCTTTGGGCCGTTTTCGGTCGCCACCAATCGTGCGTCTGCGACGCTTGAATTTGCCTCGATCTGCACCTCCAGCATTTCGGCGATGCGAAGAGGGTTGAACGGCGGACCTTCCCAGCCCTTTTCCCGCGCCTTCAATACAAGTGCGCGTGCCGCCTCTTCGA